>JBJEXB010000036.1:0-3170 GCA_051885395.1 Candidatus Enterousia sp. | reverse complement strand
TCCATGTGATAATCTGGGCGATTTTCTTTTGTTTTTGAATGTTCGGCTCTTTACCGAATTTGAATTTGTAATTGTCTATGAATGTATAAAGCAGGTTTTCGCGGGCCAACAGCAGATTGTCCCCCTGGTATTCATAGCCATAGGTGCTTTGGTACGCCTTAATCACCCATTCGAACCAGTAACGTTCCGAATTCATATTTTCATTGATGACGCGCAATTTACGATCCAGTTGTCCGATGCGCTGGCTGATGGGGATAATCTTGCCAGTGGTGGTGTCATAGGGTGATACCAGGTATGGTGCCTCGCCACAGGTGATTTCTATGCGCTTCGACAGTACATATTTATGCCATTGCGTTGAACCAGCAGGGAATATTGGTTCTGTGGTCGCCGTCCATGTATGATCATTATTGACTTTGTTGAAAACATCCGGTCTGCCAAACCATTCTTCGTCACAGTAATTGTTCATTTCGTTGCAAATCCAGGATGGCGTAAAGACCTCTGCATGGGTGCGCGTTCTTTCTTTTTGATAGCACTTTTCCTTCAAAATGCGCGGTTGAATCAGATTCTTGTTGTTTTTGCGGGTAATAAGATCGCGCGTAATCGGGCAACCAGATTTGTATTTTCCACCAAGACACGCATAATCATCACACGCCCACAGAATATTACGCCCAGTGCTCATGTCCCGTAACAATATATCAAACAGGCTCCTATGCAAATTGCGTTCAATAATATCAATGGCAGCAATATCGCACCCTGCATCCATTTCTGGAATTTTGCATTTTTTAACGTGACTACCTGATGAGCCCTTGTTTTTCATTACATTGGCTTCGCGCGGGGCAGTAAAAACCTCGCCGCGATCAGCGATACGGCGTTTTGGAACTATTTGTTTGTTTTTACACGACTCCCCAGGCTGGCACACTTATATGACCCTTTTATTGTTTTACAAAGTATAAACAAAAATTCCCAGAAAAGCAATCACTCTTGGTGACACAAAATTTCCGTCATTTTCTGCTTTCAAGGAAACGGGAAATTGTCGGTGGACTAACGTGCAGAGTACGCGCAATTTGCCGCTTTGAAATTCCTGCTAAATACATATCAATTATGGTGTTTTCTTGCCCATCTATTACATGGTGGGTATTACGGCCACCGGCTGGCCGTCCCAATTTTACACCGCGCTTTTGCAGATTTATCAACGCCTCGCGTGTGCGTTGCCTAATCAAATCTCGCTCTATTTCAGCCGATAAACCAAATGCGAATGCTAGGACTTTGGATTGTATATTGTCGCCCAATTCATAACCATCTTTGACCGTGTACAGGCGTGCGCCAATTTTCATACAATGCTCTAAAATCCGCATAATCATAAACATTTTACGGCCAAGCCTGGATAACTCGCTGCATATGATAATATCACCCGGTCGCAAGCGGCGCAGCACACCGCCCAACGCGCGTTCTTCTGGTTCTTTTGTCCCGGATATACCGGAATCTTCTATATATTTATCTATGCAAATCCCCAAGGCATTGGCTTTCGACTCTATCCCCAGTTTTTGATTCGCACAATCTTGTTTGTCGGTTGAAACACGTATATAGCCATAAATCATTCTTTGCTCCTTTTTGTATAAAGACCAAAGAAATCATAACCCGATACCTTATGACCTGTGATTACCATTGCAATGGCAGATAATGTTTTATAAATCGCGCCATTATATCGGAAAGTGTCATTGCCCAGCGCTTCAATGATATATTCACGCCCTTTGTATTTCTTTATCATGTGTGTGCCAGGCTTTATTCGATATTTTATCTGATTTGCCCGCGATGCACATAATTCCGGCGATGCCGCATACTTATTCAATCGTGTTAAATGCCGTTGCTCAATTTTTTGCCCGGTGCGCGCACATTGAATTTTATACCACAGTGGACGCAATTGTGGTCGGGCATCATTTTGAAAATGCCACCGCCACAATTCACGCAGGCGTTCAGGCGACATTTGTTTTAATTCATTCATTTTACATCCTTTTTTGTTGCAATTACCGCTTATGTTGCCTCATAAGTCAAGTCTAATAAACCACTGGACTTACATTGTTTTGTAAGCACTAATGCACACACGCAAAGAGGTAAAAATAATGAAAATACAATGTGCTATATATGTACGCAAATCGTCAGAACGTGGGCTGGATATGGAGTTTAATTCACTGGATAACCAGGAACTGGCCTGTAAATCGTACATTGCATCACAGGCATTTCAGGGCTGGGAATACTTCAAGACGTACAGCGATGGCGGTATTTCCGGCGGGACAATGGCGCGCCCCGGATTGCAAGCGCTGCTAACCGATGTTCGTAATGCCAAAGTTCAGGTTGTGCTGGTCTATAAAATTGACCGCTTGTCGCGCAGCATTTACGACTTCAAAAGTATGATGAAAGAAGACTTTGAACCACACGATTGCAATCTGGTCAGCATTACACAAAGTTTTGATACCAGTACTGCAATGGGTAAATTAACGCTAAATATGCTGCTATCGTTTGCAGAGTTTGAACGCGAGGTTGCCAGTGAACGCGTCCGCGACAAAATGCGTGCGACCAAGTCCAAAGGACTATGGGTTGGTGGCGTGCCGCCATTGGGCTATGACATACAATTTGGAAAACTGGTTGTAAACGAAACGGAACGTGAAACTGTAAACAAGATATTCAATACATACCTGGCCAGTCATAGTTTATTAGATTGCCGGGATCGCATTGCGGCCCTTGGGATTCATGGCAAGCAATGGACGACCAGGAAAGGCGAGACACGTGGCGGCCGGGAAATGACCACGAATATCATTGAACGGATTTTGAAAAATCAAATTTATCTGGGCAAATTACCCAATAAATCAACTGGGGAAGTCTTTGATGGCCAACATCCCGCAATTATTACCCAGGAACTGTTTGACGCCGTACAGCAAAAACTGATCGATAATAATAATCATAAAGGGCGCAGCAGTTATTGTCGCGGCGGACTGCTGTTCCACAATATGATATATACCGCCGATGGTGCAGTGTTCAAAAATAAAACTGGGAACAAGGAATTACGGCAATATAAATATTACAAATGCGGGACAATATCTCTGCCGGCCGGTGATTTTGACACAATCATTTGTAATAATGTTCGGGACTTTTTGAACTCTGATATGGGGGCG
>JBJEXB010000035.1:0-3178 GCA_051885395.1 Candidatus Enterousia sp. | reverse complement strand
TATGAAAGTTGCAATTATCGGTATTGGTTCTGTTGGTTCTGCGGTTGCAACCGCGGTAAAAAGTACGGGCTTTGTTCACGAAATGGTTTTATTTGACCGTGACGCGGTACGTGCGCGTGCCGCTGCCCAGGATTTAGGGCATGCTGCCAGTTTCAGTTTTGATGTAAAAATCACAGCGGTCAGTAATTATCGTGGAATTCGTGGTTCTGATATTGTGATTATTGCTGCTGGCGCGAATCAAAAGGTAGGCGAAACACGCACAGATTTATTGAATAAAAACGTTGCAGTAATTTCAGATATCGTTCCGCGTGTTATGGCAAATGTTGACCCAAAAACGGTCAAGATAATTGTTGTAACAAATCCTTTGGATGTAATGGTTATGTTGACACAGCGTTTATCAAAATTGCCCGCATCACGTGTTATAGGTACGGGAACAATGTTGGATTCTGCGCGTCTGCGTACAATATTGGCACAACATTTATCGGTTTCAACGCCTTCTATAAATGCATATGTGCTGGGGGAACATGGTGACAGCAGTGTTGTTAATTGGACATCTGTTTCGATTGGGGCGATTGGGTTGGATGATTTCTGCCGCCAGATGAAAATATCTTTGCCCCAGACTGCACGAAACACAATTTCACATCGTGTGCGTAATGCCGCGTATGAAATAATCCAGGGTCGTGGTGCAACGTGGGATGGTATTGGTGCAGCAGTGGCGGACCTGTTACGTGCAATAATTAATGATGAACATCGAATTTTAACTGTCAGTTGTGTATCTGGCACGTCGTCAGACCAGGTCGCAATGTCAATGCCACGTATCGTCGGTATCACAGGGGCAGGGCAAATGTTAAAGCCAAAAATGTCCGCAACAGAATCTGCAGAGCTTCGACGCAGTGCAAAAATAATTCGACAAAATTTTAATATGATTGGTAAATAATCATACGGGGCAAATGCCCCGTTTTTGATGGATTACAACCCTATTTATGGGGGCAAAAAATTGCGATATACTGCCCATATAGAACCAAAGGATAAACCAATGACATGCAATGTGGAATTTTCTTTGTTTCCGAATGGACAGGGTTTTAACGCGTTATGTAATAATCGCAAGATTGGCGAAATCACATTTGTACGCGTAGCAGATAAAATGATTATTGACCATACTGCGGTTGATGCAGAATTTCGCAATGAAAATGTCGGATTAAACCTGGTACGCCAAGTATGTAATCTGGCGCGTGCGAATCACAGAAAGATTCTAGCCCTGTGTCCATTTGCACAGGCAATGTTTAACAGATATCCTGAATTTGATGACGTACGCTTGATAAATGCACATTAAAAAGTACGGGATAATTTATTCCCGTACATATACCGACAATCTTAATTATACTTGATGTAATCTCTGGCATAATAATATTATATGAACGTTGCCGTGTCCATAGGATAGAAATCCCATAATAATCCAGTTGCGCCACATTTGATTTTTTACTAGTATTGCCCACACAGGGGGAAATAAGATGCGTTTTAATTCACGTGCAGGCTTAGTATTTTTGATTTTCTTGAATGGGTATATCAGTTTGTCATTGGAATTGGTGGTGTTGCGTCAACTCAGTTTCTTTGTCGGTTCCAGTGCTGTAATTACCAGTATCATTATGGGAATATTCTTAGGTTTTATGTCACTGGGGTATTTCTTGGGCGCGTCCAAACGGGTCAAAGATACACATATTCCAACAATCCTGGGAATCAGTTTTATTATCTTTGCATTTTTGGCGTGTGGCGCGGGAACATTTACATTAATATCGCGCTATTTTGGATGGATGTACACGCACGGAATTCAAATTGGCGCATTACAGACGTTTTTGTATTCAGGGGTATTGTTGTCAGTAGGTCCCTTCTTGTTCGGGTTTAATACCGTGTTATTGTCGCGTCAATTGTATCAGTTTAATACAAATTACACAGGTAACATAATGGCGTGGGACACAATTGGTTCTGTTGTTGCATCAATGGCGACAACACTGTTACTGATGCCATTTATTGGTGTAAATCATACAGTGATGTTGGTTGTTGCGCTGGCGTGCATCGCGGCAATTATTTCGCGTATGCATTGGGGAATTTTGCTGGCATGTGTATTGATTGCAATACCAACATATTGGTTGAACAGTGACCGATATCAAATCGCGCATCATGGGATATTGGTTAATAATGCAAATTCTACAATTTATGTTACAGAAGTAAATGATGGCACACGCATTTTGAATATGAATGGTTTGCCAATGTCTGTGTATAATAAAATTAATGGTAGTACCGCGGAATATATTAATTACATAAATAAAAACTTTATCTATAATATGCCACATGACAAATGTCGTAAAATATTGGTACTGGGGGCAGGTGGATTTACATTTGGATTAAATGATACTTTTCATGAATACACATTTGTTGATATTGAACGAACATTAAAAGATGTGTCTGAAAAATATTTCTTGGGTCAACATCTGACCCCGAACAAGAAATTTGTTGTCCAAGATGCCAGCCAGTATTTAAAGAACACGAATGAAAAATACGATGTGATTTTGCTGGATGTGTATTCAAATTCTTTTCAGGTTCCCGAAAGCCTGATTACCGCAGAATTTTTACAGCGTATTCGTGCACGCATTGCAGATAATGGCGTTGTATTGATGAATGTGATTACGTCACCAAACTTTGACGATGCATATACGCGTGTATTTGATAATACATTTCATGCTGTATTTCCAAACAATACATCACGTCAGATTATTGGGACTTTTAATCCATGGGTAAAGACGAACTTGCCATCAAATGTGATATATATTTATTACAATCGTGAAAATGACGGTCGTATTTATACGGTTAATAAAACACCTGTAATATACGACCGATATTAGTTTGTGGTTATAAAAAACGGGGACAACCCCGTTTTTTTTACATATTTAAGTTTTCAATTACAAAATCCCAATTAATTAATTTATCCAGATATGCATCAATGAAATCTGCACGTTTGTTTTTGTAATCCAGATAATATGCATGTTCCCATACGTCAACACACATAATTGGTTGCATGCCGTGTGCAATGGGGGTGTCAGCATTGGCGGTCGTAATTATTTTTAATTTACCATTATCACGAACCAGCCACGCATAACCACTGCCAAATACAGATAATGCT
>JBJEXB010000034.1:0-3213 GCA_051885395.1 Candidatus Enterousia sp. | reverse complement strand
ACTCATGCCGATGCCGCCGATTCCGAGAAAATAGATGTTTTTATAATTCATAGTTTGGTTATATATTATATTCGTCTGTTGCCCAATTATAGGGATTTTGTTCTATATATTCCGCAATGCGGTTCATTTCCGTGCGACTGCGTACAACGTGTTCGTAAAAACGCTGTTGCCATGCAAAAATAACGTTATTTTCGTTGGCAAATCGGGTTACCGCCGATTTGATACCGGCAACCACCGATGCCAAATTTCCGCGTTGTGGTCCAAATTGTAGGGACGCACTGCGTGCGTCCGTTTTCAGAACATCAACCCGTGGCGCGCCGGACGCATTCAATGCGTCCCTACGAGCATTGATTATTATAATCAAATGCACATGATTTGGCATAATCACATAACATGGTATTTCTACTGCACCCACACGCAATTTTTCTGTTATTTCTATCTGCATTTTCAAATATTCGCCAATTTTGGTTAATTGTATTTCACCATGTTCTATCTCTCCAAAATAATGCACGCGCCCTTCGGTACAAATGGTTACAAAATATTCGCCTTCGGCATAATTGTAATCGCACAAGCGAACAGTTTTTCTATCCGGCAAAGATTGGGACATATTGTTGTTTTATCAACGGACGCATTCAATGCGTCCCTACATATTTATTTCAAAAATCCGTATTCGTAAACTTTTGGTTCTATTTTCTTTGCCAATTCTTTCAATGCCTGACGCAAATTTCCTATCAATGTATTATAGCATTCGTCGGTGCTGGTGTTGTTCATTTTGCCTTTTTCGTTACGTCCTTGAAAATACGCACGAATATCATAAAGCGAAGCATTAGGATTGACATCGGGTCGGGCATGATAATAACGCCATAACTCACGCCCTGCATCCATTACGGTTTGCGCTGTGGCCGAAAACTGCAACGGCTCCACAGAAACCGTGCGTTCTACCTCGTCAGCAAACAAATCGGGCGGCTCCGTAGAGACGCGGCACGCCACGTCCCTACCGGCAATGAAATCGGTCATAAAATGGCTGTCGAATTTTTCCTTGGCATCGACCTCACTTTCGGTGAATGGTATCCAATGATTTACACCCTGTTCACAACTGATGCGATTTTGCCCATGAAACAATGTAAATGCCAAACAATCCGACTGAAACTCCTTATCCTCCTGCCAACCGTCGTTCGGATATAGAAATTGGTCGCGGTCGTTCAGCCAAGTAGCTTCTATACAATGACGAACGGCAAGATAGATACAACCTTCAATAATATTATCTTGATTAATAAAATATGGATTTCTAACATTTCTGGCACCTAAATCAAGAGCAATATTTACAAATTTAGTATTTTGAAAGTCTGGTGGTGCAGTGTCAAGTAAGCCTAAACATTTTTCTGTTTTATTGTCAAATTGCTTTATCCATTTATTGACACTTGCCTGATCTATTGCAGAAAAAAGAGTTTTTATTCCCAAAAAATCGACAGTTGCGCTATACACATCGGTTATGGCAGTAACTTGCTGCTGGACTGTGCCTGTATCCCATATCATAAAGCCAATAGGGAAATCACCCTTTACATTGTCAAATGTTTTAGCAGGCACAACAAACATTTTCAGTAATTTAGAATTAAAAAAAGTTCTGAAATCACTAAAGTTCTGTGCTTGCAGAATTTTCAACTTTGAAAATTCTGCAAGCACAGCCCCCCGGATTTCGCCAGAAATCCGGGCGAAAAATTGAGCAAATAGTTCGTTACTCGCTTTACCAATCTTTGTTTTATATTTTTGATATATCTTATTTTCCGTCGCTACTTTTGCCTTATTTTTCCCCGTTCCTGTTACCGTTGTTGCAGTTGTTGCTTCTGCATAAGGCGGATTGATATAAATGACAAGTTTACGTCGTTTTTCGGGGTCGTTGATAATTTCTTGCAAAGGTTGTGGTAGTTTGGAGAAATCGTCATTAAGAAAATCGAACCGGAATACGTGCGAATCGAGCAGATTGGCACCATTTTTTATGCGGTCGCGCATTACGTCCACATCGGCTTGGTCGAGTGTCGAAGCCCAAATGTTGTATTTGTTGGTCAGCCCGGCAAGCAGATTGCCCGTACCCGCACAGCAGTCCCACACATAGTATTCGTCCTGCCAATTTTCGCCCAGCACATCGGCAATGTATTGTTGCGAAAGTTCCACCCAAATTTGTGGCGTAAAAAACGAGCCTTTGCGCTCGCGCACGTCCTGCGGCACAAGCAAATCGCGACGCTCCACAATGTAGTCCCAATATTCGCGTTTGGGCGGTCGGTTGTAGCGATTCCAAAATTGCGTATGTGCTTTTTGTTTGTCGGAAAATTGTGCTTCTTGACTACTAAAAAGTCCCATTTCGTTCATCCGGCGGTCAAGTTCGTAATGGTCGTCGCGCAACAAAACATAGAGTTTTTCTTTCAACGTAACGTTATGCTCGCTCAATATGTCAGCAAGATAAAAATCTGCGTCGATAATACCATTCTTTTTGGCCACTTCCCAATTTACAGAAATGGTAGGCTTTACTTCCAGCAACCATTTATTGTAGATGTTTGTGAAGTTGTTTTTGTTGATGCGAATTTTTGAAACGCTTGATTTTCCGACTATAAAATTCTGTTTGATAAAACGGTGCAACTCCTTATCGTCGCCACCAAAACGATAAATATATGTATTTGCCTCAAGCGTGGCTTTCACGGTTTCGTACACCTGCTGAAACTCTTTCGTTTCGTGGTCGCTGGGCGTAACATTCCAATTAAAGTCGTTTTGATAGAACACATCAAGCACGGCATTATATTGAATAAATGCTATTTTTTCGGCATCGAATGCGCCAAGAAAAGCAGGTGGCAAAAACTTATCGAACGTGCGTGCCTTGCCAATAGTCAAAATGAGTTGCACGAGCGAGGCATAAATATCGGCTCTGTTACCTTTTTTTGCCTCCGCCCACAACAACGATTCCTGCTCAAAAAGTTCGTTTTTATCTGTCGGTACGGCAATGCAAAAATCGACATTACCAATAATTTTGGTAGTATCGTACTCTGCAAAAAAATCAGTGGCAACTTTATTTTTCAGTTCCTCTTCGCGAATATTTAAGTCGTAAGCCATCGTTGTTTCGTGTTTATCGTTTTTCTACAAAAATGCGGTCATTTCACCAGTTTAATCACCTCGTCGGCAATGCGGCGGGCGGAGTCGTGCTGCGCCAAAGCCGACACGTTG
>JBJEXB010000033.1:0-3241 GCA_051885395.1 Candidatus Enterousia sp. | reverse complement strand
GCAATAAAAGGATTGGCGTCTGTATTTTTTGTATATCCAATTATATTAGTATTAAATGCGCTGGCATTTAACTGCACATCTATGTGGGTTATCAGTATTTTGGTTGATGCGTATATATTATTCTTGTTTTACAATATATCACTGTACTGTATGCGTGGACGGCGTGGTTATGTCATTACCGTTGTCGCGATACTGGCATTATTTATGATAACAGTATATGCCACCGATTACAGAATTGGATGGTTTATGTTAAAAAATACCAGTGCAACATTATCGTGTTTGCTTTAAAAAAAAATGCCCCGTTTGGGGCATTTTTATCAGAATGATAACCTGACCCCTGCCGATACAAACGGCGTTTCGCTGGTCATACCCAACGATATCCAGCCATCAATATTTTCGCTGTATTTATACCGAAAAGAACCAATTACGGTATGGTCTGCATAATCTTTGACACTGCTGTCCCAAATGCCAGTATCAGACAATATATACGTCAACGACAAACTGTACCGCATCAGGTCATAACTGATACCAGTCCCGACCGACACACCATCAGATACGGGTCCCGTTGGGTCTTGGTCATATATTGCACGCAAGGATAGTCCCAAAATCCAACTGTTGTATTGCATGTTCATTCCACCAGACACCTGGGCGCGCCAATCAGCATTTACACGTGGTGTGTATGATTCTGGACGATAATTATCAGGATGCGACATAAATGATGCACCAAAAGAATATGCGGTCTTGATTTTGCCGTGTGGCTGACGTATTTTTAATCCGAAATCTGCTGCATAATCAAATTCATCAGATACCCCCGCCAGTGACACCCCATATTGTGCGCCATTTACAGGAATGGACACGATGTTTGCGCGTAACCCTTCGTGACCACTGATTATCGCAGTGTCAGCAATAACGGCACCATCAGGGCGAATCTTTTTATAAAACAAAGGCTTTTCATTCACACGCAAACCACCAACATCTGGCAAACCAACACTTAACTTGCGTGCGACAGAATGTGTCATCCCCAGTTCAATTCGAGCAAAATCACGATTTTCATACAGTCCAAATAATTCGTGCGCAAATTCATCTTCGTCTAATGCACTTTGGTCCATCGCATATACAACACCCAGCGTCTGGCGATTGGTAATATAATAACTGGCCTGGGTTCGTAACGCCCAGTCACCCAGCCATTTTGGTTCTTTGAAATCTGGTTCAATCAATCCACCATTTGCGTATCCCGACAGTTTCAGTCCAACATTGCCACGCTTGTATTCAATCGCAGCATTTGCAGGCACAGACATAACAGTCATCACAACAGCGATGGTGGCATATTTGCATACACTTGATAAATGCATTGTAAATTATCCTTGGGTTTCTTGCAAAATTGCATCACGTAATTTATTATATGCGCGTTCTTCGATTTGTCGTACGCGTTCACGCGATATACCATATTTTTGCGACAAAGATTCCAATGTTGATACAGGTTCACTTAATCGGCGTGCATATAATATTTCACGGTCACGCTGTGGTAACGCTGCCAAATGCTTTTTCAGCAATGCATATCCACGACGGCGAAATTCCAGTTGTTCCATTGAATCTTCGATATTGTGCTGGTTATCAGCCAGATTTGATAATACGTCTGTGCCGCCATCTTCGTCATTACGCGCAGGCGCATTCAGTGATACATCGCGTGCCGAAATACGCGTTGACATACGCTTAACATCAGATTCAGGTACGGACAAGTATTTTGCAATAGCCTCGGTCTGGTCATCAGACAAATTATTATCCATTATCCCGAGAGCCCGTTTCGCACGTGCCAGATTAAAGAACACGCGTTTTTGATTTGCACTGGACCCAATTTTTACAATCGACCAATTATTTAATATAGTTTCGTAAATTTCCGCCTTTATCCAGAACATCGCGTACGTAGAAAAGCGAAAACCACGTTCTGGGTCAAATTTCTGTAACGCCTGCATCAGTCCCATATTTCCACTGGCGATTAATTCTGCAACAGGCACGCCATAGTTTTTAAAGTCATACGCGACCGATACCACCAATCGCAGGTGACTGGCGACCAATTTTTCAGCGGCGACATTATCATGGTTCTGAACCCATTTTGTCGCATATTCATATTCCTGTTCAGCGGACAGCACAGGAAATTTTTGAATCGTTTGAATATATTGCGCCAATCCTGCATCATCAGACATCCCACGCGACGCGATAATGCTGGGTGACGATGTAACAGGTAAAGCGTTCTTGATTTGCTTTTTCATAACTTTTATAGTATAGCAATAAAATAAGAATTATCAAGGGACCTTTAACATCAGGAGATTGTTCCAATGGCATCAATTTTGGAAAGAAACAAAAATATAAAACCAAAAAATAAAACACGCGAAGAATACGCCGAAGACGCACTGTATCGCGAGGTATGGGAAGATGTAAATAACGAAAAAACATTACGTTTTCTGAAAAAATACCAAAATTATATTATTGGCGCAGTTGCAGGTATTGTGATTGTTGTATCTGGAATCCAGTTGGGTGTTCGCGCATACCACGATCGTAAAATTGCAACAGCAATTAATTACGAAGACGCAATTGAATCTGTGGATGCACGCGCATTGGCATCAATGGGACGCGATGGCGCAGGTGCAACAGCAGATTTGGCACTGTTTCAATCATATGTATTGGATAAAAATGTTGAAAATCTGAAATATCTGGCAGAACACGGAAACACACGCGATTTTCGCGACCTGGCGGCACTGCACGTGGTCAGCATTGACGGCGATGAAATGGACGCAGGTGCTGTTGAAAAATACTTGTCAGGATTAAACACAAAATCATCACCATACTATTATGTATCGCGATTGATGGTGGCACAAAAGTATTTAAGTGTTGGCGACCGTGCAAACGCCAACAAATGGTTGGATAAAATCATAAATGACAGTGATGCACCTGCGACGATTTCTGCCACTGCCCAGACATTACGATAAAAAAGGCATGGGGGATATTATGCGAAAGTTTGCGTTTGCCGTATCGTGTTTAGTATTAGTTACAGCGTGTTCTAAACACGACCCAATTTTACCAGGTGACCGTTCTGCGATTTTTGACACCGCACGGGCAAACGTTTTAAATACGCAAATTGAAAATTTACCTGATAACATTTCTGTATCAGATGTCGTAGCGTGCCCATATCGCCAGGATTCATCAAATATAATCTGGGATGGCGAGCGCAAGATTTTCAGTG
>JBJEXB010000032.1:0-3252 GCA_051885395.1 Candidatus Enterousia sp. | reverse complement strand
GCAATGCGCTTTATGGGATTTGATACGCGTTTTTCTGGCGCATCAACCATCACACAGCAGGTGGCAAAGAATTTCTTTTTGACATCTGAACGAACATTATCCCGTAAAATAAAAGAGGCGATATTAGCCCTGCGCTTGGAACGTACATTTTCAAAGCAGCATATTTTAACCCTGTATTTGAATCAGATTTTCCTTGGTGCGCGTGCGTATGGCGTTGGGTCTGCGGCATTGATGTATTTTAATAAGCCTGTTTCTGAGTTAACATTGGCAGAATGTGCGTTTTTGGCATCCCTGCCCAAGGCACCAAATGACCGCGCACGTGCGGTTGAACGTCGTAATTATGTCTTGCGCCGTATGGTCGAAGAAGGATATATCACACAGTCAGAAGCGGATGCCGCAGCCAGCGAAGAATTGAATATCAACAGTGGCTTTACCGCGCAAATGGAACCAGAATATCAGTACTTTGCCGAAGATGTGCGTCGCCAATTACTGGAAACGATTGGTCGTGAAACGCTATATAACCAAGGACTGTACATTAAAACAACAATTGTCCCAGAATTACAACGTGCTGCGTCTGCCGCATTAAATGATGCATTGGATGCATATAATCAGGGTCGCACAGAAAAATTACAGGGCGCAATAATCGCAATGAACCCATATACTGGTCGTGTTTTGGCAATGGCTGGCGGTCGTTCATTTGCAGACAGTTCGTTCAACCGCGCAACCCAGGCAATGCGCCAGGTTGGGTCAACGATAAAACCGTTTGTATATCTGGCTGCATTGGAACGCGGAATGTCGCCTGAACATTTGTTGCTGGATGCGCCAATTGTCGGATGGCGTGAAAATAATACGCAATGGAAACCGGAAAATTATGATAAAAAATTCTTGGGTGATGTACCATTGCGCCTGTCGTTGGAAACATCACGTAATGTGACGACCGTGCGTTTGGTTGAACAGATTGGCGCCCAAAACGCGATAGAGGTTGCACAACGTTTCGGCGTATATCCATCTGATATGCAGAATATAAACCTGTCAATGGCATTGGGGTCTGGGGAAACAACCTTGGCGCGTCTGGTATCTGGATATGCAGCATTTGTAAATGGTGGACATGTCGTACAACCAAAATTAGTTGACTATATCGAAGACCGTTACGGTCGTGTCTTGAACGGTGAAAAAACTCAAATGATTGAATGGGAATCTGATTTGTTACCACCCACCGCGGACGATGCATCCGAACCATTGTCTGATGAACAAAGTCTGTATCAAATTGTATCAATTTTACAGGGCGCGGTTGAACGCGGCACAGGGCGTCAGGCACAGGTGCCTGGTCATACCATCGCTGGCAAGACTGGTACAACCAACGATGTCAAAGATGTATGGTTTATCGGATTTTCAAAAAATATAATCGCAGGCGTGTATCTGGGGTATGATACGCCGAAACCGTTGGGCAAGGGGGCAGGTTCTCACATGGCGGCGCGCGCGTTTGCCCAGTTTATGACGGTGGCACTTGCGGATGCAAAAAATCAGCCATTTGCAGTTCCTGACGGTATGCGCTTTGTTCGTGTAAATCGTCGCAGTGGCGCGGCAGCATCTGCCGACCCAAATGGTATGATTATTACCGAAGCGTTTAAGCCAGGTCAATCGCCAAATCCTGCACCCAGCGCGCAACGTAAATCGGCGACAGGCGCGGTTGTTGGTGGCGTATTTTAATTTTATTTATATGAAATTTGTGATATAATATCCCCTGTTATTAAATTATTTGAATGACGGGGGATTATTCATGAAAAAATATCTGTTTTTGATGCTGGGGTGTGTCGCATTGTGTGGTTGTGACGGTAAATCTGATGATGGTGATGTTATTGTCAGACAATGCGGAAAATATGATGTTGAAATGACTTTTTCGGACCAGGGTTCAAAAATGCACGCAGTTATAAACGGTGATGCATTGGATATGGATATCGCTGTTTCTGCATCTGGTGCGCGATATGTTGGCGTTTTGAATGATACAGATGTAACCCTGTGGGGCAAAGGCGACGATTGGACTTTGTTTTTAAATGACGAAGAACCAATTGCATGCACCGTTAAATAAGATTTATTTTCCATAAATCTTGTGATAAAATGTCAGCATAAGAAAAGGAGTTTTTTATGCTGACTGATTTTTTTCTGGCGCGTTCCGTAACGTTTTTTGCCAGTGGTTGGACCCAATTTGCCGCAGGTTTTGGATTGGCGTTTTTAATAATGCTGCTGTTTGGGCGACCGTTTATATCTGCGATGCGTCGTATTCAGAAAAAGGGTCAGCCAATCAGTGAAAATGTGCCACTTTCGCATCAGCAAAAGGCAGGGACCCCAACAATGGGCGGAATCCTGGTGCTGTTGGCAATAATTATCCCAAGTATCCTGTTCATGCCATTGCATAATCCAACAGGTTGGATTGCATTGTTGGCATTGGTAATGTTTGGGTTAATCGGATTCGTCGATGATTATAAAAAGGTTACCAGCCAGTCCAAGAAAGCGTCAAATGGATTGTCGCCAATGACGCGTCTGGTCATCGAAGGCGTTTGTGTCGTAATCTTGGCATATTTAATAAATCGTACAATGCCACCATATATTCCAGAATTATCATTGGCACTGGGGGCAGGAATTATTTTGCCACTGGGGATATTATATTATGTGTTTGCATACTTTGTAATATGTGGGTCTGCAAATGCGACGAATATAACAGACGGATTGGACGGAATGTTGGCAAAATTATATATGCCAGTATTGGTCGTATTGGTGGTTGCATTGTATGGCGCGACACGTATTGGATTTATGGATACGGTGATGTTCCTGCCAACAGCCAGTGGTTTGTACGCTGTACTGGGGGCAGCATTTGGCGCAGTTCTGGGATTTTTGTGGTATAACGCAAAGCCTGCATCAATATTTATGGGGGATGTTGGGTCACTGGCATTGGGCGGATTTATGGGTACTGTTGCAATGCTGTTAAAATCAGAAATTGTTATGGGCGTTGCGGCAGGTATGATGGTTTTGATTTTGCTGTCATCATTTATTCAAACAATGTATTTCAAGGCAACACGTAAAATTACAGGTACTGGTCGTCGTGTATTCTTGCGTGCGCCACTGCATCATCATTTCGAAGAACTGGGCTGGACAGAAACCAAAATTGTTGATAGATTCTTTGTAATGTCGATTTTGTTTTCTAGTCTTGCGCTGGTATTACTGAAATTTGCATAAGTTACAGTTACATTTATC
>JBJEXB010000031.1:0-17626 GCA_051885395.1 Candidatus Enterousia sp. | reverse complement strand
GGATTAGATGGACGCAAGATGAGCAAGTCTTATGATAACGTAATTCCATTATTTGCGCCTGCACCAGAATTAAAAAAGAAAATAATGCGTATCATCACGGATTCCAAGACGCCCGATGAACCAAAAGACCCTGATACATCAACGATATTCCAATTGTATCAAAACTTTGCGTCCGACGCAGAAATTGCGGAATTGCGCGATAAATTTACCGCTGGTGGTATGGGTTACGGCACGGCAAAGACAATATTGTTTGAAAAAATAGATTCTGTATTGTCGTCTGCACGTATGGAATACGAACGATTGATGGCGCATCCTGCGGAATTGGATGCTGTTTTGGCGGATGGTGCCACACGTGCGCGCGTGGTTGCGTCAGATGTGTTGGCACGTGTAAAGCACGCAATGCTGGGATAAATAACAAGGAAAGGAGAAAGAAAAATGAAAAAAACTTTATTTGCAGCTGCGTCAATTGCGATTGTATTTTGTTTGATTATATGGGCATTTGGTGCGTTTAGCAATGACAACAATCCACGTACAATCGCGGTATCTGGTGAATGTTTGACAACCGCGCCCAAGGACAGAACCGCAATCACATTGCGTGTAACAACATTGGATAAATCTGCCGCCGTTTCTATGAAAAAGGCAAAAAACCAGATTGCAGGAATAACAGAATATTTAAAGACCCAAGATGTCGAAATGCAGACGACAGAATTCAATTCGTATGAAAAAACAGAATGGAATCATACGTTACAGAAATCTGAAACATTGGGCATTGAAACAACCATCGCTATTGAAGTGTCTGCGGACAATATGGAAAAAATCGAACAGATTCTGTCTCGCTTTGCAGGTACACCAAACGTATTTACAGAAAATCTGCGTATGTACACCAGCAACCAGGCTATGAAACCAATATTGGAAAAATGCTTGGGCGTGGCTGTTGAAAATGCGCGCGCGCGTGCAAACGCATTGGCAGCAGGTGACGGTGACCGTGCAGGCAAAATGTTAAGTGTATCATACGATGTTGCATCATCACAGATGTATCAGCCACGTGCGTCAAATTTCCTGCGTGCGTCTGCAAAGATGGCAATGGCTGAAAGTACAATGGATATGGCCACCGGCAGCATTGTTTCCAAAGATACCGAAGTATCCGTTTCTGTATCTGCTGTATTTGAAATTAAATAAGAAATGAATAATTTGATTGTTGATTTTGTACGTTATCTGTTGGATGTAAAGCATTATTCGCCACACACCGCAGATGCGTATGAAACCGACATCCGTGATTTTATCGCGTTTTATAATGAATACAGTGGCACAAATGTTATGCCGTCTGATTTGGCACGTGCAGATACATTGTGCTTTCGTGCATGGCTGGCGGCACGCCAGCGTCGCAATTTAACAGCAAAATCAACCGCGCGTGCATTATCATCGTTGCGCGGTTTTTATCGATTTTTATCCAGGCAGTGCAATATAAAAAATGAATCTATTGGATTGATTTCTGCACCGCGCATACCGCGCAAATTATCCAAAGCAATAGACGTTTCTGATGTTAACGATATTCATACAGCGATAGTTGACACAGAATCTGATACGCCGTGGATTGCGGCACGTGATTGGGCGTTGGTTATATTGATATTTGGCTGTGGTCTGCGTATATCCGAAGCATTATCATTAACGCATCGTGATATTGCCGCGCATCCTGATTGCCTGCGTATAATAGGCAAGGGCAACAAAGAACGCATAATTCCTGTTTTGCCAGCGGTATGGACTGAAATGGACAAATACATATCAATTTGCCCATTTGACAGGGATATTGCATCGCCTGTATTTCGCAGTGTCCGTGGTTTGCCAATGTCGCCACGTATGGCACAAAAAGTTATTGAACATCTGCGTAATTATTTACAGTTACCTGATTATGTAACGCCCCATGCATTACGCCATACATTTGCGACATCATTATTGTCAGGCGGCGCAGATTTGCGTTCATTACAAGAATTACTGGGGCATTCATCATTATCCACAACACAACTATATACGCGCGTAAATATGGCAGATATTATGTCTGTATATGAAAACGCGCATCCAATGGGACATACATCGGATTAAAAAAAAGCCCCCATTTGGGGGCGATGTTATTTCTGGATAAAGTGTACGCTGTATTGTGGCTTTTTATCTGCCCCCAGGGACGCACGTACAACCTTGTTTGATGCAATCTGGACAGCACGCGTCAGATTATTGCGGTCTTTGCGTTCTGTCTTTGTTAACGCATCAATCGCTTTTACGATTTCAATTTGAATCTGGCGTTTCATAAATCCTGTGTCATCAGTTTCAAAGATTCCTGCACTGGAAACCTCTGGCGTGCCTTTCAAGAATCCGCGTTTATCCACTGGCAACGTTACAAATATTGCACCGTTTGTTGCGATTTTACGACGGTTCTTATATACCTGGTCGTCGGCACTGCGTTCGGTTTCACCTTCCATAACAACAAAGCCCGTTTCAATGGTTTCTGATATGTATGGTGCCTCGCCATCGGATAAGGCAATCATTTCGCCATTGTGTACAACCATCATGTATTTTGCACCACCACGTTCCATTGCCATTTTACCGTTCAACATTTCGTTGATGTAATCGCCGTGCATTGGAACCGATACCTGTGGATGAACCAAGTCATAGAAACGTTCCAATTCTGGACGTCCAGCGTGACCACTGGCGTGCAGGTGGTCTGTATCAAATATCGTGTGTGTTTTGATACCCATACGTGCCAATTTGTTATACAGATATGAAACATCTTGTTCACGTCCAGGGATAATAATAGAACTGAACAAAATTGTATCTGTTGGCATTAATTTCATTTCTTTTACGTGACCGCGACACAGACGGGTTAACATTGCAAATTGTTCGCCCTGGGAACCTGTCAGGAATATAGCCTGCTTTTCCGCGGGCAGGTCGCGAATTTCACTGTGCAGATATACATCGTCGCGGTTCAAATATCCCATTTCCATACCCATTTCGCGGAATTCAGGCAATCCAACGTATGGCACAGGATTTGGGTTACTGCGTTCTTTGATTGCGGCAACGCGACCTGCTGCGTGTGCGGCATCTGCAAACATTTTCATACGTGCAATTGAACGTGAATACCCCGTCACAATTACGCGTCCTGGGGCGTTTTTCATTAATTCAGTAAACGTATCACGAACCTGGGTTTCTGTGGTCTGTTTTTCCTGGCGTGATGCAGATGTTGAATCACACATACATGCCAGCAATTTTGGATCAGAACCAATTTCACGCAGGCGCGCAAAATCTGTTGGGATTTCAACAGGATTATCATCATTAAATGTCCAGTCCCCAGTATGCAATACTTTGCCAGCACCTGTTTTAATAATTAGCATTTGTGCTTCTGGGATTGAATGGGTTACGTGGAAAGTTTCAACTTCAAATGGTGCCAAATCTAAGGTTGCGCCATGATAGTCAAATTCAATGATGTCTTTCTTTGGATTAAAATCCAATTCGATTCCTGCAAATGTCTGACGCAGAATTTCAGCTGGGAAACGTGTACAATAAATCGGCTTTCTGAACTTTGGCCAGATGTATTTTAATGCGCCGATATGGTCTTCGTGACCGTGGGTTATAACGAATCCAACAACGTCTTTTTTACGTTTTTCCAACCATGTTGTGTCGCAGTATTGAACGTCACCAGCACCGATTTCTTCTTCCAAGAAACCCATACCGCAATCCACAACCAGGTATTTACCCTTGTACTTATAAACATACATATTTTGACCGACGTGTTCCAAACCGCCCAGTGCCATAAAGTACAATTTTTCGTCGTTTTTATCGTTTTCATGTTGTGGCTTGTCTGCGATTTTTACAGGTGCCTTTGGCGCGTTACCACGCTTGCGAGGTGCGCGTTCCGCAGGTTTTTGCGCTGCGCTTTTCTGTGCAGCCTGTGCTTCATCGGCTGCGTGATTATGTAATCTTACCATTTAGTATCCTTTTTTTTATGTTTCTGTTATGGCAGCGTCGCAAAATCCATTGCCAATAAAGTCGAACTTTATTTGTAGTGAATCTGCGACACCGCCGACATGTACCCCACGTGGTTTATGATTCTAATAAATTCATCAGGGGGTAATTCTGTCGCGAATTTGCGACGGAATGGTTCTCTCAGCCTATAATGATACTGCATTTTGTAATGAAAGCAAGCAAATAAAAACGCCACCCATTTAGGCGGCGCAAACAGAAGAACAATGTTTATTATTCTGCGTCATCTGATATTTCAACAGATTCATCAGACGCATCACGTGCCTGTTCGAACATTTGATGCTTGATTTCGCGGTATTCATCACGTGTGATGCAACCATCTTGGTTAATGTCCATTGCAGGCAATAATTCCAATAACTTTGGACATTTTACAGATTCTTCGACCATGCAACCGTTGTCTGCAAAAACAACGTGTGGACCGCGCATACCCTTGTCGCAGCAGCAAATTTTTGCAGCCGCAAAACCCAACGCCAACAAAATCAATGCGATGATTAATTTTTTTACGAAACGACCAAATTTGCCGCCACTGCATTTGCAGTTCGCACCACAGTTGCAGTTGTCACCACAATGACAATTTGCGCCACATTTGCAATCATGTACAGATTCCATATATGGTGTTGCAACGTTTGCTGCCTTGACTGCCTTTGGTGCAGATTTTGTTGCGTTTTTTGTAACTTTTTCTTTCTTTGTTTGTACAACTTTCTTTGCAACAGGCTTTTTAGCAGTTGTTGCTTTTGTGGTTGATTTTTTTGTTGTTTTTGTTGGCATAATCCTTCCTTTTTATGTTTACAGTGTGATTGTATTCAATATTATTTTTTAAGTAAAGTGAAAAAAATGAACAAAAGGCTTAATTTATCCTATTTATCACAATGTGGCATGCGATATTAGAAATTTTATCCGCACTCTGCACACTAAAAAAATCCCCCAACTGGGGGATTTTTATTTAAACACAAATCAAACGATTTAGTTCAAAGTGTCTTTCAAAGCTTTACCTGGTTTGAACTTTGGCTGAACAGATGCTGGAATTTTGATTGCAGCGCCTGTCTGTGGGTTACGACCAGTTGTTGCTTTGCGTTTTGCTGTTGTGAATGTGCCAAAACCGACCAAGCGAACTTCGCCTTTCTTTTTCAGAACTTTGGTAACTGTGTTGATGAAAGAATCCAAGCATGCTGCTGCAGTTGCTTTTGTAACTTCTACATCATTTGCGATGGCTTCGATCAATTGCTGTTTGTTCATGTGTTTCTCCTTTCATAAATTTATACAAGGTGTCCCTGCAGCCCGTGCAATGTCTTTGAAATCTGTCAGACCAGTTTTCTGCGCCCGACATGACTGCAACTTTCTGCAACCCCTGTATTCCAAGGACATTGCCCGTACTGCTTATCCGAATCGTAGAGAATTCCGCCCTTTAAGTCAAGACTATATTTAATTTTTGCGAAAAATTTATATTCTTGACAATTTTATGCAAATACTGTAAATCAGCGTGTTACAAGGTTTGCAGGTACTGCGCGTGCCTCTGGCGTATTGTTTTCGCACAGTATGTAATCGCCAGCATAACCCGTGATATGCACGGTTTTAAAGTGATTTGGTGTTGCCACGATTATTATCACAATTACCATCGCCCAAAATAGAAACTTTGTAAATCCCCATGGATTTGTAAAACTGGATTTATCAAATTTATCCTTTAACAGATTTTGGTACAATGCCCAGCCCCACACAAATAACAAAATCATCCCTGCGAAAAAGAAGCCGATTGTAATTGGACGTACCAATCCGTGCATTGCCTTTGCAATTGAATCCCATGTCTGGCTGGCAGCAGGGCATACATATAATACAGTACCTGGGTCAACCGTTTCTGGTAATGGCAACGGTGCTGTCGGTGATAATTGCAGCCCAAACGACACAATCAAAACAATTGCGGTCAACATTACGATTGCAAATATCATTGATGGCTTCATGTGAATAATCTCTCTGTATCACTTTATATTATATCATAAATAATTAACAGATTGCAATTTCAGAAAATTGATTTAAAATTTATTATGCTATGTTCACCAGAAATATTGACCTTGTTGTCGGATTAACGACGTTTAATAATGATATGTTGCGCCTGTCTGTGCCGGCATTGTCACGCCTGAATGGGCGGTTTTATCTGGTGGTATATAATGATAATCCAACAACAACTGTATCGCGTCGTGATATTCGTCGATTGGGATATCGCGGACGGTTACGTGTAATAAACGGAACAGAAAATATTGGCGTTCTGCGTGCGCGTATGGCAATTATTAATGCTGTTGATAAAATGTCGATAAATCCACAGTGGATTTTATTCGTAAATGATAATGATATATTGGTTAATGTTGATATCCCATCGGTGGGGACTGACGTGTTTGCAGTAATGCAAAATGCGATGTCTTTGCGTCGTCGTGTCGGGGATTTATTGACAGCAATAAATAATCCTGAAAATTGTGTCCCTGACGGTGAAAATATCGTTTTAATCCGTCCATATACTGGTATTTGTGGGGTTCCTGTTCGCATGGGGGTAATGAGTGGATTGCGTGACGCAATTATGCCGAATGTTGATAAATTTCAAGAAATAGATGATAGTCTGGATTTCTGTCCGCCATTTGATGCGATAATGTGGTCAATGGTAAATACATTTGCCCGCAGCCAGAACGCATCTGCATCACCAATATATATGGATACAGTAAATTACATTATGTGTAATCTGGACCACGCGACAACAAAGTACGGTCGCACAATTATTCGTGGCGCCGCATGTCAAAGCGCATATTCAGATGCAATTGCACGCTATGATGCAGTTCTGGCAGCAGCCCTGCGGGGCGATACAGATACTGAATAATAAAATAAAAAAAAAACGAAATAACTGATTGCAAGTGCAATGCAATATATTTAAAATTGCACAAAAACAATAGGGACTTTTAAACAATGACATATAATGAAATACGCAAACTGTTTTTAGACTACTTTGAATCCAAAGGTCATAAAATCGTACCATCTGCATCACTGATACCGAACGACCCGACGTTATTATTTACGGTTGCAGGTATGGTTCCATGGAAGGGGATATTACAAGGCGCAGAACCTGCATTTGCACCACGTGTTGCCGATGTTCAAAAATGTATCCGCGCAGGTGGTAAACATAATGACCTGGACGAAGTTGGATTTGATGGCCGTCATCATACATTCTTTGAAATGTTGGGTAATTGGTCTTTTGGTGATTATTTCAAGGCTGGTGCCATTGAAATGTCATGGGAATTATTGACTCAGGTTTTAAAACTGGACCCAAATAAAATTCGCGTTACCACCCACGTATCAGATGAAGAATCAACCGAACTGTGGCGTAAAATTGCAGGCAAAGAAGCAATCCGCCTGGGGAACAAAGATAACTGGTGGTCAGCAGGGGAGACAGGACCATGCGGCCCATGTACAGAAATGTTCTATGATTTTGGTGGCGACATCGCAAACGAAGATGACCGCTGGGTTGAAATCTGGAATGATGTATTTATGCAGTTTGACCGCGATGCGAATGGTAATTTGACCCCACTGCCAAAACAGAACGTTGATACAGGCGGTGGATTGGAACGCTGGGCTGCGATGTTGCAGGGCAAGATGGATAATTATGATACAGACTTGTTCCGTAATTTGATTTCTGCCACCGAAGATATTACAGGCGTTAAAAAGACTGATGAAAACGTCGCTTCATTCAAGGTTATCGCCGACCACCTGCGCGCGGTTGGATTTTCAATCGCCGATGGTGTTATTCCATCAAATACAGACCGTGGTTATGTAATTCGTCGCATATTGCGCCGCGCAATGCGCCATGGTCAGATTTTGGGACATCGTGGACAGTTGCTGTCTAAATTGTATCCTGCATTGATTACAGAAATGGGTGAAGCATATCCAGAATTGGCACGTGAAGAAAAACGTGTTGTTGAAATCATTCAAAACGAAGAAAATGCGTTTGCAGATATGTTGCAAAACGGTATGAAATTGCTGGATGCAGAACTGCCAAAATTGAATAATAAAGTATTGCCAGGGGACGTTGCGTTTAAATTATTTGATACGTATGGATTCCCATTGGATTTGACCCAGATGATTTTGCGCGACCGTGGCATGGACGTAGATGTTGCAGGATTTGAAAAATCAATGGCTGAACAGAAAGAACGTTCACGTGCCAATACCAAGGGTACAAAAACATTGTGGGAATCCCAGAATTTGAACCCAACAGATGACAGTTCGAAATATGCACCAAACGCAGATATGACATCCAAAGTTTTGGCAATATTGCGCGATGGCGAATTTATCGAATCTGCAAATGCAGGTGATGCAGTTGAAGTTGCGCTGGATAAAACGAACTTTTATGGTACCCAGGGTGGTCAGGTCGGTGACAGTGGCGAAATAACACGGGATGGTCAAACTGTTATGACTGTGGCTGAGGCTGCGCGTGCCGACCATGTTGTGATACACAAGGGAACATTGACTGCGCCCCTGTCTGTGGGTGATGTGGTCCAGACCAAGATTAACACCGCAATCCGTCAACAGACGGCGCGCGCGCATACGGCAACCCACCTGTTACAGGCGGCATTACAACGCGTGCTGAATGACGATGTTGCCCAGCGTGGTTCCAAAGTATCGCCAGATTCTGTCCGTTTCGATTTCAGTTTTGGTCGTGCAATGACCGCAGAAGAAAAGACCGCTGTCGAAGAATTGGTAAATTCGTGGATAAACGCCGATATGGATGTAAAACACGAAGAAATGTCAATTGATGATGCCAAATCACGTGGCGCGATGGCGCTGTTTGGTGAAAAATATGGTGATATGGTAAAAGTTATTAGCGCGGGCGACGTGTCGTGTGAATTATGTGGTGGAACGCATATTTATCACACAGGCGAAATATTAAAGGCAAAAATTAACAAAGAAAAATCCATCAGCAGTGGTATCCGCCGTATCACAATGTCTGTCGGTACACTGGCAGAATAACATTGCACGAACAAAAATAAAAAATGCGCCCCCAGTTGGGGGCGGTTTTAATTAATCATCAGAAACAAATATTTCTGCATTATTCATATTATTCAGTGAATTTATCCCTTTAACAGACGGGCTTTGTTTTTATCCCATTCGCGTTGTTTAATGGTTTCGCGTTTATCAACCTTATTCTTGCCATATCCAACGCCCAGCAATACTTTCAATCGACCACGATTATTAAAGTACAATTTTAATGGTACGATTGTTGCGCCTTTTTCCTGCAATTTGCCAATTAAACGGTTCATTTGATTGCGATGCAATAGCAATTGGCGTGAACGACGTTCGTCAAAGTTCACAATACGCGCGGCAGTTGGTAATTTTTGAATTTCAACACCTGCCAAAAACAGATTGTCGCCACGACGTTGAACGAACCCGTCAACAATTGTAACCAATCCATAGCGAATTGATTTTATTTCTGCACCTGTTAATGCAATGCCAGCCTCTATCGTGTCTTCGATAGAGTAATTAAATCGCGCCTTGCGATTTTCAGAAACCTGACCAAATTTTATTAATTGACGTGCCATTTTGGATATAAATCTGATGTGTTTTGTGCAAGTATAGATTCTAAATCATTCAAATGCAAGCCTTTGATTTCTGCCAGTACGCGTGCGGTATCAATGACAAATGCAGGCTCGCACGGTTGCCCACGATGTGGCACCGGCGCACAATATGGTGAATCTGTTTCAATAACAATGCGATTGTTTGGAACCTTGCGAAAAGTTTCACGAACATCGTCTGCGTTTTTAAAGGTTAAAATTCCACTGGCAGAAAAATAAAATCCACGGTCCAACATTTTTTTTGCCAAATCCCATGAACTGGTAAAACAATGCATCACACCACCAACATCCCCACGCAGTATTTCCGCCGTGTCATATTCTGCATCGCGTGTATGTATCGCAACAGGTAATTTATGCCGCTTTGCAATTTCAATTTGACGCAAAAACATATCAATCTGTGCCAGTCGATTTTCATCGCCATAATGATAATCCAGTCCGATTTCACCAACCCCGACAACGCGCGGATTGGATAAAATATCGTCTGTTAATAAATTTTCAATGTCACTGCCAGCGTGTTCAGGATGAATGCCAATCGTGCAAAATATATTATCATGTGAATTTGCCAACGCCAACGCGCCCTGTATATCTTCTGGATCTGCGGTTGGGCAAATAATGTGCGTTACCCCTGCGTCAAACGCGCGTGCAATGACAGCATCAACATTGTCGCCAGAACACAGGCGGTCTGTTAAATGACAGTGGGTATCTATAAACATTTGCGTATTTCGGTAATTATTTTGAAAATACCGACCTCTGGTTCCAGATAGACATTTTTTATATCCGCCAACGCATGTGTCGCAATCGGATATAAATCCGCCAGCCCCAGTTTCGCAATCGCATCCAGTAAAATTCCGTGCAATTCAGGAAATGGTGCGATTTTCTGGGCAATTGCCATTACGTCTGACGAATTTGTGCGCGGATTACGTAATAATTCCATTAATTCGTCGTATATTACGTCGCCACCAGTCTTTTTCAGGTTTGCAATACGTCCAAAACTGCCGTTTGATAACTGCAACATTTCTGTGCTGATATCTTCGTCAGGGATGAATTTTACACACAGTTCCCGTAACTCTGATATCGTTAACGGACGCATTTTTTCAACACGTGCGCGTGAACGAACTGTTGGTAAAACGTTCGCCAATTGATGCACCACCATCAAGAATAATGTTTTCGCAGGTGGTTCTTCCAGTAATTTCAGTATGGCATTTGATGCTGCAACACTTAATTCATCAACGGAATCAATTAATACAACGCGCCATTCGCCCGACATAGATGACATCTGCATGCGTTCAATTATACCACGTACAGTATACACAGATATTTGTTTGCCGTCGCTTTTGGTTTTGCCGTCTTTGTCAACATTGCGTTCCAAATCAACGATAAAGAAATCGCCAACATTGCCATATACCATTTTTGCAATTTTGTATGCCAGTGTTGCCTTGCCAATACCGCGCGGTCCCGTCAGCATCCACACCGGATGAATAGGGTGCGTATCACGCGCCGCCCATGCATTCATAAAATCGCGCATAACGTCACTGTGACCAACCAGCACATCATTATCCATTGGGTGTGGAAAATTATACGAAGATGCAGATTTCTTTGGTGCCATGATGCGGATTATTTACCCCCGAATATTACACTAATGTTTCTGATTACGCGTCCAAAGAATTGTGTTTTGTTAACACGGTTTGCCGCAACTAAATTACCACGTGCGATTACGCGACCATTTTGTTCTGCAAATATTTCCCCGATAACGTCGCCTTGCGTAACAGGGGCAGGTAACGGGTCGTCAAAACGTGCCAGCACGCGTACATCTGATAAATTATCAGATTTTGGTAATGTAATCGCAAATGTTTTATCAACAGTTGCTGTAACGGTTTTCTGGCGACCATACCAAACAGGAATTTCCGTAACCGCGTCCCCTGGACGATAAAATACTTTGCTGAATGTTGTTGCGTACCCGTGATTTAATAATTTTTTCATCTCCTGCGCCAGTGCATCATGACCCTTGCCATTAAATCCATTTATAACGCCAATCAATCGACGACCACCAACGATACTGCTGGCAACCATACCATATCCACCGTCACTGGTATGACCCGTCTTTAATCCGTCAGCCCCAGGCATAATGAATAATAATTTATTATAGTTTACCGTATGTGTACGTCCCCATTCACGGCACCAATCAGATTGATGTTCTGAAAATTCAAAACGCTTTGTCCCAAACATTGGATAAATATCAGGATAATCCGCAATAATATGTGTCGCCAATGTTGCAAGTTCACGACTGGTCATTAAATTGTTTGGGTTTGGTAATCCAGATGCATTTCCAAATGTTGATTGTGTCATACCAATCGCGCGTGCTTTCTGTGTCATTAAATCTGTAAACTTTGCTTCTGTTCCAGCCAGTTTTTCAGCAACAACAACCGATGCATCACCGCCTGATAATACAATCAGACCTAATATAGTGTCGCGTACTGTGATTGATTGTCCTGCAGACAGACAAATCTTGCTGGCAGGGTACCACAAAGGATTCTGATAATCGGCGTTTTCAGATACAGGCAATCTGTCATCCAGTGTCAGGCGTCCAGCCTTCACCTCGTCAAACAGGACAGCCAAAGTCATCAATTTTATCATTGATGATGGTGGCATTAGCGTGTCTGCATTCTTAGAAACAATTTCCGTCCCTGAATCATAATCAATCAGAAATGCAGATTTTGCCTTGGTCGTAAAATCAGTACCTGGGGCAGCATTTGCCACGCCCATAACCAGCATAGTAAACAGTGTAAATAAATTCTTTTTCATGTTTTGAATCATAGCAACTTTGTCAGCATATTGACAACAGATTTTTATTTTATTTTGCCAATAAATTCGTCCCCATTGATATCAGTCAGAATTACGTCACATACAGTTCGTGTCGCAACACGACATCCGTCAATTTTGACATCTATGTCATGTGGATCGCGTGCCAAATTATTTTCTTCGACTAATACCTGAACCGTCTTTCCAATCTGGCGACTCATAAATTCGTGCAGGTTTTGATGCGCTGCGTCTGTTATGATTTTTACGCGTTCTTTGGATATGGCACGGTCAACTTGGTGCGGTAATTCAGCAGCAACCGTCCCAGGACGTGGCGAAAATGGAAACGCGTGTATGCGAATAGGGCGCAATTGATGTATTAAATCCAGCGTTTCGTTGAACAGTTCGTCTGTTTCGCCAGGAAAACCGCATATAATGTCCCAACTGAATGTAATGTCATCCCCAGCATATTCAACCAAGTTTCGCACCATATCCGCATTATGACGGCGTAACATTGACTTTAATATCGTGTTGGATCCCGATTGCATTGACAGGTGTAAATGCCCCAACATACGTGCATCATTATGCATCATATCAATAATATTATATAATTGTGGCGATGCAGGGTCCATAGACGACAATCGAAAACGCTTTATTCCATCTGCATCACGTAACAGGGCACCACACACATCTGATATTAATCGATTGTCGCGTGCATATGACGCAATATCAACACCTGTTAAAACAATTTCGGAAAATCCGTCTTGGATCGCGGCGCGTGCGTCTTGTAAAATATCGTTATAGTCAAATGATACAGCAGGTCCGCGCAACAGTCGCGTCACACAATATGTACATTTATGATTGCACCCATTTTGAACCTGGATAAATTTCTTGGATAATTTTGGGGCGGTATGTTCAAATTTATCAATTGTTGGCGACTTTATCTGAAAGTTTGATGATTTTAAGGCTTTTATATACGCATTAATCTGCAATTTTTCAGAATTTTGAATAACAAATGTATTTGGAATATTGGTAAATAATTCTGGATTGCGTGTTGCAGCGCACCCCGTTACAAAGATAGGTGCATTCGGATTTTCGCGTGCTGTGCGCCGAACGGTCTGACCGCATTGGCGTTCGGCTTCGCCCGTTACAGCGCAAGTATTTATGATAATTGCAACATCTGTGATGCCTGACAGCATGCGTTGTATTTTTTCTACCTCTAACGCATTCAGGCGACATCCAAAAGATAATGATTTAATCCCAGTTTTTATATTTTCTGCTTGCATTTTTGCCCACCTTGATGCATTATAACCTAGTTACAAACGATTTCAACAAAGGATTTGATAATGGCACGTACGACGAATTCAGACACTTTACCATTTGTGGAAAGCCGTTATGAGTTAGGAATGTTGGCATCACAGCGTGTTCGCGACTTGAATGGTGGTGCGGCACCAGTGGTTGATAAAGACGATGATAAATTAACAGTGGTTGCCTTGCGCGAAATAGCCAGTGGCAAATTAGATGTTGATAACATTCGTCATGAATTTGTCCAGTCATACAAAGAAGCACCAATTGCCAGTGCCGAAGATACAGGTCTGGAAGTTTCCAGCGAAGATCCATTACTGCGTGAAATAGATGCAGAATTGGAAAGCGCATTGTCAGATGAACCAGTTGGCGAATCTGCCGAAAGCATCGAAGAATAATAGTATCGGGAGACGTCGCATAGTTGGTCTAGTGCGCCACATTGGAAATGTGGTATACCGGCAACGGTATCAAGGGTTCGAATCCCTTCGTCTCCGCCAGAAAAATCAAACGTCCAAATTGGGCGTTTTATTTTTGTGCCGAAATAGGGGTTCGAACCCGGTAAAGCCACGACAGTGGCGTGGGTTCGACAATGAGTAGGTTTTGCAAACATAGTACAGCAAAACCGTCAGGAATGTCCCACAGCCCCGCCAGTTTCACACGTTTTTTCCTTGAAAAACGGCCAAAAAAACTATGTTTAGTGTGCTATAAAATACAAATAAAAAGGATTACAAATGTGGCATTTAAATCACGAAGTGTTAAATTGTATATTTAATGGTGCTTTGGTTTTAACAACAGGGATAATAGGTTGGTTCACTTATAAAATATCAGCAGAACAACTAAGAATAACCAGACATAAAAAAGACGATTTTTTATATAATAAACGTTTTGATATATATAAAGAAGTACGAAATACAATGTTTGAAGCAAACTCGGAATTGTGGGCATTAAATAATAAGGAAATCAAATGTATTAACGCACAGTTTGTCCGTCCATTGTATAATAAGTTTAGCTTATTGATGGGTGATGCTGAATTGCTATTTGATGATAAAGATATATTGGATTTTATGCATGGAATACAATATGATCTTTCTCAACTTTTTGGCATAAACAATGTTAATCCAGTCAATGATGATGAAAAATCAAAAATTCTCAACAAGTGGAATGAATATATAACCTCAGAGTATGTTTCAAAACTATTTCAACCATATTTGAAACTGGTTTAATTGGTTTGCTTTCGCAATCTGAAACAAATCATTAACATTTATTTTTAATTTCCCGGACAAGATTTCGTTTATCTTGTCTGGGTTCATGTATGCAATGTCCAGATATCGATAAAATTGCCGTGGAGATGTATGCAGGTTGCGTATTATATTATCAACGTTTCCTTCGCGTTCATATAATTCACGATATTTCCATGCGGTGGCAAAAGCTTTTAGAATCAGATGGTTGTTGTCGGTGACATTTAGAACTCCGTTTTTGCCACGGTCATACACAGTATTAACATATTTACGAAGGAATACTTTTTCTGTAACTGTTATGTTGTTGTCGCCAATTATGTATTCCATTTTGTCTGTGTTTGGATTCATATAATTTTCAGATACAAATTGTTGCAGTTTTGTGCCGTCGGTCGTAAGCGTATAAATCAATTGTTCTTGTGAATACACAACTTTCTCAACCAATGATTGAATTAAACTGCGTTTATCTGCGAAATTCATATTTGTTATATCAATTCGTTTTAATATAGTTGCCAGGTTTATGGGCAGATTCGACATATCACTGTTCAGAAAATTGGTTATTGTTTTTATAACAATCTCATCCACACACGCGGCAGTCAAATAAAATCCCTTGGTTGCATAGTAATGAATTTTTCTTTTACCTTTACCGCTGGTCATTTGGTTGATGAACTTTGTGCCATTGTGATTAAATAATTTGCCAGTCAATATATTGGGGGCACGTGTACTTGGGGATTTATTATTAGCATTATTAGCCAGCGCAACTTGAACACGATTAAATAGTTCTGTGGAAATAATCGGTTCGTGTTCGCCTTTGGCAAAAGTGCCTTCTTTTTTATTTTCAATTTGACCGATGTAAACTTTATCCCGCAGAATGCGATGCATACTCATTTTAGCAATAGGATTGCCACCACGAATTTGTCGTTTTGCTGTCTCCCATCGTTTGCCATATATGCCATTTTGTTTTGCATATTCGGTTAAATCATTTACAGATTGCACTTCCAGATATTTTTCAAATAGGTGTCGTACTTGTTCCGCTTCGGTTGGGTTTACTACCAGCTTTTTGTTAATCAGGTCATAACCTAAACGTGGTGCACCACCCATCCATAACCCCTTAGCCTTTGATGCACGGATTTTGTCACGCACACGTTCACTTGATACTTCACGTTCAAATTGAGCGAACGACAGCAACATATTCAATGTCAATTTACCCATAGATGTACTGGTGTCAAACGATTGGGTTATGGACACAAAGTTCGCATTATACTTGTTGAAATACCGCATCATATTATGGAAATCCAGAATAGAACGCGACAGTCGGTCCACCTTGTAAACCACCACGGTATTAACCAAGCCATGCGCCATATCGTCCAACATTTGTTTTAATGCAGGCCGTTCCATAGTCCCACCAGAAATCGCCGCATCACTGTAAGTTTTATAATATTGCCAACCATTAAATGCCTGTGATGCAATATATGCTTTGCAAGATTCTTCCTGGTTTTGCAGGGAGTTAAATTCCATATTCAATCCGTGTTCGGTTGACTTACGCGTATAAATGGCACATTTAATTATTGACATTGTAAGACCTCTTATTAGCTTATGTGAATTACTGCTTACAAAGTCTCTAAAGTCAAGTTATAATAAAAAAACTAATAAAAAGGATGCTAAAATGGGGTTAAAAATAACGGCTAAACAAGCAAAATCTATATTGGATAATTATGTCAAAATTTGTGATATAACAACCAGTATGAGTCAACATGTACAAAAAACTTTTGCAATCGATGGTCATATGCTTGGCGATATAGGCGAATGTATTTTAGCATATGCTTTTGACTTGGATCTTAATGAAAAACAAAATAATGGGTTCGATGCTAAAACCAAAAAAGGCAAAAAAGTAGAAATAAAGGTGAGAACTAATAATAATCACATTCATATATCAAATTCTACTATTGAAATTGCCAAAGAAACAGAGTGTTATTTGCTTGTTGCTGAAATAAACAAATCCGAAAACAAAATCAAAATTGTGATAAACGCTAAAATACAACCTGAAGTTGAGGGTGAAAGATATAATGGTTTTATTCCTAGAAATAAATTAAAAACGTTTTGTAGAGGACGCGGTTTGAAATTAGTTCATGATAAAATCGGTTCATGGCATATTGTAACTGAATAAAATCAAGTGCTTTTTATACCAAAGAAGAAGTTGCCAGACATTTTCATGCCAGCTATCTTGGTTGCTACCGCTGATAAAGTTGAATATTTATCGCCATTATAAGTAAAACTACCATCATCATTGACTAACACTAGGTGTTTTATCCCCTTGAAATATCTTGTTAAAATTGTGCCTGGGACAAAGTTATATTTATTTGGGCACGCATGATCTAAACATTGTTCTGGGTTATCCTTGTATTTTCGAATTTTTGCCAGATATTTGTGTTCAATTCGAAGATTTAACCTGTCACATTGAATATGATACCAAAGCGATCGCATTTGCCGTTTGAACGGATATTGTGAATATTTTGCCCACAATCGCGCCCGTTCATCAAATGACAGGGCTTTTAACTCATCCATCGTCTTAGGCAGGTTGTCTTTATACGACATATCAACTCCTTTTAACGTCACGCAATTACAGCTCTAAAGCAACCAGAAGTCAAGTTATTG
>JBJEXB010000030.1:0-3298 GCA_051885395.1 Candidatus Enterousia sp. | reverse complement strand
AAACAAAATGTTGAAACATTTGTCTACAGAAGAAAGACGCACATTGGCAAATCGCAGTGCGTTAAAAAGAAAGAATCCAGGCAAAATTCGTTTGTCTGTGTTCCGTTCAGGTCGTCATATTGAAATCCAGGCAATTGATGATGTCAAAGGTCACACTGTTTGTTCTGCGTCAAGCAAAGAAAAAGATTTCAAAGGCAAAGGTTGGAATGTTGCAGGCGCCGAAATGGTTGGAAAAGCGTTTGCTGAACGTGCGGTTAAGGCAAAGATTGCTGATAACTGCTATTTCGATCGTGGTGGTTATCGCTATCATGGACGCGTAAAGGCACTGTGCGAAGCAATCCGCGCAGGTGGCGTAAGAATTTAATTGCTGGAATAACGGAGTTTATAAATGGCACGTTTTGATGATAAAAAATTACAGACGGATAACTTGGTAGATAAATTGGTTTCTATCAACCGTGTATCAAAGACTGTTAAGGGCGGTCGCAATATGTCGTTCTCGGCATTGGTTGTGGTCGGTGACAAGGCAGGTAAAGTTGGTTTTGGTAAAGGTAAAGCACTGGAAGTACAAGCGGCAGTGCAAAAGGCAACCAAGGCAGCAAAAGCAAAGATGATTCGTGTTCCTTTGAAAGAAGGTCGTACATTGCATCATGACAGCACTGCAAAATATGGCGCCAGCAAGTTGGTTGTACGTTCCGCAGTTCCAGGTACTGGTATCATTGCTGGTGGTGCGTTGCGTGCAGTGTTTGAATGCTTGGGCGTTCAGGACGTTGTTGTTAAATCACAGGGTTCAAATAATCCAAATAATATGATTCGTGCAGCGTTCTTGGCGTTTGCGAAAATGAATTCACCAAAAACAGTGGCTGCACGTCGTGGCAAAACTGTTGCGGAAATCATTGCAGGTCGTGACGGCAAAAAGATGGAAAACGTTGATGCTGGGGACGTTAAATAAAAACTTTGCACTATACTAAACGGAGAAGTTAATTATGGCTAAAATAACTGTAAAGCAAGTAAAAAGCATTATCGGTCGTCCGGAATCTCAGCGCAAAGTTGTTGCTGCATTAGGTTTGGGACGCATCGGCAAGACCAACGAAGTTGAAGATACGGCATCTGTTCGTGGAATGGTTGCAAAAGTTTCACATTTGGTCGAAATTGTAAAATAATAAAAGAACCGAGTACGCAGACCTCTTGTCTGCGTGCGAAATAAGACTATATAATAGTCATAGGAAAAAGGAATAAAGAAATGAAATTAAATGCATTGATGGATAATTATGGTGCACGCAGCAACGTAAAACGTGTTGGTCGTGGTATCGGAACAGGTATGGGTAAAACATCTGGGCGTGGTAACAAAGGTCAGAAATCTCGCAGTGGTTCACGCAAGCAGGCAACATTCCAAGGTGGTCAGATGCCAATTTTGCGTCGTTTCCCAAAATTTGGTTTCAATAATCCATTCGCAAAAGCATATACAACAGTTAATCTGGGTGATATTGAAAAATTCATCGCAAGTGGCAAAATTGATGCCAAATCACCAATTACAATGGAATCATTGATGGCTGCAAAGATTATCAATCGTACAAATGATGGTTTGAAAATCTTGGCAAAGGGCGAAATAAAAACAGCAGTTAACATTGTTGCAGACAAATGGTCCAAAGCAGCAGAAGTTGCAATCGTCAAAGCTGGTGGCACAATCAAGAACAAATAATTTTTTACCTTTGCATCCAGGAAACTGGATGCAATCTAATGGTTAAATTTAAAATCGCATGAAATTCTTAAAGAACTTTTTTGGAAATTTAACTGACTTGCAAAAACGCGTACTGTTCACATTGGGCGCGCTGATTGTTTATCGTGTCGGCTCTTTTATACCATTGCCTGGTGTTAATGCTTCGGCTGTATTGCATCTGTTTACAGGCGAGGGCAGTGGTATGATGGGAATGTTCGATATGTTCTCGGGCGGTTCATTGTCACGTATGTCGGTGTTGGCGTTAAATATTTTCCCATACATTTCGGCATCAATCGTATTGCAGTTGTTAAGTGCAACTAGCAAGTCATTGAATGAACTGCGCAAGGAAGGCGAATCTGGACGTATTAAAATTAACCAATATACACGTTATCTGGCGGTATTGTTGGCTGTTGTCCAAGGTTGGGCGGTTGTCCGTGGTTTGGAATCGATGGCACCTGTTAATGGTGTGGCGGCGGTTGTAAATCCAGGATTTGCATTTGAACTGTCTGCGGTTATCGCGTTGGTTGGTGGAACTGTGTTCGTCATGTGGTTGGCAGAACAGATTACCGCACGTGGTATCGGGCAGGGCGCATCACTGTTGATTTTTGCAGGTATTATCGCAGAAGTTCCAGGTGGTATCGCAAAGATATTCAGTCTGGGGGCTGTTGGACAAATGTCACCAGCAATGATTGCGTTGGTTGTTGGATTTGTCGTTGGTATTGTTGCACTGATTGCATTCTTTGAACAGGCACAACGTCGTATCCAAATTTTGTATCCACGTCAGGTTATGGCAAATGGTGTCGTAAATACAAATGCGTCTTATCTGCCGATTAAGGTTAATATGTCGGGTGTTATGGGACCTGTATTTGCCGCCAGTATCATGATGTTGCCAGCGTTTATACAACGTTTCTTGGGACAAAGTGAAAATCTGATGGTTCAACAAATTATGGGATTCTTTACCTATGGTGCGTGGTCATATATCATTATGTACACGATATTGATTGCGTTCTTTGCATATTTCCAGACAGCGGTTATATTTAATTCCGAAGAAACAAGTAATAACCTGAAAAATGCAGGTGGATATATCCCAGGGGTTCGTCCTGGTGAACAGACCGTGCATTATTTGGATTATGTTGTATCACGTACGACAGCGATTGGTGTTTTGTATCTGATTGTGGTCTGCGTTGTACCAATTATATTGAACACTCATTTAGGTATGCCATTGGCAATTGGTGGTACCAGTGTGTTAATTGTCGCCGGTGTTATTCTGGATACAATGAATCAAGTTCAGTCTTTCTTGGTTGCGAAACAATATGGTGGCGTTATCAAAAAGACACAGAAAAAAGGTCGTTTCCGCAATTAATGATTTTTGTGGGGGCAAAAACAAGATTTGACTTTCGCCGTATTTTGTATAAAATAATGCGACGAAATAGAATACATCAATAAATCAACATTGATTTTGCGATGGAATTACGGGGCGCACGGCGCACCGCAGTAAATAAAAAGGAAAGTAAAAAATGGCACGTATAGCAGGTGTAAACATTCCGACCGAAAAACGTATTGAAATTGCGTTGCAATACA
>JBJEXB010000029.1:0-17937 GCA_051885395.1 Candidatus Enterousia sp. | reverse complement strand
GTTATATCAAGGACAAACAAACAGAAAAAGAACGGTTGGGGCATCTAAATAAATATCTAGCACGTTCAGCGGCAGGACAATTAATTAAAACATTATCTTGGTCGGATGATTTGAGTAAGGAAGTGGTTTGGAAAGCTTATGAATCAGGATTAAAGTTATTTGCCCCCGTTGGTGATTCAATAATAAAAAAACAAAAAAGTGACAAAACAGACAAAGAAAATCATCAAGAAATTTTAGAGAAATTAAAATATCGTGATGGTAGTAATGCTGATAAAAAATCGTTGATATATTCTAATTATGTGCGGCCAGACCCACAGGGATATGTTAGAGCTTTTTCAAAAACGTTTGGTAGGTTGGATAACGGTAATTTTGAGCGAATGTACGATAAATATTGTGATTTTAAACACGTTAATATAATGTCAAATGGTGTTGCAGCCGAGACAATGGAAGAAGATGTTGTTGATTGGGCGATAGAAATTATGGCTGCTGTGGTTTTATATTTACAGCGTTATGGATTAGAACCAGTGGATGATTGATTTTACTGTTGTTAAATTTTAATAATTTTTGTTAAAGTTCTTTTTGAACTCAGGTGGAATTGGGTTCAAGGTTCTAGAAAAACCTTAATACTATCCGGTGCGAAAGCATCGTAATCCGATGTATTTCGGTGCTTTTTGTGCCGTTATCATCCTTGACTGCTTAATGGTCAAGGGTCTTGCAGTGTATGTTCAGAGGGAAATCCCTTAAAGACTGTGAGGGTCATTGATAGTATTGATTTTTCTAGCCCTTGACCGTCAATTTCCTGATTGGCGGTTGTTTTTTTTTAGGCCGTGTTTCCATTTGGGTTCCGAAACAAAAAGGAACGAGATATGTGGGAAGGGTTACAGGCGGTACGCAAGGAAATACAAGAATCTGTTAATACAATTCATGATAAAGAAGAAATTCATGACGGATTTCAATTACGTTTTGTGGGTAAGAGTTATGCCAAATTTGTGACCGGGTTGCCCAGCGAGACGGTCTTGGTTCCGGATAATGACTGGAATAATCAGGAAAACAATAAGGACAGTCAGAATATATTTATTACTGGAGATAATTTGGATGCGTTAAAACATCTGGTGAATGCGTATTCCGGTGCGATTAAGATGATTTATATTGACCCACCATATAATACGGGGTCTGATGGGTTTGTTTACAAGGATAGTTTTAAATTTTCGGATGATGACCTGAAACAGAAATTAGGGTTTTCGGATACAGAGTTGGCGCGTTTGCGTGCGCTGGATGGCAAGTGTTCGCATTCGGCATGGTTGACCTTTATGTTGCCACGATTGATATTGGCAAAACGCCTGTTGTCGGACGATGGGGTGATATTTATCAGTATTGATGATAATGAACAGGCAAACTTGAAAATGCTTTGTGATGAGGTGTTTGGTGAGAGTAATTTTGAGAGTATTATAAAATGGAGAAGACGTAGCAATCAACCAAATGATTCAACGAAAATGATAGCAACTGTTGCTGAGTATTGTTTAGTGTATGCAAGAAATTCAACCAAATTAAAACAGGATAATGCTTTTGGTACAGTTGGTTTGTCAGAAAAAAGATTGAATAGTTATACTAATCCAGATAATGACCCCTTAGGGGCTTGGTCAACAACCCCGTGGTGTGCAAGTAATGGGCAAGGTGGGAGTCGTTATACTATTACAACTCCAACAGGAAAAGTATTTGATGAAACGTGGCTTGGTACTAGGGAAACTTTTGAAAAACATTTGTCGGAAGGTAGAATAGTTTTTACTTCTTCTGGCGATGGTAAACCAAGAAAAAAAGTTTATAAATTTGAAGCCATAAATAAAGGGCAGGCAGCGATAGATTTTTGGGTTGGTGATATTTTTGGAGACAATTTGAAATCTAATACGGAAATGAAACGTCTTTTTGGTTTAGACAGAATTTTTGATTATTCTAAACCTGTAGATTATATAAAGACAATGATAAGGTTGGCGTGTCCGTATAAAAATTCTTTAATTCTTGATTTCTTTGCGGGGTCGGCGACTACGGCGCATGCGGTTATGCAGTTGAACAAGGATGACGGTGGTAATCGTAAATATATCATGGTGCAGTGGGATGAAGCGGTGAAACCGGGTAGTGAAGCAGAAAATCAGGGATTTAAGACCATTGATGAAATTTCTCGTAAACGTATTAAACTGGCGGCGGAACAAATTGGTGATACGTCTGGGTTTAAGCACTATAAGTTGGCCAAGATAACCGATGATTTAATATTAGATAAAATTGATGAATTTGACCCCACAAAGCCCAATCTGTTGTCGAATGATATGGTTAGTCCTTTTTCAGGTAATGCCCTTGGGACGGGGTTAAATGCATCTGGATTGGATACTTTATTAACCACATGGATGGTTGATGATGGATATCCGATAAATACCAAGATGGAAGAATTTAAATTTGGAAATTATGTTGCGTATTCACCGGTGGGGTCACGACGCTTGTATCTGATTTCAGATGGTTGGGATTCAAATGCCACACAAGATTTGTTGAATAAAATCGGGCGTAATGAAATCAGTGTTCAAGCAATCATTATTTATAATCATTCGTTTAATTTTACGATGCTGACCGAGTTAAAAAACAACCTGAATCATGTGTTGGATGACGATAAAAAAATTGAAATTATAGAGAGATTTTAACCAATGAAAAAGCATTTGGAACAATTACCACATCAAGAAGATGCAATTAAAGCGATAATGGATGCGATGCAGGGGTGTCGTGATATTGATAATAATACCGATGTTTACGCAAATCCAAATATTAGTGTAAAGTCAGGGATTGATGTGAAAATGGAAACAGGGACGGGTAAGACGTATGTTTATACCCGTATGATGTTCGAGATGTTTCAAAAATACGGAATTAATAAATTTATTATATTTGTTCCGTCATTGGCGATTAAAGAAGGGACAAAATCGTTTATAACGGCTGATTACAGTCGGCAACATTTTTCAGAATTATATGAGAATGTGCATATTGATTTGGATGTTATTAATGCAGGTGATTTTAATACTAAAAAGGGTCGCAAAACAATACCGTCTGCGTTAATGGATTTTTTGGAAGGGACACGGAACGACCATAAAAGTATAAAGTGTTTATTGTTGAATGATGCGATGTTGACCAGTAAGTCAATGACCCGTGATGACTATGACCAAACGTTGATAAATTCTTGTTCGTGTCCGATTGAATCAATTAAGATGACCAGACCGGTGGTTATTATTGATGAACCACACAGGTTTAATAAAAATGGCAAAGCATGGACGGCAATACAGCAATTAAAACCACAGTTGATTGTTCGTTTTGGGGCGACTTTCCCGATGATTCAAATTGGTACAGGCAGAAACAAGGTTATAAAGAAGGATTATGATAATCTGGTGTATGACCTGAATGCGATACGGGCGTTTAATGAAAATCTGGTTAAGGGAATTAATGTTTTGTTTCCAGAGATAGATGCCGTGGATGCAGCATATAAATACAAGGTAAAATCAGTTAGTGATAAAAAACTGGTTTTGAATGATGGGCGGGCAGACTATGAATTGAAGATAGGTGATAAGTTGCCGGCTGATTTTGAAGGCGGATTGACTTATGAAGGTAAAAAAGTGCTGTCAAATGACCTTGAATTGTCAGAAGGGATGGTGTTGATTCCAAAATTGTTTTCGTGTTCATATCAAGAATTATTATTAAATCAGGCCATTAATGCACACTTTATGGCGGAACGTGAAAACTGGATACGTGAAAATTCAGGGGTGAATCCAGCTAGGATTAAAACACTTTCGTTGTTCTTTATTGATGATATTAAATCGTATCGGTCGGATGATGGGTGGTTAAAATTGACTTTTGAACGCCTGTTAAGAAAAAAGTTAACTGAATTAATAGAAAAAGAAACGGTTGCAGAATATAAACAATTTTTACAGGAAAGCTTGAATCATATACCAGAGACACACGGTGGATATTTTGCCGAAGATACATGTAAAACAGGCGATGAAGCGATACAGGCAGAAGTGGATGATATCTTGCGTAGTGGGCAAAAATTATTGCAGTTTAAGGATGCGTCAGGTAATTGGATATTGCGCAGATTTTTGTTTTCAAAGTGGACGTTGCGTGAAGGGTGGGATAATACAAATGTGTTCACGATTACTAAACTTAGAACTAGCGGCAGTGAAAATAGTAAAATACAAGAGGTTGGACGTGGGCTTCGTTTGCCGGTTGATGAAACGGGGAAAAGATTGTCTGATGACGATTTTAGATTGAATTTTATCGTGGATTGGTCTGAAAAGGAATTTGCAGAAAAACTGCGTTCAGAAATCAATGGTGATGGTGGTGTTGTGGATTCAATGAAGATAACGGATGTTATATTAAATGCACTGGTATCACGAAAATATGCGGACAATAATGATGTTGCGGTTGGTAAATTATTAATGGCGGGTATTATTAATAGAGACATGGTCATATTAAAGGTTGAAGAGCTGTTAAAACTGTTGCCGGAACAATTCCAATTGAAAAAAAATGCGATTGTTACCAATCAGGTGGGAAAGAGTGTTATAAAGCTGAGAAAGAATAACTGGATGCCACTAAAAGAGCTGTGGGGGCGTGTTGTTCGCCGGTATATGATTAAGTATGATAATATTTCGCCCGATGATTTGTTAGAAATGGTAAAAGGGGCTGTGGAAGACAGTTTTACACCGGCTTTTGGTCGTGTTAAATGTTATATGTTGGAAGAACAGGATGGGCAAATGATTGTAAAGTCAACAATCGTTGATACCAGAATTCCACTGGACAGGATATCGTATGGTTTGTTCATTCAAAAGCTTTCAAGGCGGACACAGGTTGCAGTAAATATTTGGCATCAGGCTATGTGTGAAAAGTATCCAAACGGTCTAAAATCAGATGATTTTAATGTTCAGAGCTTAGAAAATATCATAAATAAATTTTTGAAATCTTTTGCGGATGTGTTTGCACAACGGTTTGAATACAGTTCTTTGGAATTTACTGCAAATACCAGTTTGATAAAAAATGGCGAGTTTGTAGATGAAGTTCCACAGGGTGCGCTGGGGACACATTTGGCGGAAGATGCCTGTGTTGAAAGTTGTTATATGTATGACAAAAAGTGTTATGACACAGAGCCAGAACACGAGATATTAAAATTACAGCCACATGGGGTTGTGACTGCATTTGGTAAGTTGCCTAGACGTTCTATTAAGGTGCCGTTGTATACGGGTGGGACAACATCGCCGGACTTTGTGTATGCCATAGAAAGCGATAATGGTGTGAAATTGAACCTGCTGGTTGAGGTTAAGGCGGATAATGAGCGGCGTAGCGATTCAATTATCACTAAGAGCCAGCAAGAGTTCTTTAGGCAAATAAAAGGTGTTGAATGGAGCAAGGTTGTCAAGGCTGATGATTTGCGAAGTGCGATAGAAAAATTGGTTTAGTCCGAATATACATCTGTGGCGGTTTCGCGTGATTGCATATTTGGATTAAATCCGTATTTGTTTCCAAGCCCACTGCGTTCTTCGGCGATTGTTTTCTTGATATCTGCTGTTTCTATGGCAAGACTAATTGACCGCCATTTGCGAACAAGTCGTTCAATACGATGTGTTTTGCGAATTTGTAAGAAATAGTTGATGTCATAAACGGTTTTTCGTTCACGCCAGTGTGTGATTTTATTATGCTTTCGTTGTGGTGGCAGGTTACTGTTTTGAAGCTCAAGAATCTTTTGGTCGCAAATTTCCATTTGCTCTAAAAACCATTGTTCGGTTTTGTAACATCGTTGAATTTTATTTTCATATCTGTCCAGTAATTCAAACGTATCACGTTGTTTGATTTTTCCATCTGCACGCATGCGAATATCGTCCGCTTCCATTTGTTGCCATTCTTTCTTGTGTTTGGCATCGTTTAGTGCGGTTTGTATGAATTTTTGTTCGTATTGCTGTTGAAAGCGTTTCAGAAAATCGGACTGGGTCTGTGATGCGGTTTCAAACAATTTTCCAATGTCTGTGTCGGCAAATTCGTCTGCAGGTTGAAAAGAGTTATTTTGCATAGATTGGGCATATTCTTGGTAAATGTCGTGATTTTGTTGCAGTGTCATTTTGTTTCCTTTCCGCGGTACACGAGTTGATTTATTGTTATTTTTTATAAGTTTTTTGTTGTAGGTATTTTGGTATGTAAAGTAGTGACATGGTTATGCCTGTGTATGTTATGTTGTTATAGCATGCTATTGTTATGGTGTTGGTTTTTGAAGGTTGTTTTCAATCCAAGTATCTAGGTCGGATTTGCGATATCGTATGCGATTGCCCCATCGCACATATGGGATGGTGTTGCGACCATAGTGTCGCCAGCTGTTTAAAGTACCAACAGTTGTTCCAAGATATTGTGCGGCCTGTGCCTGTGTCATTAATATGCTGTCTGTATTCATAGTGTATCCTTTCTTTTGACTTTACAGAAATACTATGAATTAACATTAGTTGTATCGCAATTTTATAGTGGGCGAGAATTGCAATAAAAAAAGCGAAAATTAACATTTTTTATTTTCGCCTAATTATAGTTTTATTCGCTTTTTTGTTTGTTTTCTTTGATAGTAGAAGATATATAATCCCTTACGGTTGTGAAGGGCATTTCTAAGCCCAACTTGTTTAATACCCATTCCATGCAACTGATTATAATTGTTTTTTGTTGGCTGTTTGGGTTGTTTTTTATAAAATCATTACAAAATAGCAGTAAACCTTGAATTTCGTCATCATTTAATGACTTTCTGCGCCCTCTTAGTTTTTTCTTAGAAACTTGTGAATCTGTATCATAAATAAATACATTGTCTAGTTCTTCAACTGTTGTTTGTTTGCTGTATTTTATAGGAAATTCTTTTAATAGGTTTTCTAATGGTATGAATAGATGAGAGTAATAATGTTCGTTTTCTGGATTTTTATCTGGGTCTGCTAGGGTGTTTGTGTCCCAATTGATAAAATCATAAATTATTTCTTCTGTGCAAATCCGTTCAAAGTTTATATCGTTGTCATCTGTTATAATGGTGTCGTCTTTTGATTGTCTTGGTAAACCATATAGTGGTATCGATTGTTCTCGTAATTTCACAAATAATTTATGGTAATATACCTCTAAATATTAGTAAAGAAGATTGTAATTTTCATCGTTTTCTGAAAAGTCATCAGTTATTGGAGTTCCGTCTATTGCTTTTAGATTTGGTAAAATAAAGTCAAAAAAATAATGAAGCATATCATCTAATGGGCCATCCTCAAAAAATAGCACGCTTCTTGCAGTGTATTTATCTAAAATCTCCACAACGGAATATTCTGGAAATCTGTCAAAGGCAATCCACATAAGCCCTTCTCTTAGAGAGCAAAAGTTTCCAAGTTTTTGTGGTTTTAGTATGTATTTGGTCATTTTGTAGCCTTTTTGTAGAATTGCTTTGTTAGATAATAGTAAATATTTATTTATAATCAAGAATAGTTGTTTTTATCGTTAGTAGCAAATAGGTAGCAAAATGGTGAAAATAGGGCGGTTTTTAGGGTGTAAAAAAAGTATTAAAAAAGCCCAGAAAACCGGGCGAAATCTTGGTTGCGGGAAGTGGATTTGAACCACTGACCTTCAGGTTATGAGCCTGACGAGCTACCGGACTGCTCTATCCCGCGTTCACGTTGTACGGCGTGTATTATTACAGTATTTTTTCTTATATGTCAAGAATTTTGTGCCTTGGTAAAAATTTTGTACTTGGGATGTGATTCCTAGGTCTTTCTTGAATTATATATTTTTTGTTGCTAATATTCTCTCGGTGTAAAAAGGTTATGTATATTATGAGTAAAGAGAAAAAAAGTTTATTTCGACGTTTATGGAAAGGTTTTTGGGAACCTGTTCTGCGTTTGTCGGTTATTCAATGGATTATTGCAGGGATTATGGCTTTATGCATTTGGTTTGCATATTTTACCAGTATTGTTAAGTTCACAAATTTGGAAACCTTTAAAAAATACAAGAAAAAGCCCGCAATATTTGTATTCTGGCATGGGCGCAGCATGATGTTATCGCCAATTGTATGCTTACGTGGTATGCAGTCTTATGCTGTTGCGTCGCGTCATGCGGACGGACGAATGATGGCAAAATTACAATATTTGTTTGGATTAAAGTCTATCTATGGCAGTACGTCCGAAGGTGGTTTGTCTGTTCTGCGTCAGGGTGTGCGTGTATTACGCCAAGGTGACCATTCAGTGTGTATTTCCCCTGATGGTCCAGGTGGTCCATCTTTGCGTGTTCAAGATGGCGCATTATATTTTGCAAAAATGACTGGGGCGCCAATTATTCCTGTGTGTTTTTCTGCGTCTAATGCGTGTTTGCAAAAACGATGGGATAGGTATTTAGTCGCGTTACCTTTTTCAAAGATTACGTGTAAAGTTGGGGAACCTGTATTTGTTGATTCTAAAATAAGTCCTGATGATTTTGAAAAGGTTCGTCACGATTTAGAAAATTTTATGGTACGACAATTGCGGGAAATGGATGCGGAATTTGGTCTGCCGATGGTGGAACAAGATTTAACAGCATCTGAATATAAACGTAAAAGACGTGAAAAACGGGCGGCAAAAAAGGCGGCACGTTCACGCAAAAAGGCATAAATATGAAAACACCATGGTGGTTTTTGCACAAAACGCCGATTGCTTTTTTATTATATCCAATTGCGTGGGTATATTATTTAATTGGGCGCGCGGTATATTTGTTTCGTAAAATTGGGGCATATAAATCACGTCGCCCGATAATATGTGTTGGTAATATTTTGGCAGGTGGCGTTGGTAAAACGCCAATTGTTCGTCAAATTGCGATGTATTTGTCTGCACCTGTTGTTATGCGTGGATACAAGAAAACAGCCCAGACCCATGGGGCAGGGGACGAAGCGTTAATGTTGGCACGTTCTGGAATTCAGGTTCATACAGGTGATCGCAAAAGTAATATTGTTTTATTAAACAAACAGACATCTGATGCATCGCCGATTGTTATGGATGACGGTTTTCAAAATCCATCTATTAAAAAAAATGTATCTATCTTGGTTTTTGACGAAAGGTTGGGTTATGGTAATGGTTTTATGTTACCGGCAGGACCGTTGCGTGAACCAAAACGCAGTGCGCAGCGCGCAGACGCAATAATTGTAATACGTTCATCAAAAAAACGCAAAAAATTTAAATTGCCAGACAATATTCCTGTTTTTTATGCGACAAATAAAACAGTTTCACCATATGGGAAAAATGAAAAATTATTTGCATTTGCTGGTATTGGATATCCAAAAAAATTCTTTGATGCACTGGATAATGTTGTTGGGCGTAAATCTTTCCCAGACCATTATCAATATACAGATGCAGATATTGACGCGTTACGTGCAATGGCGGCGCGGCGTGGGGCAAAACTTATCACGACCGAGAAAGACTGGGTGCGTTTGCCTGATGCGGTGCGTGATGAAATTGGATTTGCAACGCTGGAAACAACAATTGATTCAGGATTTTATACTTGGTTAAAGGGGGCAATAAAATGACAACACTGAAAAATGAGCTGAAACTGTCAGGTCAGGGTATTCATTCAGGGATGCCTGTAAATATTATTATAAAGCCGTCTGATAAAAAGGGAATTTTCTTTCGTCGTGTTGATTTGCCTGGGTCTGATTTAATTGCTGCGCGATTTGATAATGTTGGCGATACCAAAATGCGTAATACAACAATTGGTAATCCGCGTGGCGCACATGTACAAACAGTTGAACATTTAATGGCTGCGTTTTTTATTGCCGGTATTGATAGTGCAATTGTTGAAATTGATGGATGCGAGACGCCTATATTAGATGGCAGTGCATCTATCTTTTATGAAAAATTAAGTGTTGCCGCGGGGACGCGTACGCCGATGCGTCGTATTATAGTGCGCCGCGAAGTTTCTGTTTCTGCGCGTGATGTATTTCGTACGTTACCGATAGGGTTGCGTATAAAAATCTGGTTTATGAATTTGATTTCAGGTCGCAAAAGTAACGGTTATGTAAAATTAAAACCAAATGATGGTAAAAGTTTAAATATAACAGCAACATTGGTATATCCTGAAAAAATAATAGGCACGCAATCGTATGATTATTCTTTTGATGGGTCAAAAAAATCTGTTCAAAAATTTATAGACGATATTGCGCGCGCGCGTACATTTGGAAAATATTCCGAATGGGAATATTTAAAAGCGCATGGTATGGGACGTGGTGCAAATGAAACAAATGTTATTGCGTTAAATGATGCAGGGGATGGCACATTAAACAAGACAATTTGGTCCAATGAATTTGTACGTCATAAAATTATTGATGCATTAGGTGATATGTTTACCAGTGGTGGATTTGTTGTTGGTGATATGATATCGTACAAGGGCAGTCACGCAATGAATAACATGGTATTGAAAAAGTTATTCAGTGATTCCCGTAATTATGATATAGTTGAATAAAACAAGGATAAAAAAATGAAAAAGTATTTTGTATTTATTTTTGCACTGGCATTATGTGCATGTGGAAATATGATAAAAAACGAAAACGGCAGTCAATTTTTGACTCAATTATCAGCGGAACCAATTGGATGTACGTTCTTGTACAAAATTGAATCCGAAGTTTCCGTATATGATGCAGATGATGCGCGTCGTTATCTGGAAAATCGTATTGCAGACCAGGCACGTGGTGGCAATGCGTATTGGATTGTGTCACAACGTACACGTCCAAATGAATGGGTTATCTTTGGACCAGAACGTTCGTTTGTGTTAACGGCGAATGTGTATGATTGTCCATATCCTGGCAAGGTTCGCACCGCACGTGACGCAGGCAGTACAATGACTGTTGCACCAGTTGTTGTGAATACCCCGTCGTGTGTGCCAAATTCATACGGTATGTGTCAGTAATAAATTATAAAAATAAATGTGCCTGGCGATATTTTTCGCCAGGTATTTTGTATTCTGTGTTTGCCAAAGCCTCGACTTTTATGTTATAATCAATGTAATACGAGAGAGAAATTGGCAAATCAGGTTTTGACTGTTCACAGGAAAAAATATGCGGTTGGATTGTTTTGGCAACCAACGGCAGCAGGTGTGCGCGTGCGTAATTATGCACGTACGCTTTCACGCAGTGTGGACAGAAAGTTAAATTTATATACTGAATATCGGGCGATGACGGGACTGGGGTCACGTCGCGCAGGACATCGCGTAGGTATGCCATCTGCCGCGGCAGAGGTTGTAAATGCAATGACCGAATATTCGTCATTCTTGGCAGCATTTGCCGTCGGGGATGTGTTCTATCTGATTGCAGTTCGCAATGGTATTATTTTAGAAGATAAAATATTCGCATCAGAATCTGCGGCACGCGCTGAATATGCACGTTTATTTGAAATTCCTGATTGGTCTGCATTGATTGCACCGTCTGCATGGTCAATGCCACGTGCAATTGAACGCAGATTGCCAGATTTAATTACTGGGCGTGGACGTGGCATATTGCGTCCAATTGGACGAATTCGTGGTATATTGTTATCGGTTGTATTACTGGGTATATTTATATCTTTGCTGTGGGTAATGTTTCGTGGACCAATTGGCGAAATGATGACTGCGCGTCCCCAGATTTCACAAATTGACCCAGAATTGGCAGCAGAATATAAACGCCAAATAGAAGAAAAAAATAAACAACTGGATGCAGAATTTGATATTCAAAAACAAACACCGCCAGAACCATTGGAAATGCCGTATGATAATTTGCCAGACGTTGCAGAACGTGCATCCGTTTGTTTCCAAGCAATTGGATTTTTGATGCAACCCATCCCAGGATGGAATCAGGTTTCAGCAGATTGTGGTGAAACGGTTGCAACTGCCACATTGCGTCGCAGTTTCGGAACACTGGGCGATTTTTATACCGTTGCAGGCGAATTAATTCCAAATGCATTGGTTAATGAATTATCAGAAGATACATTGTCTGTCCAGGCTGTATTGCCGACTGTCAAATCGTATGCATCCCAAGATGAACGTGATGTGGTAACTGTTATCCGCGATGTTCAGACTTTGTTCCAGGCAATGGATACACCAATTGAAATAGAAGCGGTTACTGATGTGTTAACCAATGGCGTTGAAACTGTTGAATTACACATTGTTGAAATTGCTGCATCGTCAAAGTTGGTGCCAATGCAGTTTATGGAAATATTTGATGGATTTGGTGGGGTATATATGACGCGATGCGCGTGGGATGCCGCCCGACGTACATGGAATTATGAGGTGATAATCTATGCAAAATAAAATAAAGTTCAAAAACATTTTTTTGATTGTTGGAATATTAATTCCATCGTTTATGACAGGTGCGTATGCTGCGTTGCCAGATATTGATGTGGTCGAAGATATTGAAATCACGTCGGATACTGATGCGGATTTAGACAAGGCATCTGCTGATGCGGTTGCGGCCTATCAGGTTGAAGGTTCTTTGTTTGAACAGATTACAACATTGGAACAGGAAAAAGTTTTAATGCAATTGGAAAAAGAACGCGCACAATTGGACTTGGAACTGGACAGATTGGCTGCTGAAAAAATTAAACTGCATATGGAAATTGATACTTTGTCTGGACGTGCAGAACAGGCACAACAGGAATTGGAAACAGAAAAAGCCAGATTAGAGGCAGAAGCCGCATCACTGGCGCGACAAAAGGAAGAATTAAGTCGTCCAGTTGAACCTGCGTCATCAAAGCCTGCATCAACGTCTGCACGTAATCAAGAATCAGACGACAGTATCGCTGATAAATATCGTTTGGTGAATGTTGTTGGTGCTGGAAATCAATTACAGGCAACAGTCGAAGATTTATCAACAGGTCAAAACAAACGTTTGTCTGTGGGCAAGGTTTTGAATGGATTCACTGTTAAATCTATATCTTTGGATGAAGGTGTTGTTTTTGTCAAAGATGGTATCACTGAAAATTTAAATATATCCAGCAACGCACGATAAAAATCAGGGCATTATTTTTATGAATAACGAAAACAATGTATTAAACAATATTTCTGTAAATAAACCGTCTTTGCCAGCGGGGCTGGAAGGCGCACAAAACAAAGAAATTGTTGATTATCTGTTTTCAAATGGAAATCGGTTAATGACGGCGACGGGTGCGCCAATGGCGTTGCCGACAGATACTCAGGGGCTGATTGCATATTTTTCTGGTGGTGAAATCATAATTTCGCGTACGCACCGATATGATGGGCGTGTGTTGGCGTTCTTGGATTTATTGACGCGGCGCGGGCGCCCAATGCGCACACCTTTTTATTCTGATTTGGGATTGGTGTCATCTATTTACAAGGCGTATGAAGGTCATTTGGGTGATAACACGTCAGGACATCAGGATTATGACAACCAGATGCAGAAAGATTTTGTTGATATTATTGCCAAGGCTGCCGCACAAAAAGTATCAGACGTTCATATCGAGGTTGCAGACCAAACAACAATATATTTCCGAATTGATGGCAGTATGCAACCGGTTTTGGAATATAATTCTGTATGGGGGGAATCATTCGTTCGTGCGGCGTTCGCGTCGTCTGATATGTCGAATTCAAACTATGCCCAGAATGAATATCAGTCTGCCCAGAAAGATGGACGTACGCCACTGCGCGGGACACGTGATTTATATCTGCCGATGGGAATACTGTCAATTCGTATGCAGTTTAATCCAATCGCTTTTGGCAGTCGGTATGTGGTTATGCGCCTGTTGTACGATAACCCATCAGAAGGGATAAAGACCGAACAGGAATTTGGTGAATATGAACAACGTTTGTTGCAACGTCTGCGTTCATTCCCAACAGGATTGGTTATTGTTGCAGGTCCAACCAGTTCTGGAAAATCAACGACATTGGTACGTAATATGTCGCTGATGCTGAAAGAACATAATTATGAAATTAACCTGATAACTGTGGAAAATCCTGTTGAACAGAAAATATTTGGTGCGCATCAAATGCCGGTTGTTAATACCACAAACGAAGAACAACGCGAAGAAAAATATACAGAAGCGTTGGCGGCGGCATTGCGCAGTGACCCTGATACGTTGATGGTGGGTGAAATTCGAACATTGGCGGCGGCACAGTTAACAGTGCGTGGCGCGTTATCAGGGCATAATGTTTGGACAACATTGCATGCAAATTCTGCAATGGCAGCATTGACGCGATTGCTTGATTTAGGTATTGAACCATTTAAATTAAAAGAAGAAACATTAATGCGTGGATTGATTTCTATGCGTTTGTTTAAACAGGTATGTCCATATTGTCGTGAACAATTGATTAATCATCCTGAAAATACTGTGTATGGGCGTGTGCTGGATGCGTATGGTGAACTGGGGTTGCGCCAGACATATATCCGTGGTGCAGGTTGTGAGCATTGCAAGGGAACAGGAACACTGGGGCGTATCAAGGCAGGTGAAATAATCATTACTAATAGTGAATTTTTGCGTCTGGCATTATCAGGTGATACCGATGGCGCGGTCAGGTATTGGCTGGAAGAAATGGATGGGCGGACGTTGAAAGAGGCTGCCGTTTCATTAATGTTACAGGGTATTGTCGATGTAGAAGAAGTTGAACGTTGGGTTGGAATGTTGGACAGGCCGGGGGTATATTAAAATGAACCGTCTGGAAAAACTGTATGCGAAGTTAATGTTTCGTTTAAATACGGAAAAACGTATGGCGACGGCGCGAAAACTTGCGTCATTATTACGTAATGATTTTACATTGATGAATGCGCTGGGGCGCATTGAAATGATTGAATCACGTAATGGCACCAAGCCTGATGAACCGTTTGCAATTGTTATGCGCGAATGGCAAAAGAATCTGGAACAAGGTATGACGTTTTCAGAGGCAACACGTGGTTGGGTACCACCAAATGAAACATTGTTGGTAACATCGGGTAATATTTCAAATTTGGTTGTCGCATTGGAAAATGTTGGACGTGTCGTCGAAGGTACGGAACGTATCAAGCGCGCAATGCGTAATGCGTTGATGTATCCATTGTTTTTGCTGATATTGACGTTTGGAATAATTGTTATGGTGGGTATATATTTGATACCACCATTGGCTGATGTTGCAGGTAATGATGTTGTATGGCAATCTTCGGCGGCGTCATTGATATGGTTATCAAATTTTGCAACACGTTTTTGGTATTTGTTCTTGGTCGGGTTTGGTGTAATTGTTGCGATTATTTGGATGAGTTTGGCAAACTGGTCTGGGCGTATGCGCGCGCTGGTTGATAATTTGCCACCTTGGAATATTTATAAAATCCAGATGTCTGTTGGTTGGTTGATGAGTTTGGCTGCAATGGTATCCGCAGGGGTTGCATTGCCAGACGCGATGCGTATGTTGGCAGCCAATTCAAACAAGTATTTGCGTAATATTTTAAATGATACGTTGCGACATATTTCCAATGGTGATAATTTAGGTGTCGCGTTAAATAACACGGGGCTTGATTTTCCAAATCGCGAATTAATTGGTGATTTGGCAATATATGCAGATATGAATGATTTTGATAAAAACCTGTCAAGGTTGGCAAATGATTACCTGGATTCGTCCGTCCGTCGGATGGAGGCAATATCAAACGTCCTGAACAGTGTTGGAATATTGCTGGTATCCGCAATCATTGCGTGGGTTGTACTGGGCACATTCCAGATGCAAGACCAAATAACATCGGCATTGTCATAGATAATGCGTATGTTATCAAAGAACAGAGGACAAATAATGAATCATCATCATTTGTCCTCTGTTCTTTGGTTTACACCATAAATGGCAGGTTTTCGAGCGTTCCTTCGGCGACGCGTACGTTTACGTCAATCAGCATAAACAGTGTATCTGGGGTTTTGACTATGTTTGGGTCAAACATGTGGGTCGATAACATGTGACTGGTGTTTACGGTCAGTTTTGTTATCAAATGGTCGTCATCCAGCAATGTATAAATTGGACCCTTGTCACGTGGGGTGTTTACACCGATTTCGTGTTCGTTTTGTGGGCAACGCAGACCATCAAACAATGTCTTCATTCTGTTATCAATGTCCGAACGTGCCATGCCCACGATTTCAGGATGCATTATTAAAATATCCAGTTCAGCCAGCAGTTTCAGGTTTGGTGTAATAATTGGATTCCAATCAATTCCACCAACATGACGGGTGGTAATCGGGCTTTTGGTGGCGCCTGGCATCATATACTGGGTCAGGTTGTTCCAAGGCTGGTGTTCGACCAGTCTTTTCAGTTGCGGATGGAACTGCATACGGATGTCTGCGATATGTTGTGCGCGCTTTTTGGGGTTAATCAAAATTTCGCCAAAATACAGTAATTTGAATTTCATTTTATATCCCTTTTTCCTTGATAATTATAGCATAAATTGCTATTGTTCCCATAGAAAAAAGAAAGGAATATTATATGGCTGTAACAAATGAATACACTGGTGATTCAATCAAGGTTTTGAAAGGGTTAGAGGCGGTAAAAAAACGCCCTGGAATGTACATCGGCGACGTAGGAGAAGGTGGTTCGGGTTTACACCACATGATTTACGAAGTTGTTAATAATTCTATTGACGAAGCAATGGCGGGATATGCAGATACAGTCTATGTTTCATTAAATGCTGACGGGTCTGTTACAATTCGTGATAATGGTCGTGGTATGCCGTTTGATATCAATCATGAAACAGGGCGGTCTGCATTGGAATTGATTATGTGCGAACTGCATGCGGGTGGTAAATTTGATAATGAAGGTAATGGTGCATATAAAGTATCAGGCGGTTTGCACGGGGTTGGTGTATCTGTTGTGAATGCGTTGTCAAAATGGTTAGAGGTACGTGTATGGCGTGGCGACAAAGAAGCAATGATGTCCTTTGCGGATGGTGTGCCAACAATGGATTTGACAATCACAGAAAACAAAACGCATCACGAACACGGGACCGAGGTTACATTCTTGCCATCGTCGGAAACATTTACAGGCACTGAATTTAATTTTGATACATTGGAAACATGGTTGCGTGAACAGTCTTACTTGAATGCGAATGTTCGTATTATCCTGGAAGACTTGCGCGGCAGCGAGAAGAAAGAACGTGAATTTCATTCTGTTGATGGATTAAAAGGTTTTGCAACATATCTGGATAAATCCAAAGAATTGTTAAACAAAGAACCAATCCAGATGATAAAACAGATAGATGATTCTTATATCGAAATCGTTTTACAGTGGACGACAGCATATACAGAAACGTCACTTTGTTTTACAAATAATATTCCAAACCGTGATGGTGGAACGCATTTGGCTGGTTTTCGTGCAGGATTAACACGTGCGATTAATAAATACATTTCTGAACACAATAATAAAAAAGAAATCAATCTGTCTGGCGAAGATTTCCGCGAAGGATTAACCAGTATCATCAGTGTGAAAATCCCAGACCCAAAATTTGGTTCCCAGACCAAGGATAAATTGGTATCAAGTGAAGTGCGCCCAATTGTGGAAAGTACGGTTTCAGAAATGTTGTATGAATATCTGGACGAAAATCCTCAGATTGCAAAGGCAATAATTGATAAGATTATAGAGGCGGCAACTGCACGCGAAGCGGCACGCAAAGCACGTGAATTATCACGCAAAAAAACAGGTCCGGAACTGGGTGGATTGCCTGGTAAGTTGGCGAACTGTTCTGAAAAGGATCCTGAAAAATGCGAACTGTTTATTGTTGAGGGGGATTCGGCTGGTGGTACCGCAAAGCAGGGACGTGACCGCAAGACGCAGGCAATATTACCATTGCGTGGAAAAATATTAAATGTTGAACGTGTGCGCTTTGATAAAATGTTGGGGTCAGATACAATTGGCGCATTGATTACAACAATGGGAACAGGTATCGGCAAAGACGAATTTGATATCAACAAAATG
>JBJEXB010000028.1:0-18120 GCA_051885395.1 Candidatus Enterousia sp. | reverse complement strand
CCATAGAAATATTTATAAAATAATAAATAAAAAAGTTCAACATAAAACCAAAACACACCAGTTGACCAAATCTATTTCGGCATGTTTTCGCGCACCAGAACAGCACAATTACAATCCAGGTATATAATACCAACAATGCAAATGCGCCCAAAAATCCCATTTCTTCGCCCAACATTGTGAATATAAAGTCCGTTTGTTTTTCTGGCAAGAATGATTGTTGGGATTGTGAGCCTTTCATATATCCTTTGCCAATAATACCGCCTGCACCGAATGCTATTTTGGCTTGGTTTATTTGGTATCCTGCACCTTGGGCATCATGGTCTGGATTTACAAATGTGATGATGCGGTCACGCTGATAATCATGCAGCCCCACATACCATACAATTGGCGCAGACATTAACCCCAGGATAATTGCAATAATAAACCATTTTTTCTGGGCGCCAACGATATAGAACATCCCAACCGTAATCATTCCCAGGGACAAAGCAGTTCCTAAATCTGGTTGCATTACGATTAACATAAACGGAACTAATAACATACATCCTGGCACGACATAGTTTTTTAATTGTGATAATTCAACAGAATTTAACCATGCAAAATATCGCCCCAGTGCCATAACCAATGCGATTTTAATCAATTCTGATGGTTGAATATGTATAAAGCCCAGATTTAACCATCGCTGTGCGCCCATACCAGTATGACCAAAGAAAGTGACCATTACTATCATAACCAGTGCAACCGCATAGAATGCATATGCAGATTTAACCCATGTTTTTATATTAGTAAAAGCGGCAAAAAAGAATACCACAAACCCCAACATAATTTTAATTAACTGTGACAGTGCAAATGGTTGCCACGCGCCACCGCCCGCAGAAAACAACACCAGTATTGATATTGCCAGAACAATACACATAGGTATAAACATCGCCCAGGAAAAACGCGAAAATTTTTCTGATAATGGCATCATATTTGCATTTGAAACACGTGTCTGTCGCGTCATTATAAATCCCCCCGCAATAACACGCGCATTGTTGCAGCCGCACTGCGTGCAGCAGACCCAGAACCACCAGAATGTTCTGTTATAACACATACTGCGTATTTAGGCTTGTCCAGTGGTGCATATCCAACAAATAACCCATGGTTGCGCATATTCCATTTCAATTGTTCATTTGTTAAAACACCGCGCAGACGTTCTGCTTTTGAAATACTGCGAACCTGGGATGTACCTGTCTTGCCACCCATTTTTTTGCCTTTGATATTAACGGCACTGCCGCTGGCGGTTCCACCTGGTTGTGTGACCTGTTCCAATCCCCGCATTACCGCACGCATATTTTTTTCCTGTAACCCAACAGTACCAAAAACAGGTTGGATGTCAGATTTTATTATACGTGGAATAACCTGGCGGTTGGATACCGCGCGTGAAATCATAACTGCCAGTTGCAGACAATTTGTTAAAATAAATCCCTGACCAATACCTGATATAACTGTATCGCCATGAACCCAACGCGTGCCGATATTTTTTTCTTTCCATTTTCGGTCGGGAATGACGCCTGGCATTTCACGGGACAAAACATCATCCATATATGTTTGTTCCAGTCCTAATTTATGTGCCATTTCACGAATTGCATCAATTCCAATTCGTAATGCCATTTGATAAAAATATATGTCGCATGAATGTTTTAATGCACCAGCCAGGTCAACCCAACCATGACCTTTTGCTTCCCAGCAATGGAATTTTCGGTCACCATAATCCCAGTGTCCTGGACAGAAAATTTTTTCTTTTGGATTTATTGCGCCTGATTCCAGACCAGCCAGTGCCACAACAATTTTGAATGTAGAACCTGGTGGATATAATCCTTCGATGGTTTTATTCATAAATGGTTTCGCAATGTCAGTGCGCAGTGTTGCAATATATTCATCCGCGTCATCTTCATTAAATATATTTGGGTCAAAACTGGGGGTTGAAACCATTGCCAGAATGTCGCCTGTTTCAATATTTAATGCCACACCACAACCAGATTTATGCAGTGTTAATGCATCATATAATGCGCGTTGTGCATTATCATTGATAGTTGTTGTAATATTGTCACCCATAATTGGTGCAATAAATTGTGATGTATCTTCGCCGGTGATGCGTCCAACGGCATTTGTTATCATAACTGTCTGACCAGGTGTCCCAGACATTACGTCATTATACCGCTTTTCCAGTCCTGTAACCCCAGTGGTATAGAACGGTGCAGATGGCACAGGATTATCTGGCGCACCGACATAACCAAAAATTTGTGCCCCCGCAGGTCCCATTTCATATTGGCGTGCAAAACCACTGGCAACACGCAGCCCTGGCAAGTTTTTCGCCTGTAATCCCGCCAATGTTTGCCAATCTGTATTCTGACTAATCAATGTTGGTTGAAACCGTGGCTGCTTACGTATTTTTTTATAAATACGGTCTATTTTTTTCTGACTTAAATTCAAATCCTTTGCCACAATCTGAATTAATAAGTCTATGTCTTCTGCTTCTTCGGGGATAATATAAATTCTGTATATTGGCACATCCCGTGAAATAGGCATACCATTTGCAGACAATATTTTTCCACGTTCAGGCAAATTTAATTGAATACGAAAAGAATTATTTTCACTTTTTTTCAAATAGTCGCGATAACTGAACACCTGCATTTGTAACATACGCAGTACTAATACAGATGTTAAAACCGCGCCACCTGTTAAAAACAGTGCTGCGCGTCGGTCAAATGTACGTCCAACTTCGGTATCAATCATGACGCACCCTTTTTATTAATAAGGCAGTTGGCATATATAATAATGACATAAATATAAAAATCCAAATGCCACGCAATATATTTATAAAACCAAAACCTGTAAATATTGTTATTATTATTCCGACACCGATAAATACCATAAATGCATTAATTGCATTCCTGTCCATTCGCGCCAAATCAATAATTGTTTGAAAGCCATTTACTGCATAGAATAAGCAATAGATAGCCAACCATAAACCAGTGGTATTAAATTTATAATCTATCAAGAAACACATAATTGCACCGAATATACCAAACCAAGGCATGTGACGCACAAACACACAATAAAATATTGGTATTAATGCTAATATTCCACCAGGATTCCAGAAAGGTGTGGACAATCGCCAAAGTGCGATTGTTAAAAGAAAAGGAAACATTATACGCAAAGATTTTATAATGTTGTTTTTCATTTATACTGGTCCACTGCGTCAAATTTCAATACCATAACACGTGACAAGCGTTTTGGATTTTGAACATTTACATCCTTGTCGTTTATCATATCGCCAACAATGATTCCACTAGGTAAAACGCCACTGATGTTACTTGTAACCAGTTTTACACCATTATCTGGTTGAAATTGTGGGTCACTGAAAAATCCCATTGTTGGTGTGGATGTACCATTACCCTGCAAGAAACCATAAACTTCGGAACCGACAACACGCACTGCAATATTTGTATCGGCGTCAGTTAATGCGCGTACGCGTGCAAAATTTACACCTGCATCAATAATAATTCCTGCTAATACCCCATCTGGGGAAACAACGACCATTCCAGGTTCAATGCCACGCCCAGACCCACGGTTTATTAAAAATGTTCTGTGACCAAATGCACTGTTATCATATTGCACATCAGCCAATACGGTTTCATACGGTTGACTGCGGACCAAGTCCAATTCACGTGCCAGTTTTTGATTTTCTGCAATGGCAACATCACACATATTTTTATTTGTCAGCAATGCATCCAGTTTTGCACGTAATTCTTCGTTTTCATCACGTAAATTTGATAATTCATGTACGTTTTCAAATATATTACCAACCATGCGTATTGGCCATGTAATAACATCACCCACTGTGGAAAATACAGGCACCACAACATGACCTGCTGCACGCATTATGGTATAGTCAGGCTTTGCAATCATAACATACAGGAATAATATCGGTAACACCGCAGCAGCGATTGCGGATTTTGCCAATGTATATATTCTGGAAGATAACTTTTTCTGGTTCATCGGGCATCAGTTTAATCGCAAAAAGACGGATATTCAATAAAAACTTGATTTTTGGTTTAAATCTGGCACAATATGGGACGCATATAGGTCATTCCGAAATGGCAATTGGCTGCCATCAGGATAAAATAAGAGGTATAAAATGCCAAAAATGAAAACAAAGTCGTACTTGAAAAAGCGCGCATCCATGACTGCAACAGGTAAAATCCGTGTTGCCAGAAATGCCCACAAGAAACTGTTACGCAAGAAATCTGCACGTGCAAACAATGCAGGTTCAAAACCACAGTATCTGAATGACAATATGGTGGGACAAGCCAAAATCTTGGCCCCGTATGGATTGAAATAATATAGGGGGCAAAAGATGGCAAGAGTAAAACGCGGAACAACCGTAAAACAGAAACATAATAAAATCTTGGCACGTGCCAAGGGTTATCTGGGTCGTCACAGCACAACATATCGTGCAGCACGTGAAAAAACAGAAAAAGCAGGACAGTATGCATATCGCGACCGTCGCGTTAAAAAACGTGAATTTCGTGGTTTGTGGATTGTTCGTATCAATGCAGCCGTACGCCCACACGGTATCACATACAGCCAGTTCATGAATGGACTGAAAAAGGCTGGCGTGAACCTGGACCGCAAGGTTTTGGCACAGATGGCATATGATGCAGATGCAAACTTTGTCACATTGGTTGACACTGCAAAACGATTTATTGGCAGCAACGCGAAATAATCCCGTGGCGGCAATAATTGTTATGTAATAAATAAAAGTCGTCCATCGGGCGGCTTTTATATTATTCACAAATTATAAAAAAATGGACAAAGACGCAAAAAACACAAATAATATCAGTAAAATTTATTAAGGTAGATGATTATGCACGACCAAATTAAAAAAATTGATAATTTACAAGATTTACAGGCACTGTATGCATCTGTATTTGGTAAAAATGGCACGATGACTGCGCGCCTGAAACAGATGAAGGATATGGATAATGATGCGCGCGCTGCTTTGAATCGTGAAAACACCGAATTACGTGAATTGTTCAAAACACGTCAGTCGGAAATAGAAAACGCAATGTTAATACATCAATTACAATCAGAACGCATGGATGCAACACTGGACCCAATGCCTGAAAATCGTGGCACACTGCATCCACAGACACGTGCATTGAATGAAATATCTGGGATTTTGGAATCGTTCGGATACAAAATGTACACCGGACCCGAGGTCGAAGATGATTGGCATAACTTTACTGCATTAAATACACCTGCCCATCACCCTGCCCGTGATATGCAGGACACATTTTTCTTTGAAAATGGCAATGTGTTGCGCACCCAGACATCTGCAATCCAGATTCGCGCAATGGAACGTGATGGTGTGCCAATTAAAATGTTTGGTATTGGGGCAACATACCGCAAAGAAATGGATGCAACACACAGTCCAATGTTTCACCAAATCGAAGGTTTATATATCGACCGTGATATTACAATGAGTGACCTGATTGGCGATGTAAAAGCGTTTTTGCAAAAGTTCTTTGAAATTGAAAATGTAGATTTGCGAATTCGTCCATCTTATTTCCCGTTTACTGAACCCAGCATTGAAATAGATATCAAATGGGCAAATGGAAAATGGCTGGAAATTATGGGTGCAGGAATGGTACATCCAAATGTTCTGCGCAATTGTGGAATTGACCCTGATATTTATCAAGGATTTGCATTCGGATTTGGTTGGGACAGACTTGCGATGTTAAAGTATGGCTTAAATGATATTCGTCAGTTTTATAATGGTGACGTGCGCTGGTTAAAAAACAGTGGTATTTAATCGGGGGATTTTGATATGAAATGGACTTATGATTGGTTACAAGACTATTTAAAAACAGATTTGTCAGCAGAACAAATTGCTGATTTATTAACGCGTACAGGTCTGGAAGTGGATGAAGTCATCACACCTATATCCCCAATTGCAGCGCGCATTGTTGAATGTACACCACATGAAAACAGCGACCATCTGCACGTGTTAAAAGTGGATGATGGATCAGGTACTTTGCGCCAGGTTGTATGTGGTGCACCAAATGCACGCGTAGGATTGATATCTGCATTGGCAGTGCCAGGATGCGTAATTGATGGACACGAAATCCAAAGTGGTAAATTGCGTGGCGTGTTATCCGATGGCATGATGTGTAGTGGCAAAGAATTAGGTATCAGTGATGACCACAGCGGAATAATTGAATTACCAGATAATACAAAAATTGGATCATCAATAATAGATGCCAAAACCGTATTTGATGCAGGTATTACACCAAACCGTCCAGATTATTTGGCGGTGCGTGGTATTGCACGTGACTTGGCAGCATGTGGGGCGGGCGAATATATCGCACCAAATTACACAGAAATTGCACCTGTGGCAACAAAACGTAATGTTATTATTAAAACAGACAAATGTCCGATTTACAGATTTGCTGAAATTTGTGATATCAAAATCGCAGAAAGTAATGACAAAATTAAATCACGTTTGGCGGCAATTGGTATCAATCCAAAAAATGCAGCAATCGATGCAACAAACTATGTCTGTTATGATATGGGACAACCAATGCATTGCTTTGATGCAGACCAGATTAACGGCAATATAACCGTACGCCTGGCTGAAAAGAATGAAAAATTTACAGACCTGTTTGGCACAGCGCATACATTAAACAATACAGATATTGTTATTGCTGATGATAGTGGAATATTAGCATTGGCTGGTGTTATTGGTGGTGCGCGCGGTGCCACAACAGACAGCACCCGAAATATTATTCTGGAAAGTGCATATTTTGACCCTGTGTCTGTACGCAAGACATCAAAACGATTGGGAATATCAACCGATGCATCATATCGTTATGAACGTGGTATTGATCCAACAATAACGGGCGCGGCTTTATCAAAATGTGCAGACATTATTATGTCATCGTGTGGTGGCAAAATATGTGGTGTTGGATTTGGTGGCAATGGCACCGCGTCACGCGAACCAATAAAATACAGCCCTGATTTATTCTTGAAAAAGACGGGTGTTGATATGGATTCTGATACCCAGTATCAGATTTTATCATCACTGGGGTATGATATTAAAAAAGACGCGGACGCGTGGTATATAACCGTACGCCCTGCGCGTATTGATATTGAAATACCGGAAAACATTGTATCAGAACTGGTGCGAATTTATGGGTATGACAATATTGCGCGGAATGCAACACACAAAGTATCAGCGCCTGCGTCACATAACGATTATTTTTATGGAACAAAAACGGAACTGGCGGCGCGTGGATTGAATGAAGTCAAAACATTTGGCTTTTCAAATTCTGCTGTTGATTCACTGTTAACAGACAAACCTATTGTAAAAATTGCAAATCCGATTACAGTGGATTTAGATTCTGCCCGTCCAACATTGTTGGGTAATATGTTACAGGTTGTTGCAGACAATGAAAAACGTGGATATCCAGATTTGAATTTATTTGAATTGGGTACAGTATTTACAGGTGACGCACCTGGCGACCAACATACATCTATTTGTATTGTTCGTACTGGCAATACATCGCCAAAGCATTGGACCGCGCGTCAGCGTGCGCGTGATATTTATGATGTAAAAGCAGATTTAATATCATTAATGCACGGTCAAAAATATACTGTGGATACATCAAATCCGCCACATTGGGTACATCCATATCGTTATGGAAAAATTGTTCAGGGTAAAAAAATAATTGCTGAATTTGGCACATTGCATCCAATGATTGCAAAACAATTACGTATAAAAACAAACGTAAATATTGCGATTGTTGAAAATACAGATAACCTGCCAGGGGCGCGTAAAATATGCCATAATGCATTGTCTGATTTTCAGCCATTAACACGTGATTTTGCGTTTATTGTGGATACAGATACACCTGCGGCAGCATTGGTTTCAGCGGCACGCACCGCAGATGCACGTATATCAGATGTTGTTGTATTTGATGCGTTTAATATGAATGACGGTCAAAAATCTATTGCATTTACAATAACAATTACGCCAAATGAAAAAATGTCAGATTCTGATATTATGGGTGTTCAAAATGCTGTAATTGCAAATGTTGAAAAACGATGCAATGCGAAAATACGTGATAAATAAAGAAACGCCCCATTTGGGGCGTTTTTTATAATTGTGCGCGTACTTCTTGTACTTCGTAACATTCAACGCGGTCGCCTTCTTTCAGGTCGTTGTATTTATCAAAACTCATACCAAATTCAACACCACCTGATACTTCTTTGACTTCGTTCTTTTCACGACGTAATTCGCCAATTTTGCCATCGTATATAACAACGTTATTACGCAACAGACGTACAAATGCATCTTTCTTTACAACACCTTCGGTCATTCTGCAACCTGCAACGCGTGTGCCTTTGCCAACGGTAAACAGTGCGATAACATCTGCATATCCGATAAAGTTTTCTTTGCGTTCCGGTGCCAATTTTCCAGACAATATTTCTTTGATTTCGTCTGTGATGCGATAAACAACACTGTGATAACGGATATCAACATTATTGCTGCGTGCCATATCACGAACCGCTGCATCTGCACGTACATTAAATGCGATTATAACCGCACCTGATGCCGCAGCCAGGCGGATATCACCTTCGGTAATTTGACCAACGCCAGATGATAATATTTCAACTGTTGCCTTGTCAGTGTGAATACCACGCAACATATCATTAATTGCTTCTACACTGCCTTGAACATCAGCGCGCAGAACAATTGGTAATGTTAATTTCTTGGTTTCGTCCCTGCGTGCAAATAATTCTTCCAGTGATGAACGCTTAATTGCGTTTGCTTTGTCCTTTGCCTTTTGTACGCGGTATGCGGCAACTTCACGGGTTTGTGATTCTGATTCCATAACGCGTAGTTCGTCACCGGCAGCAGGAACAGAATCCAGTCCCAGTACAACAACTGGTTGACCAGGCTTTACAGATTTTACGCGTTCGCCTGCGGAATTTATCAGACCACGTACACGACCAAATGTTTCGCCAACAACAAAAACATCGCCAATCTTTAATGTTCCTTGGCGCATTAATATTGTTGCAACCGCACCCAGTCCACGTTCCATCTTGGCTTCGACAACGTATGCGACGGCTGGCATTTCTGGGTCTGCCTTTAAATCCATCATATCGGCTTGTAATAAAATGGCTTCTTCTAATTTATCCAGACCAATTTTTTTCGTTGCAGAAATTTCAACACACTGAACATCACCGCCCATTTCTTCAACCTGGACTTCCTGTTGCAACAGGTCGGTTTTTACGCGTGTTGGATTTGCTTCTGGTAAATCGATTTTGTTAATTGCGACAATAAATGGAACCTTTGCCGCGCGGATGTGATTTATAGCCTCGATAGTTTGGGGCATAATAGAATCATTTGCCGCAACAACCAAAACAACGATATCTGCCATTTGCGCACCACGCGCACGCATTGCTGTAAATGTTTCGTGTCCTGGTGTATCCAAGAATGTAATCATTGGACCTGTTTTTGTTTTAACTTCGTATGCAGAAACGTGCTGGGTAATACCACCTGCTTCACCTGCGGCGACATTTGCGTTACGGAACGCATCCAGCAGCGACGTTTTACCGTGGTCAACGTGTCCAACAACCGTTACCACAGGCGCGCGCGGTGCCAATTTTGCAGGATCAGGCAAACGTTCCATTTGGTCAGCGTATGGTTTCATATCAACACGCTTTACAGTCGCACCAAATTCTGTTGCAATTAATTCCGCAGTATCTGCATCAATGGATTGGTTTTGTGATGCCATCATACCCATTTCCATTAATTTTTTGATGACATTGCCAACCTTTTCAGCCATTGCCACCGCCAGGTCTTTGACAGTAATTGTATCGCCCAAGGTTACAACATGTTCAACCTTTTGTGGGGCGGTAAATACAGCGCGTGCCTTTTCACGGAAACGTTTTAATGACGCCTCTGAACGACGACGATTTGCGCCGCGTAACGCGATTTCGTCATCATCGTCACCATCACCAATAATAATATCATGCAATGAAATTTTGCCAGATTTTTTAAAGTCTTTCTTGTGATTGTTGTTGCGCCCAGGACGTGTATCTTCGTCATCATTGTGCGCAGATTTGTTATTATTGCGTGATGTAAATTGCTGTGGACTGGTATTTTTTTTCTGGGGTGCAGATGCCGGCGTGGCGTTAACAGGCTGACTTTCTTCGGCAACAGGGGCAACATTTTCACGTGATGCCAATTGTTCTTTGACCTGTTCATATTCGCGTGCGTCACGTTCAATTTCTGCGGCGCGTGCGGCAGCAGCGGCAGCCTCAGCCTCGGCACGTTTTTTGCGTTCTTCTTCGCGGGCGCGTGCCGCTTCCAGAACAGCGCGCAATTTATCGTCCGTTGCATTATGTGACGGTGCGTCTTTGCGTGCATCATCACGTAATTCACGCGCACCTGGCGCAATTACGCGACGACGACGTTCAACGAATACTGCATCGCCCTTGCGGCTTTGTACCGCGTCCATAGTTACAGATTTTCCAAGTGTCAGTGTTGCCATATTTGCGCCCCTTTATACAATGCGCCACCGCAGGATAACCCTGCGGCGCATAACATTATTCTGCATCAGTATTTTCGTCACCAATGCCATATACTAATTCGCGTGCTTTCATAATAACGCGTCCTGCCAAGCGATTACTCATATTATCTTCGCCCAGGATTTCAACCAATTCGTCAGATGCTAAATCTGCCAGGTCTGCTAATGATTTGATACCAGAATTACCCAGTTTCATAATTATTGGACGTTTGATGAAATCAAATTCCAACAAATCATCTGTCATACCTAATTTATGACCTTCATCTTTATAGTCTTGTTCAATTTTGTCCAGGTATGCCTTTGCACGGGTTTGTAATTCTGTTGCCAATTCAGAATTGAATCCTTCGATTGATTCTAATTCTTTGATATCAACAAATGCGATTTCTTCGATTGTACGGAAACCTTCGGTAATCAACAGGTGTGCAATCATTTCATCGACATCCAAGCCCTTGATGAACAGTTCTGTCTTTTCTTTGAATTCTTTGGCACGACGTTCCTGTTCGGTTTGTTCGTTCATAACGTCGATATTCCATCCAGTCAATTGTGATGCCAAGCGTACATTTTGACCACGACGACCAATTGCCAATGATTGCTGGTCATCGTTTACAACAACGGCTGCACTGCGGGTATCTTCTTCGACGATGATTTTTGCGACCTTTGCCGGCTGCATCGCGTTCACGATATATACCGCTGGGTCATCTGAATACAAGATAACGTCGATTTTTTCGCCGTGACATTCATTAATAACTGGCTGGATACGTGTACCTTTGATACCAACAGTCATACCAACTGCATCGATTGATGGGTCTTGGGTTTCAACAGCGATTTTTGCGTGTGAACCAGGCGCACGTGCCACAGATTTAATTTTAATTATACCTTCGTATATTTCAGGAACTTCTTGGACGAACAGTTTTTCCATAAACATTGGGTGTGTACGGGTCAAGAATATCTGTGGACCTGTGTTTGAACGGGAAACATCCATAATTAATGCACGAACACGGTCACCAACTGCCAAACGTTCGCCTGGGATTAATTCGTTGCCGCGGATATAACCTTCGGCTTTGCCATTGATATCAACAAATACGTTGCCAAATTCAATACGTTTTACAACACCAGATACGATATCGCCAATATTGTCTTTGAATTCTTCGTACTGGCGACCTTTTTCTGCATCACGAACGCGTGCAGTCATAATTTGCTTTGCGGTCTGGAATGCCATACGACCAAATTCAGGTTCTGGCAATTGGTCTTCGACAACATCGCCAACCATCGCATTTGCAGAATATTTTCTGGCACTTTCAACTGTTAGCATAGTATTTGGGTCGTATTCTTCGCCTTCGGCTAATTTATCAGGTGATGAAATAACAGTAAACAGACGCTTTACGTGGATTGCACCGTTTTTGCGGTCAATATTTGCGGTAATATTAAATTCTTCGCCATATTTATGTTTTGCAATTTTGGCAATTGCCGCCTCTAACGATTCTATAACGATTTCGCGGTCAATCTGTTTTTCCTGGGCCAATGAATCAATCGCCAACAGCAAATCCTGACGTGGCATAGAAACAAAAGACATTTTGCTTTCTCCTTGTTTATGTTTTAGCGTCTTTTACTTACAAGGGCGGGATCTTGCGACCCCGCCCTTAAAAAAACTTTTTAAGAACAAGGTCATTTTAACACCGAATCGATAAATTGCAAGAATTATTTGACGGGGTTTATTTTCGGCTTTATACTGCGAATTATGAAGATTATTAACAGATATTTTTCGCGCCAATTAATTACTATATTCATTATGCTGTTAATGGTGCTGACAGGACTTGCATGGATGGTACAGATTATGTCCATGATGAAGTTCTTGTTAAATTATGGTGTCGCACTGGACAGTTTTATGGGACTGACTGCGCTGATGATACCTTTTATCATATCAATAATCATTCCGTTTGTATGCTTTATTGCGGTTATATTTGTATATAATAAATTAATTTCGGATAATGAAATTACTGTTATGGCGGCAACTGGGCTGTCGCCACGCCAAATTGCAACGCCTGCAATATTGTTGGCGGTTATATTAACTGTCGTGCATCTGGGGTTGAATTTGTTTGTTGTCCCAGCAACCCAGGCAACTTTTTATAATACGCAATGGAATCTGCGCTATGGTTTGGCGCACATGAAATTAAAAGAATCTGCATTTACGGAATTAACCGATGGGTTGGTTGTGTATGTGGACAAAGTATCTGGTCATGATCTGTCCCAGGTAATGTTATCAGATGCACGTGATGAAAAATCACAGATGATAATTTTTGCCGAGAAAGGAAAATTAATCGCTACATCGCGTGGGCTGTCAATTGTAATGACAAATGGGTCGCTGCAGGCAACAGGCGATGCAATGACCACAGGAACATTTGAAACATTTGATATGGACTTGAATGTGACGGACCGTGGTGGCGACAGTGTATTCAAAGTGCGCCGTATTCCAACCGACCAATTATTGCGTGATGTATTAAATAACCCCAGTCAAAAGCAGCATAAAAAAGTTTTGTCAGAATTATGCACACGATTTTTAAGTCCAATAATGAATCTGATTTTGGCAGCACTGTGCGCATGCATATTGTTGCGTTCGTCGTTATTACGTCGTCGTGCCAGTTTCGCACCTGTGATGGCTGTTGTTGCAATGGCAGTTGCAATGTCTGCATTTATGACGGTATCAAATATGATTGGCAGTTTGACTGAATTCGGATTGTTGGCAATTGCACAACTGATTACATTGGCGATAATATTATTTATACTGTTTAAAGAATGAAAAAATCGATAATACTTTTTGTTTCGTATATGATAATGTCCTGTGCATACGGGGTGGGGGTTGATATTAATGCGCCAAAAACTATTACTGCGGATAAAATCGAATACGATATAAAATCAGAAACAATCAAAACATCTGGCAATACAGAAATAACAAATGCAAATGGACAGCGTTTGACACTGACAAATTCATATATTTCCAAAACAGGGGACAGTTTGTCAGGGGATGATATACGTTTGTGGCTGGGTCAGCATGTATATGTTGAATCAGATAACATAACGCGTGATGGCGATTTAACAATTGCACGTCATGCGGAATTTACAGCGTGTTATGATTGTGACACTTATGGCGAAGCATGGGCAGTCGCTGCGAAAAAAATTGTTCATAATATGGACAGTCGCATGTTGCAATTTTATAATCCTGTATTATGGGTTTATGGCACCGTGCCTATATTCTGGGTTCCATTCTTTGAAATGCCAGACCCAGGTGTAAAATACAAAACAGGATTTTTAATGCCCAGTTTTGAATCGACAAACAAAATGGGAACCCAGATAAATATCCCGTTTTATGTGTCGCTTTCAGATACGCATGATTTGACATTAACGTTGTCGTATTTAACCCAAGAAAACCCATTGTTTAAAGCGGAACATCGGTTAAATACAGACCACGCTATGTTCCGAACCAAGGGGTCTTTTACGCATAATCGTGATGGTGAAAACCGTTGGCATGTATTTAATGATGATATTATTGAACTGGGCGAAAATGCACGTGCAACAATATTCTTGGAACGTGCATCAGACAAGACTTATTTGCAGAAATATGGATTTTATGATGCCCAGCCGTATTTGGATTCAGGGGCAAAGCTAGAAATATTCGGACAATCTGGATATGTTGTTGCTGACACACATATATTCCAAGAATTGCGCAGCAACAATAATCATTATTATTCTGTGCCAAATGGAAATATTTTGCCAAATATTCGTGGTGTGTATCAGACTGCGCCAATATATAAAGAAACATATGCATTATTTAATGCTGATGTATTGGGTATATCAGGATCTGGTACATCATCACAGCGTATTATTGGTGATGCGCGTGTTGTGTCCCCATGGACATTGTGGGGTGGCAATCGTTTAACACTCAGCCTTGATGCACGATACGACGTATATAATTTTGATAATACCGAAATGATAGACGGCGGACAATATTCTGGATTAAAAAATCGTTTCTTGCCCAGTGGATACGCAGAATGGGGATTACCTTTATTTAAGCCTGGCAATAATTGGACCCAGATAATTGAACCACGCGCCCGTTTGACAGTTATGCGTCATACAGATACAGATGAATTTGCAATGAATAACGATTCTGCGGGGGCGTTTTTATCAGATACAACCCTGTTTTCAGATAATCGTTTTTCTGGATATGATTTGTGGGAAAATGGAACATTTGCTGATTATGGATTGCGCTGGGCAACATTTAATAATTCAGGACAAATGGTCGAATTATTTATCGGGCAATCATATGATTTTACCGAACGGTCTGATACCGACCCAAACAGTGGATTTCACGATGGCGCATCAGATTATGTTGGACGCATTGAATATAATAATAATTCTTGGTTAAATTTTGCCAGCAGATTTCGTCTGGACCGATCTGATATGTCATTGCGTCACGCTGAAACAACGGCAAATATCGGCAGCGCGCGGAATTTCATAAATATTGGTCATATTTGGTCACAGCAATTTGTTGATGTATTTACGATTGATAACGAAATAAATGAAATGGTGGCAGGTTTTGGCATTCAGTTGACAGACCGATGGTCAACGCGTTTTAATGCAATATATAATCTGACGTATGGTGATTTCCACCGTCATACAGGTGGTTTGTTTTATACCCATCCGTGTTATTATGTATCTGTGGAATATCGTCGTGATAACGCAATCAAAGAAGATTATGTGGGTAATACAACATTCCAATTCAGATTTGGGATGAGTATTGATGGGCAGCAATATTAATTTTAAAAAGGGAATGAAATAATGCAGAGAATAATAAAATTAATAGCATTCGCATTTATAGCAACTGGCACTGCAAATGCGGCAACTGTTGTCGCAACAGTTAATGGCACGCCAATAACAGATACAGATGTTACGTCACGTGTTGAATTGATGTCACGTCAAGGAAAAACATCAACAGATAATCGTCGTGTCGCACTTCAAAACATAATTGATGACAACATTAAAGTTGCGTATGCGTCAAACTTTCATGCTGTTCCCGAAGATTCCGTGGTTGATAAAGAATTAAAGAAAATGAATCTGGGTGAAATGTCTGCGTCTGTACGCACAATGGCACGCAGTGCAGTGCGTGCAGAAATCGCGTGGCAAATTGTTGTTGCACGAACAGTATTGCCAACAATCGACATTTCACGCGAAGATGTAAATGCTGAACGCAATACGATTGCACGTGAACATGGATTACCAATTGAAATGACAATCATCCGTTTAACAGATATCCCAGAAAACGTTGCGGCAAAACTCACCAAACCAAAAGATTGTGACGGTGCAATGAAAATGGCCGAGGCATTGGGTGGCGTGCCACAGAAATTTACAGCGGCGCAATATGAATTATCTGCAGATATTCGTGAACGAGTGGCAAGCCTGCCAACATTAACCTGGTCAAAGCGTGTTGATGGTTCTGTATTATTGGTATGCAGTACAAAAAAAACATCAGAATATGGCAAACTGGATGATATTATTAAACAAAATGCGATGTATAAGCAGGCTTTGTTTATTGCAGACCAGCAATTAAAGCAATTACGTCGCAAGGCTGTGATTGTAATCAATGATGACAGATATAAATTATAAAAATGAAACCGATTTTATTTAATTTTACAGATTCTGAACTCGAAAAGTTTGTAACGGATATGGGGCAACCACGATTTCGTGCAAAACAAATTCGTGAATGGCTGAACCGTGGCGCACCTGATTTCGCATCAATGCGCAATTTACCCGAAAACCTGCGCGGACAACTGGATGCGGCGGCGCAAACGATGCCGTGCAAAATAATCAAGAAACTTGAATCAGCTGATAGGGAAACAACAAAATTCTTGCTGGAATTGGCAGATGGTGAGCAAATTGAATGTGTACTGATGCGTACAACATATGGCAACAGTGTCTGCGTCAGTTCCCAGGCAGGATGCGCGATGGGATGCCGTTTTTGTGCATCAACGCTTCTGGGGCTGAAACGTAATTTGACCGTTAATGAAATATTTGCCCAGATTTTGACCGCCCAGTGGGAATTACGAAATGATAAATTCCGTGACAAGCCCATACGTCCAAATGGTGATCCAAACAACGGCGATGTATCACATATCGTAATAATGGGTACTGGCGAACCATTACAGAATACAGAAAACGTAATTGGTTTTATGGAACGCGCAAATCGTGATATGGGAATTGGCTGGCGACGTATAACATTATCAACCTGTGGGATTGTCCCTGGGATATACGATTTGATAAAATGGGGTCGTCCGATAAATCTGGCAATATCATTGCATGCGCCAACTGACGCATTGCGCGGTCAAATTATGCCAATTAATAATAAGTATAAATTATCCGAAGTCTTGACCGCGGCAGATGAATTCACAAACACTCATAACCGCCAGTTGATGATTGAATACATATTGCTGGGACGTCGTGACGAAAACGGTGAAACAGTACTGTATAATGCAACGCCAGAACATGCTGAAAAATTATCAGAATTATTACGTGGTAAAAATTGTATGGTAAATTTAATACCATGGAATGCGGTTGATGAACGTGACTTTGCATCGCCATCAGGCAACGCCGTGCATCGTTTCCAAGACATATTGATAAAAAACGGTATTCATACCCGTATCAGACGCGAACGCGGCACCGATATCGGTTCTGCATGCGGTCAATTACGATTAAATAACGCAAAAAAATAGATAATAAAAACACCGTCCAAACGGGCGGTGTAATAATTGTTAGTTAAATTATTTATTTGGAATAATTTTGATTTCAACACGACGGTTTTGGGCGCGTCCTGCGGCGGTATCATTTGGGGCAATTGGATTTGTTGGTCCCATTCCCATAATTTCAAAGCGTTTTGCCGCGACACCCTGCCCTTGCAAATATGCGGCGACAGCGGATGCGCGTTGTTGTGACAATGTCATGTTGTATGCATCTGAACCTGTGTTGTCAGTATATCCCAACACCATAACGGTTGAATTGCTGTATTTATTCAATACCTTGGCAACAGAATTTAATGTCGGATAAAATCCTGCGGCAATTGCGGCAGAATCTGTATTAAATGTTATATTGCCTGGCATAATTAAACGAATACTGTCATCAGTACGAACAACACTGACGCCAGTTGATGCCAATTCTTGGCGTAATTCCGCCTCTTGCACGTCCAGATAATATCCTGTGCCACCACCAACGGCTGCGCCTGCCAATGCACCAACCAGTGCGCCTTTGCCGCTGTCTTTGGCAACCAATGCGCCAACACCTGCGCCTGCGGCGGTACCAATTGCAGTTCCCCATACTGCCTTGGACGTTTGTGTTTCGCCTGTGTATGGATTTACGGTTGTGCAACCAGATAAAAATGCACCAAGTATTACAAAAGATAATAATTTTTTCATCATTTTTCTCCTTTTCCGTGATG
>JBJEXB010000027.1:0-18506 GCA_051885395.1 Candidatus Enterousia sp. | reverse complement strand
ATATCTTTTTTATTTCGCTACAATTTTGTTAAAAAAATTCCGATAAATATCGGAATTTTTTTAACATGCCATAATGAACTTATTTTGCAAAAAATCTGTTAAACACACGTTCATTAACCTTTACTGGATATTGACGTTTCAAGAACGCATTATAATCATCGGCAATTTGACGTGTGAACGTATTTTGCAATTCAGTTTGTACATTTGCCATTTTTGCCGTATCCAATGCAGGCATTTTTTCTGCATCAATATGCAGAACATAGAAGGTATCTGCATCTTCAACAATTGAATTTGCACCAATCGCGCCATTGAACGCCGCATTTAAAACAGCGACCGGTGCACCAGATGTACGTGATACATTCGCAGATTTTGCACCACCAAACGCGCCACCATTATTTAAATCAACCAATACTTCATTTGCACGAACATATGCCTGCTTTTTCTGTTCCGCGCTGCGCCAGGCATTTGTTAATTTGCCCTTTACATCATTAAATTCTGCATTATGTTCAGGGATAACCTTGTCAACACGGGCGATTACAAAACCAGACTTGGTTTCGATTAATTCACTTTCTGTTCCTTCGTCAATATGGAACATACGTGAAATCATTGCAGGCGTCATAACAACATCTGTCAATGTGCTGTCCGCTTTCAAATCTTTTATTGATACATATTTTACCTTATGCTTTGTGGCAACATCTGACATTGCATTTCCAGCGATAATGTCATCTTCTACATTTTGTGCGATGACAAACGCCGCATCATAACTGTCAGGCTGTTCCATCTTGGCAGGGATTAATATGTATGATACATTGCGAACCTCTGCCACGGTGTGTGGGTTTTGGTCATAGAATGCACGCAGTTGTTCATCTGTTGGCGCGCCAACATCAAATTTCTTAAATTCAACTGGCAAATATTCAATCGCCCGCGTTGCGTAACGTGAATTATAAACTGCTGTTGTTGCAAATTTTGGCACAGCAATTGGCATCGCAACAGGTGCCATTACCATCGAACGTAAAATCTGACCACGCAAGTAATCAGCAAAATCAGCCTCACTCAATCCAGAATTTGATAATACTGTATCAAACAGATATGTCGAAAACTTTCCATTTTCTTGGAATTCTGGGAACAGTCGAATTTCTGTTGCGATACGTTTATCACTGACAACAAATCCTAAATCTGACGCACGATTTTCGACCATCTGCTGTGATGATAATTTTTCCAATATCCCATCTGTAAATTTCTGCATTTCCGCAGGGTCAGTATATGTATCACGTTGCTGTTCACGTGTCATTTCAGACAACGAACGTGATTTTTCATTATTGAACTGTTGCGCGCTGATTTTTTTTCCACCGACCGTTACCAATGTATTATCACTGGTGGCACCACCAAAAATCCATTCTGCAACGCCCCATCCAACGAATGAAAATGTTAAAATCCCAATCAGAACTTTTGCGATTGGCTTTTCAGATGCATTACGTAAATATTCTAGCATTTAATCCCCTTTTGCGTTACCATAGCAAAACGATATCAGAAAAATCAACGAAAAAAAGGGAAAACTTATGAAAATAATTGCCGGAAATTGGAAAATGAATGGTTCACGTGACGCATTGCAAAATATGGCGGACGCACTGCGTAACATTAGCACAGAAAATCGCGTTGTACTGTGTGTGCCATTTACAATGCTGTGCGGTAAACACGATACATTTGCATTAGGCGCCCAAGATGTCAGCACACACGACCATGGGGCATATACAGGCGAAGTATCTGCATCAATGTTGGCAGCCGCTGGTGCAAAATATGTAATTGTCGGTCACAGCGAACGCCGCCAATACCATAATGAAACAAATGACATTGTCCGTCAAAAGGCAACGATTGCCCTGCAAAACGGTCTGACACCAATCATATGCGTTGGCGAAACTATGGATGAACGAAACGCAGGTAAAACTATGGAAATTATTGAATCTGGGGTTCGCGAATCTGTCCCATCAGAAATAAAAGGCGACATTATTATTGCATACGAACCACGTTGGGCGATTGGCGCAGGATTAACCCCAACAGACGATGAAATCGCCAGCGCACATAAATTAATTGCCGATACATTGCAATCCATGGGACTGGGCAACACACCAATTCTGTACGGTGCCAGCGTCAAAGGAAACAATGCTGCACAAATTATGTCAATTCCACACGTTGATGGCGTATTAGTTGGTGGTGCATCCTTGAAACCAGACGATTTTATACCTATAATAACAAGTGTGAAATAAATATATAGTAACAACTATGGGGGTAAATCCGCCGCCCCCATTATTTTAAAATCGCAGGGTATAGATAATGGAAGACAAAGACGTAACAATAGACCAAGTATCAATATCAGAACCTGAATCTGATGCCAAGAAAGATTGTGCAAAACCTGACGCTGCACAACAAACAGAATCAGATGCCGATTGTGGCACACAGGTTGACAGTCTGATTGCCCAGGTTAAAGAATTAAATGATAAATACCTGCGCACTGCGGCAGAATTGGAAAACACACGCAGACGCGCCGCATTGGATGCCGAATCACGTGCAACACGTCGCGCAATGGGTGTTGCGGAAAAAATTCTGCCTGTAATGGATGCAATTGATGCGGCATTACAACACACACCTGATGATGCAGGTATCCAATCAATGGCACGCGCGATGGTATCCGCATTTGCACAAATTGGCATTACAAAAATTGAATCTGTGGGACAAGTATTAAATCCACAGTTTCATAATGCAATCCAGGTTGCCCCTGCCCCATCGGATAAACCTGATTGCGCACCAAATACGATTTTATCGGAAATGCAACCAGGATATATGTTTGGTGACACGGTTCTGCGAACAGCGATGGTCATTGTTTGCAAGTAAAAAATCCCGTATATACGGGATTTTTTTTGACCATTATCTATGACGCATGCGATTTTGCACATTCTCAAGATACTTTGACATATCAATATCAGCCAATGCTGTAATCTGATTGAATTGTGCATCAATAATTTTATTTATAAAAACCTTTGCCTGTGGATGCGACGCAACATAATCCGCAGGAACACGAACAACTTCGCGTAAATCCCTATAAAAAACCCGATACCCTGAATATCGACGATACGCCAAAACACCATTAGCATTTAATAAATACTGAACCACACGTGTACCCAAAGCATCATCAACAAAGTAATAATATTTTTTGCCATTGGTCGCAACAACCGATTTTACAGTTTGACATGAACACGCCAAAAACAGTGCATCCGTATTTGAATATGGATTTTTTTTGTTTGAAACCTGTCTGGAATTTAGACTGTTAGATATATTCAAAAAAATGTTTTTATAATAAATCATAATTGTGCCTTTAATTTACCAGCACATACTAATACATAAAAATATTTAATCAAGACAAAATATTTTTTTGACAATGCCATGCAAATAAAAATTCACATGGCATATCATAAAACAATACTTATATTCCCAATCGATGCGTTAACTTCATCATAAAGATAGATTCATTTCCATAGTCATCACAATGATTTGGATTTATACGATAAATAAATCCGACCGCACCATCAGTAAATGCACCAAAATTATGCCGCAACGACCCCGAAAAACGCAATTCACGCGCATCTGGGCGCAAATCAACATCCGCAATATGTGTATCAGTTATAGCAATGTCATATTTACCATCGGCACCTTCAATAACATCATACTGGGCATGTGCATATTGCATTTTACCATGTGACACTGCCAACGGACGTGAAACAGTCAAATTGATATTTCCAAAATCCATTGCGATGCCAAATGCATTTGAATTAATATCAGATATGCCCATTATAAAATCGCCCGATGCATCTGACGCAGTTTTGGCAAACGTAGAACGAACAGTTAACGCAAATCTATCAAATGGCGAATAACGCATAACTGTATCAATATATGTCGTATTTCCCCCCCCCAGGTTTAACAGTCCACCTGTTTGTGCGCCCAATAAAGTATTTGTTTCAACAGCATTACCAACAGTCGACGTAAATTCAAACTTATCCCCGCGCCACGAAATGTGTGACTGCGCCCCCTGCATTAATCCCAATCGCGCAGGATTAAATTGTGACGTTACAGTTGGGTCATTTTCCAATAATCCTTCGTCTGTAATTTCACCACTGAACACGCGTCCACCAAATGCCCAACGTCCATGCTTAAATTCTGCATCAGACGCAATTGCATTTGATACCATTGACAACACAGGATTTGCCATTCCGTTAAAACGTGACACACCATCTGTCAAATAATGTTGGTACCCTGCCCCAAAATCCCAACTATCGGTTGAATAATCAAATTTTAATGTATCCAAACCCGACAAATTGTCGTTATATGCACGTTGTGATTGCGTCATAGAAAACCCAAGGTTTCCAATTTGCATACGATTACCCGTATCAGCGCGCGTTTTTAAATCACCCAACACATCGCCCATATACAATGCATTACGCCCCGAATTACCTGCAACGGCAAATTCATTTTGCCACACACGCGGCATCCGCAAATCGCCATCAACACTTTCCAATACATCAAAAAATGGTGCGCTGATTTTATCTATGCTTGGCCGAAATGCCGATGAGCCACGAAACATAGTATTTGAAGCAGCACGCCAATACGCATTGCCATTGGCAGATACTATATTATTACCATTATAGTAATAAACTTTGGTTCCTGGCTTTGTCGCACGATCCAAGTTTATCAGCCCATATCCAAAAACTTCTTTAAAGACATCCAAATAATCTTCGCCATCTTGCAACCAGCGCACATTATATTCATTTGGCAAAACATACAGCGATTGCAAATAATCGCGCAAAGAATCTTTGGTGGTGGCAGTGCCATTTGTAAACGTCCCCAGATATGGTCCATCTGCTGTCAACGCCAACAAAGCAAATAATTGCTTATTATCTAAATAATCAAATGCAGATTTTACTGCACCTGCCGCACCTGCCGCACTGGCAACTGCTAATTCTGCATTTACCCCAGCCGACGCAAAACACCATGGGTCAATATCCCCAGAACCATGACCTGCCACGCCACATGCGCGCGCGCGATAATATTTATCATCGGTTGTTTCTGTTGTGCCACCTGTATCCGCCCACTGCGCCAGCGCATATTTACCAGATGGCGTAAATCCTGCAACAGATGCCGTCCCTGATGTTCCTGTTTCACCTGAAATACCAACCGCCACCACAGACATAAATAAATGTTCCAAATTATTAAAAACCAACGGGGCGGCATTTTCAAAGGTTGCCTCCTCTACTTTGCCAGAATACTGACTATCTGTTTCAAATCCACCTGTTGAAAATACTAATAATGGTGTTGTCTGCGTACCAACCGCATTAAATAATGTTGCCGCATCTGCACCAGGCAACGCGTTTGAACCACTTGGCCCATCTGTTTTATCAACATCATAATAATCATTAACAAATCCTGTAAATACAGACAGATAATTTTCATCGCCTGCGGCCCGAACATCTTTTATTGTTTTTGTATCAATGGAATACAGTGGCGCAATAATTGATGTATTTGCCAAAACATCTGGTCTGGAACGCCCGTTTGATGCACCGTCGCCTGCCGCAGATAAAACCGCCGCTAATGATAAAGCCTTGTAATTATAATAATCAATATTCCCCAGTTCACGGGTCAAAATTAACTTATTACCAGTACTATCAACAGTATAAGCCAAATTTATTTTTCCATCTGCTGCGCCATCAATATATAACATCTTATTTGCACCGATGTAGCCTGTATAATTTGTGGTCCCATCTGTTGCTGTAAATGTATTTCCTGTAACTGTCAGCGTCAACGTTTTACCAAACAATGTTATAGTATCACCTGTTGCAAAACTGTCGCCAGTACGTGTATATGTTCCATCGCGCGCAGAATCTGAAACATTTTTAAATCCAGTCCCTGCCCCTGTACGATAAATCGTCATCTGCCCATTTGGCATAAATCCAAAGAAATCAGCATTTGGATATCCAGTATCACGCCCACCAACAACTTTTGCCAACAAATTATCATCAGCCGATGCATTGGCATTATGTATTACGGTTCCATGTCCAGACAAATCCAAAACGTCAACCAATGTTGCATCTTCGGATGTGGAATCATCCATCAAAGAATTGTTATCACTGCCACGTATAATAGCATTATTGAAATATTTACTGGAAATCATATCATTACTGGCACCATTTACGCTGGACGCATCTTTCATCGATGTCCATGGTAACAACACGTCATCCAATGAATTTTTCTGGGCAGATAATTCGCCCACAGGCTTTGATTCAGAATTTATCCCATTTGCAGTAACAAGCGCGACATTTGTCGGTCGCCCACCCAACACAGGTTCATTTCCCAGGTATCCATTTAACCTTATTGGTTCTTTTGAATACAAATCACGCAAAGTGCGCATTCCCAGATAACCGCGCGCCAGTGGTGAATATCCATTCATTATTAACAGATAGTTCTGCTTGTACGTATCTGTCATTAATTTAAAGTTATCTTTTAATATGCCATCTGTTGTTGGACTGTAATAGTTCAAAAAGTTTGTATAATCTGCTGCCTCACTTGTAGCATTTGGCATCGCAGGCCCGTATGCTAAACTGAATGCTTCGGTACCTGTTGGAGTATCGCCACCAGACGAACCGCCACCATTTGGACGATTACCGCCAGAACTGGAATTATTATTATCATTACCAGGGTCAAATACATCTGTTAGTAAGAACAATCCACCTACAACAACGGCGGCACCTGCCGCCGCCAAAGTCAATGTCTGGGCGGATGACAGCCCACCAAACAGACCGCCGCTGCCCTTGGGCTTGGTCCGATTATTATATTCCTTTATTTGACGGTCACAACGCGACGCATCTGCACCATACATTTGTAAAATCTGGGCGGCACGCATATCGTTATTCATCAATGCCGTACAAACAATAGATAAACCCGTTGAATCTGTATAATTAACATCAGCCCCACTGTTTATCAAAATCTGAACCTGCTGAATATCTGCATTTTTCGCCGCAGACAATAACTGTGCAGCAACCATAAATTCATTTGATGCAGCATACGTTGATAATGGCGCAAAAAACACTGCAAATAATAATAATCTGATATATTTCATTGTACAAATTCTCTCTTACAGGGATAAGTTTAACACACTTATATTTTGTGTGTCTAGTAAAAAAACACAGCCCAGAACCAGGGCTGTTTTTTATACAAACAAAATAAGTTTTTTTATTTGCAGTAACTGTTGCGAGTAACAACGGTATTTACAACCAATGTTGATGAACAACTTGCAGAAACACGACGTGTAACTGTTCTTGTTGTATCAGATTTTGCAACTGCGCCATTGTTACCGTTGTTGCTGATGTTAACTGTGTTATTGTTTCCATGAATAACAACATTTGCATTCTGGTCATCACCACAGCCATTTGCACTTTGTCCAGGCACAACCACGTTTTCTGGTTTTACCACGACAACAACTGTGTCACGACGTACAGGACGCGCAGGACGTGATGGGCATTGTGCCGCTGGTCTTCTTGCACGCTGATTAATACACGGACATCTTTCCTGACGTGCAGCAATAGTATCAACACGTGTTTCCAAACTGTCAACACGCATAGTCAAACTGTCAATCGCTTCACGATGAACATTGATACTGTCTTCTGCGGCGCTCATACGAGTTTTCAACGCATCAATTTCGCGACGATTTTGTTGGATTAGTGTCGTGTGATTATTTACAACATCAATTACTTCCTGTTGTTGAACCAACAGTGAATCTACATTCGCTTCAACACCGTCGATGCGTCCGTCCACATCTGCACTGCGATTACAACCTTTTACGCCAGCAACCAATGCAGCAATCGCAATAACGCCCGCTGTCAAGCCGACCCAATTTCTTTTAAACCAGTTTGGTGAACTTGGTGCTGGTGTACCACCTGTTCCTGTTCCAGATCCTGTTCCCGTAGGCATTTTAATCTCCTTGTTTTATTTGATTGCTATTGCAACCTTTGTTTTACTACGACACAAATATAGACAAACAATATCATTTTGTCAAGCGTTAAAAGCAACAAAAATATAATTTTTTATAACACATCTTTTTTTTCTCTTTTCACACAATCCGTTTTTTGATATAGTTTTACCAAGAGAGAAAATGAGAAAACATAAAATATTTTTTATAGTCTGTGGAATTCTGATGGTTCCGCACGCATATGGTGCCACAACATGTTCGCGCGCCAATTTAACACGATGCTTGGATTCTGCCTGTGCAATTAATATTGGTTCGAACCCTGCATCACGTTGCCAGTACTGTGGTACAGAATCTGCTGGCACCCCACCAACAGGTGGCATGCGCAGTGTATCTGCTGGTACATCGGCAAAATATAATCTGACAGACAAAGAACTAAAAAATGCACCAACTGATCCTGGTAATCGTTATGCATGGGCAACCGCACAGTGTATAAAAAAGGTTACAGGTTGTACAACCGATGACGTATCAGAAGCGTATGATTCACTGATAGAACAGTCTTGCAAGGCAGCAGGTATCAGCGCACAAATGGCGACATTACAGACAGAGGCACGTAAAAAACCAACACAATCCGCATGCAGTACCAGCATTCGTTCGTGTATGATTGCTGCGAATAAATGCGGTTCAGATTGGCGTTCGTGCGAAGCAGAGGCTGATTTTGACAAATTCTTTTCCACATGCGGTGTTGATGCAACAGGATGCGATGCATATATGTCCGCTATACGTGCCGATATGACCAGTGCGCGCGACACAGCAATCGCCAGTGCAGAGGCTGCCCTGCAAGGAATTATCAAAAGTTATCAAAATGCACGCGAAACAAAACTGACTGCGGCACGTACATCATGCCGTGATAATGCCAGCCGTGACGCATGCATTGAAAGCGTTTGCGCCAATAATATGCGCAATCACTGCGACACAGAATTTCCTGGCGAACGTTCAATGGCGGTGCAATTATGCAAATTCTATGAACTGGCGTGCAACGTATTAAAATAACATATACAGAAACATACAATGACAAACAAAAAATATTTTAATTTTTATAATAAAATTGCCAACATAGCATTATATGTCACAACATTTGTTTTCATTGCATATGGAATTATGCCTGCATCGGCAGCCGTTGTCCAACGAACACCCCCATCTGCAACAGCGGCAACAACACCACGTCCTGCATCATCACGCATGCCAACAATGACGACCAAACTTTCCACAGTACCGTCAGACAGCAATAATACAAACACGACAACAAACAATAATACGAACAACAATAATTCTGTAAACAATACAAACAACCAAACAACTGATACAGACAACACACAACCTGACGAAATTATAGAGGACAAAACATCCCAGTTTGATGCAATATTGGAATCTGCAACGTCTGGTGCAACAGATGCATCAACACAAAGTTTGGCGGATTTAATTCGCGCCCAACGCGCCGCACTGGATGCCGCTGCCGCCGAAGAATTTTCATCCAAAAACACCCAGGCTGCAACATCTGGATTATCTGCATGCGACAGTGGGTTGCGCTCATGCATGCAGGAAAAATGCGGTTCAAATTTCACAAAATGTGCCGGCGATGGCGACACAATTTGGGGCGACAAAATGGATGCATGTCGCCGTAACGTTACATGCAGTGGCGAAGAATACAGATTGTTTTCTATTGAAATCAAGGCAGACCGCGATTTAAACGCCAAAATGGCATCATACCAAGAAATACTAGATTGCGGAAATTCATATAACGCATGTATCGAAGAACAATGTGGCGCAACATTTAATAAATGCCTAGGCAAAAAGGCAGGTGATGCCGCAATTGCAAAGTGTGCATCAATTGCACGTGATTGCACCCAACAAGACAGCGGCCTGGCCGCCCGCGCGATGGAGGTTTTTGGGACCCTGCGCCAAGACGCAGAAAAACAAATAAAACGCGACGAAGCGCGCCTGTACGAATTACGCGACACAATGCGTAACCGCTGCCAATCACTGGGGGCATTGTTTGACGAACGCAGTCTGGATTGTGTATTTACTGTCGAATTCTGGGCGGGTCAACCAACCAGTTCACTGTACGCATCGAAAAAAGCCTATGCAGGTTCAACATTTGATTGCACGCAAGGTTGGTTTGGCGTTGACGTTACAACATTCAAAGAAAACGCATACCGTTTAACCCGCTCACAAACATCTGCAACATCTGCATTGTTGGGTTCTGGGGTTGGTATGGCTGTTGGTTCTATAACATCTGGCGCGATTGACCGTGCAATTGACCGCCACAAAGCAGAGCAGGCAGTAAAGAAAGCAGAAAAAGAAAACAGTACACCAGATAATAATACCTTATTTACTCCCCCAAATCCATTAACTTGGGAATGGTACCATGCCAACTGCGGCGACCCTGTTAATCATGATATATGCTACAAAATAGTTTATAAAGACCACGAGTGTGATAATTACTACACAGCTTTGGATGGCAGTTGTGGTTTTAGTAGGTCTGCGATTGTTGCAGAAGGTTCCGAAGCAAAATGTAAAAAGTGCCAGGAACGTGAAGATAAATATGTAACTTGTCTAGACGAACATAAACAATATTGTGCCAAAATAGATTCTGGTGAAATAAAACCAAAAGACTAACAACGGTAGCAATCATAAAAACAACTAAATAACTAATACACATGAAAAAATTATTATCAATAATATCTGCACTGGTTATCGCCCTGCCCTTGGGTTTGGTGTCATATAATGCATTTGCAGCAAAAAGTATAAGTGTTTCTGTAAAGGACGAAAACCAGGAATTACTTCCATACGCATCTGTCAAAGTCAAAGGAACAACAAACGGTGCAACCACAGGCGACAGTGGTATTGCAACATTAAACAATGTTCCAGATGATGCGATTATCGAAGTATCATGTGTGGGATATGCAACACAGGAGAAACCCGTTGGCAACGATAATTCTATGTCTTTTAACCTAGAAACATCTTCAAACAATTTAGATGAAGTCGTTGTTAGTGCAACATGCCCTGAAATTCCTGCTCGTGGTATCAAAGCACAAAAGTATGATAACAAAAAGAAAAAATGTTATCCAACCGCATGCTATGAACCATGTTATAGGTTAAAAAATAAAGAATGTGTTCAGCAACAAACTGATGGTGGGGTGTTCACGGTTTTAGACAAGAAATGCACATTGACATGCCTATCAATATCAGGATATGCACCAGATCCAAAAGACCGATGGAAATGCACCCAGGATTGTACATCCTTAATAACAGACCCCAATGTAAAAAAAGCGGAATACAAAGGCAACGCAAATCCACAAAAATTAACATGCGAAATCATTGACTGCAAAGGCAAATATCATCCATCTGACGATAAACAAAGTTGTATCCCTGACCAAAGTGATTGCACTGCCGCCCAGTTGGCGGCGATACACGCTAGTGCCGGATACTTGATTACCCAACAAAATAAATGCGTTCCAAAGAAATGTCTGGAACCAGAATACAAAAAAGAAGGCAATGGCGACAATGCAACATGTGTTCATCAGGTTGGCAAACCATGTAATGTAAAGCATGCAACAGATGCAAAATACGAAATGCGTGACGGCAAACTGGTATGCGTTGTGGTTACATGTGACACAACCCAAGGTTACAAAGCATCAGAAGATAGATTATCATGTAGCAAAGATTGTCTGTCAACAATCCAGGCAACTGTTCCACTTGCAACCAAGGCAGAATACGACAGTCAAATGAACTGCAAAATTCAAAAGTGCGCAAAAAAAGATGGTAAAAAATACATCCCCAGTGATGATGGTAAAACCTGCGAAGAAACCGAACGTGACTGCAACAAAGAAACTGATGCAAATATTTGGCCAGAACACGCCACAGCCGCAGGATACAAAAAATCAAAAACAGGCGGAACCGCAAAATGCGTTGCGACCGAATGCGAAGATGGTTATGACCCATCTGGTGGGAAATGCGTATCTGTAAATGATTCTGATTGCGATAAAAAACCAGAAAATTCAAAAAAATCACATCGCTATTATGATGACAGCACTCAGCAATCATTATGCCTTATTGACGAATGCAAGGATGGATACAAAGTCAGCAACGACCTGTTGTCTTGTATATTAGAATCTGCATTAAGCGAAGAAGACGCACAAAAACGCATGAACGAATTAAAAGAAAACGCCCAGGCAATGAAAGACCGTGAAAACTCAATTGAAAATAAATTATTGGGTGCGGCTGGAATTGGTGCCGTTGGTATTGGCGGAATGAACATTGCATCGGCACTGTCGGAACAAAGTGCCGACCGTAATGCCGAAGAAGACATGAAAGCGTATTTGGCAACATTCCGTTGTGATTACGGTCAGGGACGCAATATCACGGGTGGCGAAACCAATATTCAATTACCAGGTGGTAATGAATTAATACAATACACAACCGAATATAAACAACTGGCATTGTCACTGAAATCGGACAAAGAAGCCCTGGGAATGATGCCTGGGATTGAATCTGAAACAGTATTTGATTCTGCGACAACAGGACTATATGACGATGTCAGCATTGGCATCCAGAAAGGTGCATTTACATCACTATCACGCGCCCTGCTGGATGAAAACAGTGCAGATGCCGCCGAATGGCAAAAAATGAAAGACGACACTGCCAAGAAATTAAAAACAGGTATCGTTGTCGCAGGTGCTGGCGCAGTGGCAACAATTGCAGGCAATATCGCAATTAATCACGGCAAAGGCGACAAATCAGACCAAATATTAAACGATTGGGAAACCAAAAAACAAAAAATACCAGACATCACACTGCCCCGTGTTCCTTGTTCAAATTTCCCAGACACAACAGGCACAGGATATAAACCAAATTGTGAATGCACAGATAAAAATGCATACTTTGCCGAAAACGAAGGTAAATGCATATCATGTGGCACAAACGAACGTGTAAACGATACAAAGAATGGCTGCACCTGCCAAGACGGATACCATCTTGACGATAACAATAATTGCATAGCGGACGTTGTTCCACCAAAGTGCAGCGATTTTGGCACGACAGGCGAATATCCAAACTGCATTTGCAATGATCAAAATGCAGAATTTGATAAAGACAAACGTAAATGTGAATGCAAAAATGGCTACTCAAATCCAAATGGTGGGCAATGTCTGCCAACATGCGCAGGATTGTATGGTGTTGACAGCGCAACCGCATCCCAATACAATGTTCCAAACTGTCCATGTGAATACAGTGGCGCAACATTTGACACACAACGCAATGGATGCGCATGTCCATCGGGTCAACACGAAGAAAACGTAGATGGCCGCAAACAATGTGTTTCAAATAACCAACCATGCAGTACAATTACTGGCACAACAGGTACAGGAAACATACCAAACTGTCAATGTACAGACCCAAACAAAACGTTTAATGTAAGAGATGGTCAATACGGTTGCTATTGCAAGAATGGATATCATGAAAACAACCAAGGTAACTGCATCCAAGATACCACTAACCCAACCTGCAATGACTTTAATGGTACAAATGGTGGTACATATCCGCGCTGCAACTGCCGTGATTTAAATGCAGAATTCAAACAACGTAATGGGCAATATGGCTGCTATTGCAAGGATGGCTTCCGTCTACAGTCTGGTCGATGCGTTGAAGACGCCGAACCATTATTCGCTGCTAATTTCAGTTCAGATACTGCTTTTGACCGCAGCGCGTATGAAATTAGCACAGAAAAATGCAGTGAAATAATACGCGAAATTCAACGCGACCCACAGTATAACACAAACAAAAACCGTTCAGGCAGCCTGTGTATCAGTTCGATTGGTCACACCGATACAAAATACTTTAAAAATACGTATGGCGAAAGCGCAAACAGACAAAAGAACCAGCAATTATCGGAACAACGTGCACAGGCAATGTACAATTGTATTAACAGCAATATGCGCACATTGTTTCCAAATGCAACAGTTGGTTCACAAAACGTAGAAGGCAGAAACTGGCGCGAATGCAATGTACAAGTATTGAATCGAGATACACCTGAATGCCGCAGGGTTGAATTAACAATCCAACCAAACAGATGTACAAACTAATCAAAAAACACGGCCCAAATGGGCTGTGTTTTTTATTCCCCCCCAAAAAAACCTCTACTCATTTATTATTGCAAGTGAAACGAAGCAATCCGGTATGAACTCTGCATTCTGAACATTGCACTATGTATCACCTTTATCATTACGCGGAATTGTTGCTGGTGTTAATCGTCGCAACAATGACAATGCAATACAGTTAATAAACACTTCCATCTTATTTTGGATTGCCGCGCTGCGCTGTCGCTTGCTCGCAATGACAAGAGTGATAAATAACCAAAATTATATATTTTCAGAAAATATAGCACCGTTGTCATTGCGAGGGAACGTAGTGACCGCGGCAATCCAGTTAATAAATCAAAATTATCTGCACTCTGAACCTTGAACAATAAAAAATGGGATGTGTTACATCCCATTTGGACACATGAACAAAATGAAAACTATATTTTATCCTTGTTTTACTTTTCGGCATCTGATTTATCAGACGCATCTTTGTCATCATCTGGCGTGGTTTGCGGAACACATGCCCCGTATGATTTTGCAACAGGATAATTTTCAATACATATACTGCCAGATGGAATGCAGGCTGCATGTATTAATGTTATCGCAGGGGCGGTCGCTGGCTTGTAATTAACCTGGGCTGATTTACACTGTTCTAAATCAGTTATTTCGCTACACGCACGACGCCAAGAATTACAATCCACAACCATTGATGTTGGCGCAACATTTTCTGGCAAACGCAAATTCCATTTTACATAGAAATCACGCAATGTACCCACACGCATTGATTTGCCATACCCAATCTGTTCCAAACCATCACCCAAACGACAATTAATATTATTCTTTTCAACAAATGCAGTTATTGCAGTTGCCAACCCACCAGTACCTGCACCAATTGCAGCACCAGTTAATGTCGTTTTTACACGATTGTTTTCTTCAACCACCCCCAGAATATCATCAAGACCATTTACAACACTGCCCAAACGATTAACATCTGAATCAATTCTGTCAACCGACCAGCAATCAGGACCACACTCTGCCTTGGTACAACCATCAATACAATAGATATCATCACCATAAATGAACGCCTGATTTATTGGTTTGAAATAGCAACGCAAATCCGTAGCGTCTGGTGACAAACCAACTTTTCTTAATTCATCAACCGCGATTTTCTGTCCCACCGCTCTTAACGCTGCATCCAGTCGAGTCACACACTCTTCTGCGGAAATAGTACCTGCACATATGGTTCCAATATCATCTGTCAAATTATCCAGTTTTTTACTTCCTATTGCATCTAAACATTCTTCCCAATCATCCTGAACCGCACCATTTACTGTGCATGTTATTTCAACAGAAGAATCAATTTCTGATATGGCACCGCCTGTTCCTTTGCATCTGTTCAATGCTGAATACAACTGATTATACTTGTCATACAAATTTACAATTTCGCGGCACTGGCTTTCAGTCAACTTATTAGAAGATGCATCAATTGTACCACTACGATTGACCAAGAATTCATTTATAATTCCAACATTGCGATTTTCTTTTAATACTTTTAATAACTTTTCACGATGTGACGCATTGCCACAATCAAATTCACGGTCGCCGTGTCCTGCCAATGCACCAATCCCAGCCCCCAGCAGTGTGCCACCACCGACACCAACGACAGCAACAGTGTTTGTATTTTTATACAGTGAAAATCCAAACGGGTCTTTGTTACATGTGAATGTAGAACCTGCTGTTGTCCATGCCTCGGCCAATCGATCATCGCCAACAGCACCAAACAACCAACTGTTTTTAATTGGTGTATCCTTGTTATATGCGCCAACGCGTATGTGACATTCAGCCGTCGTTGCATCCCAACGGGCATAATGACCACGTCCACCATCAACACCACTGTTACCATTATTCAGTGTTGCACCCTGTGGATTTTTCTTGATGACCGCTGCGCCACCCTGACCATTATATGCACCGACACGATTATTATATTCATACGTAGTTATGCCAGAATTTGCAACAGCGTCAAATGCAGAACCATACGTATTTTTATCCAACAGCCAGCATGTATTTTCTGCCTGGCGTGGGGTCAAACCTGTTTTACGCAGAACAAAACTGTAATATTCTGGCTGAACTTTGCGCGTATTAAAATCAATCCAAACATCCGCAGACGAATGATATATATTTTCACAATCTCGTCTAACTTCTGCGACACAACGTTCAACCTGAACCGCACATAACCCCATACCATTTATGATAGAATTACGCAGTTCTTCATTAAACAGGTCATTTATACCGTTCGGCAAAGCCCCATTATTAACGCATGCATACACATCGCGCATACAATTATCAACAGTGTATTCAGAATTCTTTACCCCACCATCTGGACATTCTGGGGTTGGTTCATCTGGTTTGTCTGGTTCGTCCGGCTTATCAGGATTATCAGGAACATTCGGCTGACTGGGCTGTGTTGGCAAATCCGTTGTCATATTACCAGTTGTATTAATCGGCAACGTTGGCATTACAGGCATACGCTGGGATGATGACATTCCGCCACGGTTCAGACGATTAACATTGTACGCAGCACGCCCAGATTCTGCGGCAACCGCCACACCTGCAACCATTATGAGCACAAGACTCGCCACGGGTAAACCAAACATTTTCAGCCGATTTTGCATAAAAAATACTCCCTTTCTATCTGTTTAATTATACTATAATCAGGCACTAAAAAAAAGCACTTTTTTACCTAATAAAATATTGACAAATATTATAAACAGTCTATATTTACAATATGAACAAAATTGCAGAAATATTAAAAACAAACAAATACGTCATTATTTGGACAATTGCATACATTGCTATTGTTTGGGCAATTTTGTTATTTATGTTTAATTTCAACATATTTGTTGGTCACCAATGGCAACTGTTAATGCACGCAGAATTAAAGGGATTTGCTGGATTTGTTTTTGGAATTCTGGTACTTGCGACATTACCAATGTATATTGCGACAACTGCCGTTATTATCCGCACGAACGAGCCATTAATAACACTAAACATCAGCCCTATCATCAAAGTATTTAATGCAATAATTCCCCACCCTGTACCAGCAAACGCCACAGAACCTATACAACAGGCAGAACAAGCACCACAAATTACAGATACCACCACATCTGCGACATCAGCAGACGACGCATTTCCAACAACAATGCCATCTGAATTACGTGGAGCATTTATTCGCGCCCGTCAACATATTGACAGATGCATACCTGTCGCCCCTACACCAACAAACATCCCGAATATAACACAAATTGACAACACAGCATCAGGAACAAGTGAATTACCATTACCAACAGATTTTGATTTTGAAACACAATCAGATTCTGATTTTACCCCAACGATGTCAATGCCAACATTTACAGATATAAATTTTGATACCGATGACGTGGCAGATGATATAACACTTGAATCAGAAGATACATTTGACACCCCATCACAGAACAGTGATATTGTAAGTTACCTGACACAACACGGAATCACACCCGTCCCATACGAAGATATGATTATTGCAAACAATATAATCATTGCAACACATGATGACCCAGACTTTTGGATTGCAGACCCCGAAAATTGGTTTGCCGCAGGTAAACAAAAAATATCACCCGTGATACAATTGATTAAAGCATCCGCGAAACAAGGTCTGAAACCTGTTTTATATTTAAATCAAACAAACATAATGGAACTGGACACTTGTCGCGACACCTGGACCAAGATGGGCGTTACAACCATTACAGATTTAAACCAATTGCCATTATAATAAATTACAAAAAAACACATGTTGTCAATCGTCATATTGTGCTTAAATTTTGTCACAGATGCATGTTTTGTCTTTTTATTATTTTTCAAATATGGTATTATATGCACAAATGTAAGGGGCTTTTTATGAGATTATTTACCTTTTTTATTATGCTTTTAGTATCATTTGGAACAAATGCTGATGCTGCAACCCCCAGCCAGCGGCGTGGTGGCGCAACAGCAGGTTCTGCACAATCAGCATCAGGCACAACATCAGCACGCGCCGCCGTTTCAACACGCAGCGCAACAAATCCTAGTGCCCCAGCGGTCGCCGCACGAAGTGCAACAACAGGTCGTACAACTGTTGCGCGTGGTTCGGCGCCTGCTGCGCAACCTGCTGGTGTTGCTGCACGTGCTGCAACCACACAAAAAGTAATCAGCACAGGGACCAAGGTTGCCAGTGCAACACAAAACGTTGTTGTAAGCGAAGAATGCCGCCAAAAATACGAAGGTTGTATGGATTCTTTTTGTATGTTGGACAATACAACAGGTGGACGTTGCATATGCAGTGA
>JBJEXB010000026.1:0-3629 GCA_051885395.1 Candidatus Enterousia sp. | reverse complement strand
TAAAGTCATCTGTTAATTTTTCAATCTGGGTACGGAATGGCGTTATTGTTGTATTTAATGTCTGGGTTTGTTCTTCGTTTGCCATTTTGCGCGTCTGTGCCAGAACATCCATTGAAATATTTTTAAATTCTGCCATCATGCGACCGCGCATATCTTCCAACATTTTGACACGCGCATCAGCACTGCTTGCCCGTGCAATCAGGTTTGCGTTTTCACGTTGCATACGCGCAATCTGTTCTTTTAACAGACCAATTGACGCATCAGGGCTTGCATTTTGCGTACGCATTGTACGTGCAATGACAAAGCCAATTGCCACACCAATTAATATTCCAACAAATGCAGATATTAAATCCATGATTTCGCCCTGTTTATTCGATGTTGCAATTATAAAAGAAAAATGCGGCATTGCAAGTCGCATAGTTATATATTTATTTAACGATACTATTTACGCTGTTTCTTCGGCTTTGGCTTTTTGCCAGCCAGCATATTCATTTGCATATTCAAGATGATATTTTCTTTCTCTTTTATTACATCCAGCAAACGTTGATTTTCCAGTTGTTGCTTTTCCAGTTCTTTCTGTCCCATCATTACACGTTCAGACAAAGTTCTGTTACGACCACGATTAAATAACCCTGTCACAATCGCGCCAACCAATGCACCACTGGTTGCACTTAATAAATCGCCAAATGTTTCAATTAATGTTAATGCCATACAGTCAGTATAGCATTGTCACATTATATGATTCAGCAAGACTGTTTTCTTAATCCAGTTTTGCGGTCAATCCAAACCTGTTCTGCTGCGATTTCCATTAATGGCATATCAGATTTACTGTCGGAATAGCAACGCACCACACGTGGAATTAATTTATTATCACGCGCGACAGCGTCCAGGGCATATACTTTATTTTTACCCCAGCACAGATAATTATATTTCCAAGGTTTGGTCGCATCCATTTCAGAACACAGTACGACATCAAATTTCATATCACGCACCAATGGACGCAGTAAATAATTCGGGCTGGCAGATATCATAACGACCATGCGCCCAGCATTACGTTCAGCAACAACTTGTTCTTTGGCCCACCCAAAGCGTTCACGTAAATGTTGTTTGATAAATCCAGGGGCAAATTTTTTTACCATTTGTGGTGTCAAAAAACGACGAATATTTTCACGCCACCAAATGCCGTCTGGCTTTATTGACGCAGCAATTGCAGACACACCCATCAACGGCAAAAACAGCCACGGGCGGACAGAATGACGAAAACAATATTTTGCAAATTCTACATTTGAATCTAATGCAGACAATGTACCATCAAAGTCAAAAACAACGACATCAACTTTCTTTAACATGCATATAATCCTTAGTTTGTTCGGCGGAATTATAACAATGTTTTTATTGCACTGCAAATTTTATATTGTTGTTATCATAATGTTGTCAGGAATTCTGGCAATGGGGTTTAGCGACCCGCTCTTGTACGCGAAGCACGGGTTCCTGTCAAGTATGCAACAGCAGATTTGATTATTGGTGACAAATCATGCTGTTTACAAGAATATGAAGAGACTGGTTCCTGCCAAAGACGGTTCTGTAAAAAAGACGGTGTACAAACAGAATATACAGATTGTGCAACATGCGAAACATCAGGCACAACACTTGAAAAAATGGCTCTTATCAGCCATGTGACGATACAGGAACATATGAATATACCGAAGATTGTTATTATTCCGATTAAATTATAATAGCCCATGGCACCCCAGCAGAACCAATAATACAAAAAACGGGGCAATGCCCCGTTTTTTTTACTTCTTGGACTGACGTTTTTTGCGTTTGTTTATTTTGCGTGTTTTCATTCCTGCATGGAACTTTTCACGCAAGTTTTCCATCATAAAGAATAATGCTGGTGTCAAAACAAATGTAAATACCAATGATGCTGCCATACCACCAATCATAACAGCCGCCATTGCAGTTTTCATACCATCAGTTGACCATAACTGTGGTAACATACCTGTAATAACCGCGATTGACGTCATCATAATCATATTCTTTTTATCGGTTAATTCAGTCCATAACGCAACACGTGGAACGGCCCCTTCGGCGATACGTTTTACCGTTGGTTCCAACACCAAAATGTTGTTATTAACCACCAATCCAACCAACATAACGAATGCCAACATCGCACCAATATTCATTGTTGCACCCGACAAGAACAACATAATAAATACACCGGCGAAACTGGTTACAATTGATGTCGCAATTGTAAACGGATGTACCAATGAATTCAAAATCGCAGCCAGCAACATAAACGTCAGAATAACAGCCAACATAAATGCCTGACCGATTTCACTGGTCGTTTCAGATTGCGTTTCAGACATACCGCCGAATTTTACATAATATCCGTTTTTCCATTCCATTGCATCAATACCTGCCTGAATCTTTTGCTGAACAGGCCCCATGGTTGATTTACCAATATTGATATCAATTTCTGTTACACGGATTTTATCCAAACGGTTAATGTTTGCAGTTGCAGGCATACGCTTTATTTCGCCCAACTGGGATAATGCAACCATACCCTTTTGCGAATTTACATACACGTTGTCAAACAAGTCATCTGTTTTAAACGGTTTTGCATATTCAACGATAATTGGATATTCTTCGCCATTTTCTTTGTACTTGTAATCGTCGTTACCATATAACGCCGCACGCAACGCAGTACCTGCATACGCATTTGATACACCCCAGAAATTCATCTTTTCCTGATTTGGGATAAACTGAACTTCTATATTTGGTTCTGGTACCGCCAGAATTGCCGTTTGGACTTCTGGGATTTTGTTAATCATGTCCATAACCTGGCGCGCATATTCAGCACGAATATTGTCATCATCACCATAGATGTTCAATACCAAGTCTGAATTATTACCAGATGACATAGAACTGCCCGCTTTTATTGATAATTCCAGGTCAGGTATCTGTGCCAATTTTGGCAATATCTGGCGTGCCAATTCTTTGTCAGATATGCTACGGTCTTCTAATGGTGTTAACTGCACCTTGACCGCGATATTATGCAGACCACGTTCACCAATCTTTACAGTTGATGCAACAACATCTGGGAATTCAGACAATGCATCTTCGATTTGTTTGGCAATTTCCTGGGACTTTTCAAATGTCGATCCCATTGGGGCACGCGCTGTAATATTTATTTCATCAATATCAGATGCTGGTGAAAATTCGTTTCCAACAAAACGCATCAGCATTGATGACGCAACCAATATTACCAATGCCCCCAGCACAACACGACCTGGATGACGGAACTGGTAATCAAACCATTGACGCAGTGGTGTTTTTTCATCCATGACAGGTGCATCTGCCGCAACAGGCGACTTTTTATCGACAGGTGCAGTCAGGCGCAAGAACTTTGCAATCATCATTGGCGCCAACGTGAACGAGAACATCAATGATAGCAACGTAAGTACCACAACAGTCATACCAAACTGGGACATGAACTGACCTGCGATACCGCCCATAAATGCCAATGGCAAGAACACTACGACGTTTGTTCCAACACCAGCCAAAATTGAAACCGCAACTTTCTTTGTACCATCAATAGCGGCATTTTCTGGATTTTTGCCTTTGCG
>JBJEXB010000025.1:0-19630 GCA_051885395.1 Candidatus Enterousia sp. | reverse complement strand
TTTTGCTTTTTTTATCCATGTCACCAGCACATCAGCTTCTGCGCCAGTCTTTCCTTCAATAATCCATAACAAAAACTTAGTCTGCGAAGTTCTTAGTTTAACATGCCCCAATTTATCTATAATAATTTTTTCTAATACATATTTGCTTGGCACAGGTATTTCTATTTGAATATCAAACCGCCTCCATACCGCAGGATCTAACAAAGCCTGATGATTTGTTATACCTATAGTAAAACCGTTGTGCTTTCTTAAGTCCATATTTTGCAATAACGTATTTACAACTCGCTTAATTTCTCCAATTTCTTGACTATCAGCCCTGAACTTTGCAATAGCATCAAACTCATCCAATAACAACAAGCACTTATATCGATTAGCAAAGTCAAATAGACTACCTATATTTTTTGACGTTGTCCCCAAATACGACGACATTAATCCATCCAACCGTGCTGTAACAACAGGAAGCCCCAATTGCTTCGCCATCCATAATGCCAGCTGAGTTTTACCGGTTCCTGGCACGCCATAAATAAGACAGCTTCTTACAGGTTCTATTCCATTGCGCACCAACTTTTCTACATTACTCCACTCTTGCAACATGCTTAATATCGCTCTATTAATAGGTTCCGCAAACAGTGGCGAACAATCTGGCAAATCATCAACAAACTTGACATCTACAAGATATGCACCCGTTTCTTTGTTTACTGGTAACTGAACTGCTCTTGTTAATTCTTCTCCACTAAAACCCACACCCGATCTACCAATCTTTACAGGAACAAGATCAATCCTACTTGACGAGCCCAAAGCATTGTTAAGCATTTCTGCTTCCTTCACATAACCGTCGACCAACAACTCTTCAGCCAATCTTTTTACCTGCAAAGACGCTCCTCTACCAGAGTCAGGAAGCACTTCTTTGACCAATTTATAAATTATATGAAAATAACGCGATACATCTTGTCTCATCACACACCCTCTGCAACGTCGCTCATTGTACCACACAACAAGTTGCAAATCAATATATTTTTGTTGCGTTTTTTAATAAAAAAGTTGTATTTTTTCAAAAAAAATTGATTTTAAGCAATATGTTATGCACCTAATTATAACAATTATCTTGATTTTATTCTATTTTTAACATACACTTCCCTTGAATCCAATGGGAATTGGGTTCGGGGCTGTGGTGGCCCGCAGACGCGGCATTTGTCGTTAAAATCCCCCGACTTTGGTCGGGGAGCCGTTCGCTATAAAACAGGGCTTGCCCGAAGGTTGCGGAGCATTCGTTTGCTGACACCAACTCCCCGACCGTCAATTCCGTTGACGGTCTTTGATTTATAAACAAGGGGAATTGGTATGATTATTACTACAGATTTAGATCTCTCAGTAATTTTATTCGTTGTATGCATTACCGTGATTATAGGTGGCATGATCAAGCGTGCAACAGCGAATAATAAAGCCAAAGCCTATGCCGAATATGTAGAAGAATGCAAAAAGTCCAAAAAGAAACCACTGGATTATGTTTCATGGGAACGATTGGAGGCTGCCGCCCCACGATCATATGTAGACGATGACGATTGGGAGTAAATATGAATATTACAGAATCCATTATTTCTGCATTTATGAATCTGAAACAAAAACATCGTTTCTTTGTGTCTGAGGCTGATTTTCAGGCGTCTTTTACATGGGAACTGGCGCAAGTATTTCATGACCGACCAGATGTTAAAATATACCGTGAATTTCCTGTGCGCGTATATGACACCCGATGGCATACAATTTACATTGATATTTTGGTTATTGCCAATGGCCAAAGGTTCCCCATTGAGTTAAAATACAAAACCAACACGATAGACTCTGACGCATTATATGAAGAAACTGGCATCCCAATCAGAGACATATTAAAACCACAAGGTGCCGAAGACGAAGGCAGTTATGACTGTTGGAAAGACATATCACGCATAGAGAAATTAGTTAATATCGGTTTTGCCCACAGTGGTATCTTTATATGCATTGCAAACGACAAATATTATTGGAACGGTAATTGCGGCGAAAGTACTCTTGGCTATGCATTTCGTATGAATCCAGGTCATAAATACGGTGGTGAATATAACTGGAATTTAGCAAATTGTGCAAATCCAGAAAAGATGCTAAAAGCGCGTCCAAATTTACATATCATGAATGACTATGAATTTACCTGGCAGGATTTTTATGAGATGCCTGCACGAAACGGTATGTTTAAGTTTTTATTAATCAAAATCCCATCAAAGGAGTAACAAAAATGACGAAAATATCGTTTGTTATATTAGGCTTATTAAGTTTAACGGCATGTGCTACGGGAACAAGAGATGTAGAAGTTCAGCACATGGCTTATGTGCATCAGGTAATAGAACAGTCTGACACTAAAAAAGTTGCATTAGCAAATGTTGGTCACATAGATCCAGAAGGAGAAATCTATAGTATTACATACAATGTAAAGCTGATCTTGAACAATTGTCGATATGACGACGACTGGGCCGATGAGCATAGTTACATCTGGTCTGGAAACTTTGAAAACACACATAAATCATTCTCGTTTACGACAGCCATGGGGGCGCAAAGAACTGTCCCTGTGTATTCTGGTGATTGTTCAGTAAAAAAATTCCAAAAAGAACGCTGTTTTTCCTGGGAAAAAGATTGCGTTATTGAACAAAAAGAGGATTAATATTCAAAAACGCCCCCAAAGGGGCGTTTCGTTCATTGTTGCATCGCATAGTTTATACACTGGGTTAATGCATCAACCTGATCTTTGTATTTGCTGTTTGGAAATCCCAACAACTCTTTCTTGAAATCTGACCACCACGGTGCTTCCTTTTGTGGGAATTTCAATGTACCGTTTTCTATCAAAGCGCTACACCCTATCAGACGCGATAGTTTATCCCCATTAGGCTTAATCGGTACTACATTAAACCGCAAATTATGAGAATCAAGTTTAGCATTTAGGCACTGAATTAACTGTGTCCCACTGGCGGCGTCTTCAATCAACATCGTTACTTTAGTTCCGGCGCCTGCATCATATTTCCAACCGTTATAGAGTTCGATTGCCTCTTTAAGCAAATTTGGCATATCAAACCTACCACGATTAGCATTTAACATATAGAAATGCCTATCATAAGTCATGACCACAACAACGGCAGCAGAATAAGCATTTGTAGTTCCTGTTTTGTTGGCTGTATCCCAACTAATAAATACACGCGCGACTGTTCCTATATCAAACACAGCGTTTGTATAATACTTCAACCACGATTCTTTGATGATTCCGCCTTCTGGTGGGCACGGGTCTTGTTGATATTGGGCGGCAAAGGCATATTCCCCCATAGAGTTCTTTATACCCATAACCACATCCATATCCTCGCGTTCTGGGTGTAATAATTCACCCTTGGCACGCGTAATCACTCGCGATTTGCCAGAAATGCGATTTTTTACAATCCAACTCTCATCCTCTGTCGCGATGACGGGCAGTTTTATAACCTTGAACTGATTGCCGGAGTCCAACAAATGCCCCGACAAATCGTCTTGATGCAGGCGCTGCATCACCAGTAAAATCTTGCCGGTTGCCTTGTCATTCAGGCGCGAATACAGCGTAGATCCGTACCATTCGTTTAACTTGGTGCGCCCGGATTCTGATGACGCATCCACAGATTTTTGCGGATCGTCTATTATAATCCAGTCCGCCCCACGACCGGTCAGCGTTCCACCGATAGATGTAGCCATACGCCCGCCACCACGCGTGGTTGCAAAGTCATTTACAGATTGTCTGGATTGATGCAAGCGCGTCATCGGAAAAAGTTCACGATACCAATCTGATTGCATAACGTCCCGACAACTGATCGCAAATTTATCCGCCAGTTCATCGTTATAACTGACACAAAGGATTTGTGCCTTTGGATTATGCCCCAGTATCCATGCCGGCAATGCGATTGAGCATATCAGACTTTTCATATACCGTGGTGGCATATTGATTATTAGGCGATTATTGCCGCCTTCGTACATATCCATAATAGCATCACAAATGACATCAATATGCCAATTGTTTAGATACTTTGATCCGGGCGCGACTTCGCCAAAAACCTTTGTTACAAAAGATTTAAAATCTGTACGTAATAATGAATTTATAATTTCGTTATTCATTTATATTATCCTTTAGGTATTGAGTTAAAATTTCCTTATCGTCTTGCCGGATTGCTTCGGCAACTTTGGCAAGTTGTTCGTTTCTATCATCGGCCGCTGTCATCATAGGCAACAAGGTCTGCAAGGCCTTCAAATCGCCTTGCACGGCTTTGTTGACCGCCTGTAACAACATGGCTTGTTTTTTACTTATCCTTACCGGCCGGCCATTTTTGGTTATTTGAACTTTTTCATTCACAATATCGTCCAGTAATTTGTAAGTATTTTTACTGCCACTCGGCCGCCCATTTGGGTTACCGGATTGGCCGGGCTGAAATTGTCCCGATTTTGGTGGCTTCATATAGCCACATTCATAATCAGACATTACGCCACCTCTTGTTTTTCGGTTAATAATTCTGAATACGTTTTGCCGGTGGCCTGATGCACCGCATCAATATGAAACATTTCTAGAAACCTGCGAATGGCGGTATCCACATATAGCGGTTCCAGTTCAATGCCACAACAAACGCGTTTTGACTGATGCGCGGCAATCAATGTACTGCCCGACCCCAGAAATGTATCCAAAACGACATCGCCACGCCGTGTGACGTCTAATATCGCGTCTTTTAGCATTTCAACCGGCTTTACCGTTGGGTGCATTTTGATATCGGCCTTGTGCCGACCGAACGCATTGACGCCTGCATATTGCCAAACATTTGTGCGATAGCGGCCGTTTTTGCCCAGATTGACATTATTGACGTGCGACTCTTTACCATTTTTGAAAACAAAGCAAAGTTCATGCTGGCTGCGATAGAGGCTGCCCATGCCACCCGATGACTTGCACCAGACACACATGTTTATCAGTTCAGAAAACGCATCGTTTCCTGCCGCCAATATTTCGCCCATGTGGCGCCAATCCATAAAGTTATACTGCAATGCCCCAGGACGGGAATGTTTCGCGCACAGTTCGAAATTTTTACGCAAGAACTGCGTAAACTCATCCCGGCTCATCTCGCCAGATGCCATTTGAAACTCTTTATGATGGACGGCACCCGAACCGCACACATGCCCCGATATTTTGACATTGTATGGTGGGTCTTGCAGAACCATATCCGCCTGACACGTGCCAAGCAGTGTTTCAAAAGTCGCTGCATCCAGACTGTTGCCACAGATAATCTGATGATCGCCAATGCACCATACGTCCCCGGGACGCGTTACGATTTCGTTTTCTGGGATATACGGAACACTATTCGCCTTGGGGTCTGCGATCGGTTTATCACCAACGGCCAGAACGTCCAGTTCAACATCTGAAAAGCCCGTTATGGATATATCCAAATCGCCACATATTTGTTCCAATTCGAATATTTCCAGACGCAACAAATCCGCATTCCAACCACCGTTTTCAGCGATTTTATTATCGGCCAGGCGATATGCACGCTTTTGCGCATCACTCAAATGCGACAACCGTATAATCGGCACGGCATCCAGGCCCAAAACTTGAGCCGCAGCCACACGACCGTGTCCCGCGATGATTTCCAGATTCTCGTCGACCAATATCGGATTATTGAATCCAAACTGCCGAATAGATGCCGCAATTTGCTGCACTTGACCCTCCGGATGATTTTTTGCGTTTTTCGCATAGGCGCGTATCTGATTTAGCGCCATGTTTTCTATTTGTATACCCATTTAGGTACTCCTTTGGTTGTTTGTTACGTGCGCGAAACGGCAAAATAGTACTGTCCGCGCACTATATAATGAAAAACGCCTCGCAATTAATTAAGGTCTGTCTAGCATGTTGAAAAGACATCAAAAAAATCTCTTTCTGCTTGACTTAGGCACCTTTGTAAGCATTCATTGCACAACCTTAGATGGAGGCGTTTATGACAAAAACAAAACTTCCCATGACACTGGATGCACTGCGGGCAATGCCCTTTGCAGATCGGATGAAACTGTGGGCAAAATACAGCCCGCATCCGTTCAAACGGCAAATGCGTGCGCTGTGGTATTATGTGCAATGCGACCGCCAAAAACTGCGGATTGAGCCAAAGTTCCTGGCCAAGATTAAGAAATACAAAGACAATCCTGCCGAATGCGCCAAGCGCGCATATCAGAACCGATACTTTATCCGTCCCGGGGCGGTTATAACGCGCACTTTCCGTGGTATTGAACATCGCGTCATGGCAAATGATGATGGAACGTTCTGCTACAACGATAAAACATACAGAACACTGTCCGGAATTGCACGCGAAATCGCCGGAATCAAGATTTCTGGACCAAAGTTCTTTGGGTTAGATAAAGGGGGTAAAAATGCCAAATAGATGTGCGATTTATGTACGAAAGTCCACAGAACATGGACTGGATATGGAGTTTAATTCCCTGCAGAATCAGGAAGAGTCGTGTAAGGCCTATATCGCGTCCCAGGCATTCAATGGCTGGCAATATCACAAGACCTATACGGATGCGGCGATTTCCGGTGGCACGATGGAACGGCCTGCGTTAAAACAGATGTTAGATGACATGGCACGTGGCCTAATCAATACCGTCGTGGTTTATAAGGTTGATAGACTCTCGCGTTCCATCCTGGACTTCCACAACATGATGCGGTATTTTGAAAAATACGGCGTGAATTTCGTGTCCATTACCCAGTCTTTTGATACCAGTACATCAATGGGGAAATTGACGCTGAATATGTTGCTGTCATTCGCCCAGTTTGAACGTGAGGTGTCAAGCGAACGCGTGCGTGATAAAATCCGTGCGAGTAAGGCCAAAGGCCTGTGGATGGGCGGCAATCCGCCATTGGGTTATGATGTGGTCAATAAAAAATTAATTCCGAACGCGGTTGAGGCCGCAAACGTTCGGCATCTCTTTGAAAAGTATCTGGAACTGCAATCTGTAAATGCGCTGACCGAATATGCCGCGGCGCATAACATATACGCGAAGCAATGGACGACCGCCAAGGGCGCTGTAAAAGGCGGCCGGCCAATTGCAAAAATGAGTATGCACCGCATCCTGCGCGATCGGACTTATATCGGCCAGATTGTGAATAAAACCGACAACACCGTTGCCCAAGGTGAGCATCAAGCGATATTGCCCATAGAACTGTTTGAACGTGTACAAACCGCCCTGCGGAATAATGTGAATAACAAGTCTGAAACGCACGGTTCGCCCAACCTGTTGATCGGCAAACTGTTTAATCATAATGGTGTGCGCTTTACTAATCAGCGGACATGCGGCAAAGGCAAAACCAACACACATTATTATGCGACCAAAGGCTTTTATCTGCCCGCACCAACGGTGGACGAAATCGCGACAAAAACCATTACCCGGTTCTTGGATGCAGATCTGTACGCGCTACCATCCGCGACCATGGACGCGATAAAGCACATCAACATTCAAAACATTCCTTATGCAGAAAAGAAAAACTTGATTCAATCATTGGTTGATAAAGTTATATACTCGCAGGAAAAACTGACATTTTATCTGGTACCTGATGTTGCAAAATTACAGCCGTTTGCAACAGACAATTTTATCAATCAAAATATCAGCCCGATGGACTTCATAGTCAGTGACAACCGCATCGTAATTACCGTCCCGATTGTCCTGCGAAAATATGTAAATACAGTATTTGATAAAACTAAAAATGGTGTCTTAACCATCACCGATAACAACCACCTAATTCTGAAAGCCTTCGCCACCGCTTGGAAGTATAGGGATATGTATGAAGAATGCGGGGATGTGGATAAAATTATAAATTCAGAACATGTAGCACCAAGATTTGTTTATAAACACCTGGCTCTTGCATATCTTAACCCAAAAATCACCAACAACCTATTAAGCGGCAAATGCACAATGCCTGTTCGCGATATACTAGACAAGGCTTCCAGATCTCAAGCTCTATATGAACAAGAAAGTTTATTTGGTTTGAAATAAATCTTTCTCCAACAACGCCGTCACAGAATTTGAACTTAATAAACATTTCTGATCTAAATTTTTAATATTTAATAAAATATATTGTTCGGAATCTGTTGTGCGCCATATTTTATCTACCACCGCACAATTACATCGAAATGCACAACCCCCTAAAACAAAGGCAACAACAACCAATCCGAATGTAATTGTACCATTAATCCACTTATAAACTATTTCTGCATCAAGCTTTTCTCGTTTTGCTCTGACGAGTGCGTTCTTGGCCCGACTATAATTTACGTTCAGAGCATCATATCTTGGCTTAACTAAATCGTTTAATTTTTCTTTAGTATCGACATGCTGGCCCTGAAAATTCAATGGAAATTGTTGTGTCAAAGCCTCATCCCAAGCTTTTTTTAGTCCAAAAACTTTGCTTTTTTCTGATTTACACCCTTCCTCTAATCTATCTATTTCTTGATCGTACATTTGTAAATGACGACGTAATTTGCCGCGATTTAATCTATATTGAAATACAGCAATAAATGTTTGACCAGACAGAACAAGCAAACAAAACACTATAAAAGTTCTATAATTTGTCACCAAATCATACCCAAAGAAATTTGGGTTAAGCCCAAAACCAAATACCCCAACACAAAATACGCACAGCAACAGTAATGTCCGCATACTAAACTTTGTATCCTTTGATAAATCAAAATCCTGCTGAACTTTAATTACAGGATTTTTTAATCGCACATCCAGTTCACTATTATACCCAAAGGAAACTCTGCGTTCTTCTGTCATATATTCAATCTCATTAGTTGTATTATTGCACAATATTATATAGTTTTTTATAGACTAAATTCAAGTAATTGCCTCAGCGTTTTTGGGGGATGTATGCTCGGTGGCGTTTTTTGCGGGATTTGGTGTGATGGCGAGTATACACTGGTAGCATCGCCGAGAAAAATCCCCAGAATCCGGGGTAAAAGAAACATCCCACGGAATTACTGTGGGATGCTCTATATTCCTGGCGGAGACGAAGGGATTTGAACCCTTGATACCCTTGCGAGTATGCCTGATTTCGAGTCAGGTACATTCAACCACTCTGCCACGTCTCCGATGCGGTGCATTATACAGGTTATAATTCTTTTTGCAAGGGCTTTGTATTTGACATTATGATACAAGCGTATAAAATAATGGGGCTATGGCTACATTTAATGAACAAGTTTATGATATTGTCGCACGAATCCCATCGGGACGTGTCGCGACATTTGGTCAAATTGCGCGTATGATTGGTCGTCCGCGTATGGCGCGTTTTGTCGGCTATGCTTCAAATAACAAGGTGTCTTGGCATCTGCCGTGGCATCGCGTTGTTTTTAAAGATGGTTCATTATGTGGTGCTGGATTTTTTGAACAGCAGTACAAGGCATTAAAGTCCGAAGGTGTCAAATTCGACAAAGATAAAAAAGTTTTAATGGACAAATTCCAATGGGACCCTGATCGCGATGGTGTTCCAATGGATATCCGTGATTTACCACTGGTATTTTAATAATAAACAAAACGCGCGTTGTACAATTGTACGACGCGCGTTGGGGCGTCTAAAACCTAAAATTTTAGTATCCAGAATATGCTTTATCCCATTGCCTTTTTGTTTTGTGTTTTTGATTTAGTGCTGGATTTCTGGCTGTGCAGGCGGTCGAATATTTTATCTGCGCCTAACTTTTTAAATACCAAGAACCATGATTTCACATCATAATCAGCACCACGATTTTTTATGTCACGCATATCTTTGCTGGTTGCAGGGCTGGAAACCAATATATCTTCGCCGGGCTGCCAATCCGCAGGTGTTGAAACACCGAATTCGTCATTGACTTGTAATGCGATTATCAGACGTTTTATTTCTTGGAAATTACGTCCGACGCCTGCTGGGTAATATATAATCGCGCGGATTATACCGATTGGGTCGATTATAAATACTGCACGGACCGCCGAACTGCCTGACGCATTTGGATGAATCATTCCGTACTGGCGTGATACGCGCATCCCCAGGTCGTCAATAACAGGGAATGTGATTTCTGTGTTTTTTAAGTCTTTCCATTCGATATCTCGAATAGCCCCAATCCACGCCAAATGTGATGTCAATGTGCCAACTGATAATCCCACCAGTTCAGTATTTAATTCACGGAATTCATCCATCATTTTTTGAAATGTCATAAATTCCGATGTGCATACTGGTGTAAAGTCTGATGGGTGCGAAAACAGCACTACCCATTTACCCGCATAGTCTGTTGGGAAATGAATTGTCCCATTTGTACTTTGCGCGGTAAATTCAGGCGCGCCGTCGCCAATCAGTGGCATAACAGTGTTATGTCGTGTATTGGTATTTTTTAATGCATTTTGCATAAGTTCTCTCCTTTCAAAATAGCCAGAATTCAGGATATCACGTGCGGTTTGTGGCGTCCGCAGGAACGTATTCATAAATTAAAAAACTTTACTCTTGATAAAATGTGCTAAGATATAAATAATAATACGACAAGACAAAGGAAAGAAATTATGAAGCGTTCAGATATTGTACGATCTATTCAAGTAAAGTTTAAGCATATGCGTTCAAATGATGCGGCGGCTGTTTTGGATACTGTCGCAGACTATATGATGGAATCAGTTGCAAATGGCAATAGAATAGAAATACGCGGATTCGGCACCTTTCAACCACGCGCCCGCGCGACCAAGATTGGGTATAATCCTTGCACTGGCAAGCCGATGGAACTGCCTGCCAGCACAACCATCTTGTTCAAGCCCAGTCGTGAATTAACAAAGAAAATGAATGGATAAAAAATGTTATTTGGCAGAAAATCTGGTATAAAAAACGCGAACCGTGAACGATATGATCGCGTACGCCGCTTGATGTGGATAAAGTGTGAATCGTGTGGCAAATTGGTTTATTACAAAGACTACAAGGATAATTTATACATTTGTCCACGTTGTGGTCGCGCGTTTATTATGACACCAAAACAGCGGTTTGATTTACTGTTTGATAATAATGAATGGCAACGTTTGGATTTGCCAACCGTCCAGGATGATCCATTGGAATTTGTTGACCGCATTTCATACAAAGAAAGATTGAATGAAGCGCGTTCAGAGACAGGTTATACCGAAGCCGTTGTTGCCGCAGATGGTGTTATTGGTGGCGTTCCAACAACAATTTGTGTTTTAAATGGCGACTTTATAATGGGGTCAATGGGACGTGCTGCCGGTGATGGCATTATCGCCAGTATGGAACACGCTGTTGAATTAAAACAACCACTTGTTATGGTTGTTGCCAGTGGTGGCGCACGTATGCAAGAAAACATTTTGTCGCTGATGCAAATGGCACGTACAACAGTTGCTGTAAATAAATTACACGCAAACGGAATTCCCTATATTGTTGTTTTAACAGATCCAACATATGGCGGTGTTACAGCGTCTTTTGCAATGTTGGGAGATGTTCATATTGCAGAATCTGGTGCGCGCATTGGCTTCGCAGGACGTCGCGTTATTGAACAAAACATCCGTGAAAAACTGCCATCAAATTTCCAGACCGCTGAATATCTGTACGAACACGGTATGGTTGATATGGTTGTAAATCGTTCAGATATGCACAACGCATTGGTAAAGATTATCAACGTTTTAACAAAACAGCCCAAGGCACCAAAGACTATAAAGGTTGCAACCCCATCATTTGATGAATCCAAGAAAACACGTGGTATGGGTGAAACGGATGCGTATGACAAAGTATTGTTGGCGCGAAACGAAAACCGCCCACACTTTTTAGACTATATCGATGGCATCGTTGATGAATGGACATATTTGGCTGGTGACCGTTGCTATGGCGAAGATGCCGCAATGGGATCTGGTATCGGATACTGGCGCGGAATTCCTGCCGTTATAATCGGGCAAGAACAGGGGCGTACAATTGAAACCCGTCAAAAGCACCGCTTTGGCATGGTAAATCCCGAAGGCTATCGCAAAGCAATTCGTATGATGCGTTTGGCTGAAAAGTTCAATTTGCCGTTGATATCATTATTTGATACTGCGGGCGCATTTGCAGGACGCGAAGGCGAAGAACGTGGTCAATCCCAGGCGGTTGCATCATCAATTGCCGCAGGATTGAATATGCGCGCACCGTATGTCGCTGTTAATGTTGGTCAGGGCGGTTCTGGTGGTGCGATTGCGATTGGTACTGGCGACCGTGTATTAATGTTGGAAAACGCAATTTATTCTGTAATTGCCCCAGAATCTTGCGCCAGCATTTTATGGAAAGACAATAAATTCAAAGCAACCGCAGCGGCGGCAATGAAACTGACGGCGCGTGATATGGCGAATTTGAATGTTATTGATAAAATTGTGGATGAACCTGCTGGTGGCGCACATACCGATTGGCAAACGACAATGGAATTATTGTCATCGGCTGTTGCAGACCAAATTGCACAATTGCAAGAAATCCCTGTGGACCAATTGCCCAGCAAACGTGCAGATAAATTTATTGCGATGACACGCGATGTTGAAATTTATCAGCCTGAACATAAAAACGATGAACATTAATTGTTCGTACCAGAAATAACCGCCCACACATGGCGGTTTTTTTATTACCTTTTTGATTTTTTCAATTCTTTTTCGACGAATGGTTCCAAATCTTTCAGTATAAGTTGTAACCGATAGTATATGTCGCCGTCTTTGTGTTTTGTTTTTGGATTAATGTTTGGCGTTGTTAAAATAGATATGGATTCAGCATTTATTATAACATAGTGTTCAAAAATATATAAAAAATAATTTTTGATATTTTTCACACTTGCAATTATTTTCGGATGTCGTTATAATGCATCACGCAACCATGTGTACGACGGAGCGTTGGCAGAGTGGTAATGCAGCGGATTGCTAATCCGTGACCGTGTTATAGCGGTCCATAGGTTCGAGTCCTATACGCTCCGCCATAAATTATATCCAGCGGATATAATTTGTGGTCGGCATAGATGTACGAGAACCGCATAGGTTCGACACAAAGCAGATTTGGTAAGCGGAGCGCCGCCAAATCGTTGCGAGTGGAGAGGGGTATCCCCACCGCGCAGTGAAACAAGCGGAAATGGGGAGTCCAATCCTATACGCTCCGCCAAATAAAAATATGACAGTTCGTTTTATTAATTTTTACTGTTGTCGCTAAATATTCGCAAACGCGTTTATCTTTTGTTTGCAAAAAAATTTCTAATTTAATACCATTTCTAATATTACGAAAGGAATATGCATTATGAATATCAGACTATATAATACTATGTCGCGAAAAATCGAAGATTTCGTCCCACTGGTCCCAAAGCACGTTAGTTTTTATTCGTGCGGTCCAACCGTATATCATTATGCACATATTGGGAATTTGCGCAGTTTCGTATTGGCAGATTTATTAAAGCGTATGTTTATTGAAAATGGATTTGATGTTCACAATGTTATGAATATCACAGACGTTGGACATTTAACCAGCGATGATGACGACAGTGGCGAAGATAAAATGGAAAAGGGTGCCGCTCGTGATAATAAATCTGTTTGGGATATTGCGAAATTTTATACAGATGAATTCTTGCGTGACAGTGCAGATTTAAATTTGTTGGAACCAACTGACCGTCCGCGCGCAACAGAATATATACAGCAGCAAATTAATTTAGTTCAAAAATTGGTGGATTTGGGTTATACATACGAAATCCCAGGCGATGGCATATATTATGACACATCAAAATTTGCGGCGTATGGCGCATTAACAGGCGGTGCATTGTCTGGCAATCGTGCCGGTGCACGTGTTGAATTTAATGATGCAAAGCGCAACCCAACGGACTTTGCGTTGTGGAAGTTTTCACCAACTGATAAAAAACGTCAAATGGAATGGGACAGTCCATGGGGCGTTGGATTTCCTGGCTGGCATATTGAATGCAGCGCGATGTCAATGGCGCTGTTGGGAAATCATTTCGATATACATACTGGTGGAATTGACTTGTCGCGGATACATCACGCAAATGAAATCGCACAGAGCGAGCCTATTACTGGCGCGCCATGGGTTAAATATTGGGTTCACTCAGAATTCTTGGTTGATAAAAGTGGCGACAAAATGTCCAAATCAAACGGGGAATTTTTGACGTTATCTGTATTAAAAAATCATGGGTTTGACCCAATGGCATACAGATATATGTTATTGTTGGGGCATTATCAATCACAATTGGCGTTTTCATGGGAAGCCTTGGAATCTGCATCAAACGGGTACAAGAATATTGTTCGTCGTGTGGCAGATATACTGAACGACAGCACTGAAACAACAATTGATAAAGACGTCTATAACAATTGGCATAAACGCATATTGGACACCGTATCAGATAACTTAAAAACAGCAGAGGCATTAGTTATTGTTCAGCAATTAATGAAAGATGCATCTGTTAATTCTGCAACAAAAATTGCATTGATTGAATTTATTGACCGCTTATTGGGTTTGCAATTTTTAAGCCGTGCAAAGCAGTTGCAGAAATTGGAATCTGTAACCGCACCAGCAGAAATCGTTGCGTTGGCGGATGCGCGTGCTGTAGCAAAGGCTGCAAAAGATTGGACAACCGCAGATGCGTTACGTGCCAAAATTGATGCAGCGGGCTGGACGGCTGTTGATACCAAGGACGGTACAAAACTGGTAAAAAAAGCGTAAAGAATATTGTCTGTACAATTACACCCCAATAACTGGGGTGTTTTTTACAGAAAAATGTCTTGAATACACGTCTTTTTTGGTGTATATTGCCCCGAGATAAAAGAGGAACGTTCATGAATTACCCATATATGCCTAAATCCACAGCGTTGTGGCTGATTGAAAATACTGCACTGACATTTGAACAAATTGCTGATTTTTGCGGTCTGCATGAATTAGAAGTAAAAAATATTGCCGATGCAGAAACATATAAAATCCAGGGATTAAATCCAATTTTGAACGGTCAGGTCACACGTGAAAATATCGCAGAATGTGAAGCAGACCCAACAAAACGCCTAAAACTGCGCGAAGAAATTGTTATCGCACAACAGGCACAGAATAAAAAAGGCGTTGGATATACACCAAAATTACACCGTCAAAATCGTTTGGGTGGAATTTTGTGGATTATTAAAAATTATCCAGAATTGTCTGATGGTCAGGTTGCACGCCTGATGCGCAGTACAAATCCGACAGTTGCGTCTATTCGTAACAAAACACATAAATCATATTCTTTGATTCAAATTCAAAGCCCAATTGTTTTGGGGTTGGTTTCTGAATCTGCGTTGCATGACGCGGTTTCCAAGGCAAAGAAATAATATCATTCACGACAATCATATACAAAACGTTGGGGGATGCTGATGGCAAAGAAATTGGACGAAGAAACAAAATTGGTTATTGAATCCTTTCCGGAAAACTTGCGTAAACTGGCAGTTAGTGCGACCGAGATTGGATACCTGTCCCAGGCAGACTTGGATACTGCAATTGAATCTGATGAAATCCCCCAAGATGAACAGGAAGGATATGTTGAATTCTTTCAACAAGATTTAGGTCTAGAAATCCTGGAAACAGATAATTTTGTCCAGAATATGGATAAATATTACGATATCGATGATGGCGATGAACCACGCGATAAAACGCGTAATATGTTAAATGCGGATGCCGAACAGGTTGATGTTAATGACGATGATTATGAACACTTTACCAAGCAATTGGAACGCAGTCCCACAGGTAATCTGGTGCTGGGCGTTCAAGATTCTGTTCAATCGTATTTAAAGCAAATTGGCACTGTTCAGTTATTAACTGCCGCTGGCGAGGTTGCAATTGCTCAACGTATCGAGGCTGCATCGCGTTTGATGGTATATGGTCTGTGCGAAAGCCCAATGACAATTCAGGCAATGCTGGATTGGTACCAGCAATTATTGAACGAAGATATTCGCCTGCGCTATATCGTTAATTTGGAAGTAATGTATTCATCTGATGCGGAACAGAAATCATTGGCAGCATTATCCGAAGCATTAAAGTCCAAGGGTGTTGAACACGTTGATGAATTAGACGATGATGAACTGGATGATTTAGAAGAATCAACCGCCACCACCGAAGATGATGAAGACGACGAAGATGCCGATGACGAAGATGGTATCAAGAAAGAAGATACACCACGCGGTACATCGGGCGTTCCAATTCCTGTAATGGAAGAAGCGTTAATGCCAATGGTCTTGGACTTGTTCGCAAAGATTAAACGCATCTTTAACAATATGCAAAAATTGCAGGCAAAGCGTCTGGAAAATCTGTTAACATCAGACACCCCCGATGCCGCACTGGAAAAGAAATACGCAAAAATGCGCCTGGAATTATTTGAACATGTCAGCAAAATCCGTCTGAACGATGACCGCAATGCAGAAATCTTGGAACAGTTAACAAAACGCGACCAATTGTTAATGGGATTGGAAGGGAAACTGTTGCGCTTGGCAATGGCAAATAAAATTAAACGTGAAGATTTCTTAGCAGAATATGCTGGAAACGAATTAAATCGCAATTGGGTAAAGAAACTGGCAAAAAGTAAAAATGCTGCATGGGCAAACTTTGCCAAAAAGCATGAAGCAGACATTTTGAAAATCCAGGAAAGCATTACTGCAATTGCCACCGAAACAGGTCAACCAACATCAGAATATAAAAAGGTTGTTGAACTGGTTCGCCGTGGTCAGGTCGAAGCAGCCCGTGCCAAACGCGAAATGATAGAGGCGAACTTGCGTCTGGTTATAAAGTTTGCGAAAAAATCCAGCAATCGTGGTCTGGGACTTGATTTTTCTGACTTGGTCCAGGATGGTAATATCGGATTAATGAAAGCGGTTGATAAATTTGATTATCGTCTGGGTAATAAATTTTCAACATACGCAACCAACTGGATTCAACAGGGGATTTCCCGCAGTATTGCCGACCAGGCACGCACAATTCGTATCCCTGTGCATATGATTGATAATATACACAAGATTCAGCGTGCGTCACGTCAATTTATGCATAAATACGGTCGTCAACCAACTGCCGAAGAATTGTCAAAGATTATTTATCTGCCTGTGGACAAAATTCACAAAGCAATGAAGGTTAATCTGAAACCAATTTCATTAGAGGCACCTGTCGGAACAGAAGATGACAGTTCGCGTATCGAAATCATAGCAGACGAAACCGCCAAGAATCCATTTACATCAGCGGCACAAAAGAATCTGCGTAACATCGTTACACAAATATTACTGGAATTGGATCCAAAAGAAGCAACCGTTCTGTGCAAGCGTTTCGGGATAAACACAAACAAGACCAGCACACTGGAAGAAGTTGGCGAAGATATCGGTGTTACACGTGAACGTATCCGCCAGATTGAACAAAAGGCACTGACAAAGTTAAAACACCCAAGTCGCGCCCGTAAATTACGCAGTTTCTTGGAAGATTAACAAACAAAATAAATCTCACATTATGTGGGATTTATTCGTTTAAAGGATATTGTATGAAAAATATAGTATTATTTTGTTGTGGATTATCTGGCAGTGGCAAAAGTTATTTTATTGAAAATATGTTGCCGCGCGGAATGTTTTATAAATTGCGTTCTGCAACCACGCGTCCTATGCGTTCGGGCGAAATAAATGGTCGCGAATATTACTTTGTCGGTGAAAAATATTTTGACACAACACCACTGGTTACGCGTCTTTTTGTGAATCAAGCATTCTGGACGCCAGGAAAGCCAAAATGGCTGTACGGTGTGCCAGAATTCGAAGTCTTGGATAACATGGGGCAAAATTTTGTTTATGACGTTATACAGCCAAAATATGCGCGTCAAATGCGTGATTGGTTCACGGCGCATAAGTTGGGACAACAATATGATTTTAAAACGTTATATTTTATCCCACCTGAAAACAATTTTAAAATTGCCAGTGCGCGTGCAAATATGCCTGATGACAATGGGGTGCGTACAACAAATACATGTGACCCGATTGATTTTCTGCGCGCAGATTTAGATGTGGATTTTATGTTAAAATCCAGCAGCACTGAAACGATTATTCCAACATCGCTGCGCCAATATCTGAACAATATAAAAATGCGATAATGCAGTATAAGTTGTATGCATTAGAAATCCCCACAAACGGGGATTTTTTTGTTGTTTTATTTAATTTTGTGCTTTTAATTTCACAATCCATTTATCCATAACGTCATCTGTAATATCATTTGTATCATAGCGTGCGAATTTATCCATGCCGCGATAATTGGCGTTTGTTGTGCATCCGCCCGAACAATGTAATTTATGTCGCGCGCAATATTCTGCCAATGATTTTGTTACATAGTGATTACATCTGATTTTATTGTGCGATGTTGGATTGTGTGATTGATTAATAGTTCCTAACTTCTTGCCATTTTCATCAACCAAAAAGCCAGCAAAATCATTAATATGCGGATTGCGTTGACGCACGCACAGACGTGGATTCATAATTGATTTGCAACCGCTGTTGCGTGTCTTGTCACCATAATATTTAAAGTTTTCAATAACCAGTCCATCTGTTTTTTCTTTGTGTCCTGATGAACCATACATAACCCATGTTAAAACCAGTGCACCAAAATTACGCGGCAATGTTCGTAACAGTTCGGGAATGGTATCGTATTTAATTGGAACAATAAATTCATCTATATCAATAAATGCAATCCAACGTGAATCATATGAATGTTTATTTATTGCATCAATATATGCGGGATTTTGCGCCATTTTCCCAGGATAAAACGTATAATCAACAATTCCGCGTTCAATGTACGGTTTTAGAATTTGAACTGTGTCATCTGTTGATTCATTGTCATACAGATAAAATTTTTCAACCCCCGCCAACAAATGAAAATCAATCCATTCTTTTAAGTATGGACCTTCGTTTTTCATAATGGCAACGATTGATAGTTCGTGTTTAAATGTCGCATTTTTTTCGTTTCTGATTACTTGTAAATATTTATAAACACCCATCTGTATAATTGCGCGTAATTTTTTGCGATATATTTTAATAGGTATCCAGCATGTACAAAGTTTGGCAATAAAATCTCGATTCTTAGTTATGACTGGCAATGACATATTTGTTCCCTTTTGTATGTAAAAAACAAACCGTCACGGAAATGACGGTCGGGAATGTTCGAAAAGTCAGTAATCAAATGACCCTATGTGGTTTTTCGGTTGCCCGTGTTGTATAACCAACAGCATCCCGACCCCAAAAGGTTCAGAACGATAACGATGCAAAAGCACCGCAGTACTTAAATAAATAACAACGCTTTCGCACCGTGATTACAGGTTTTTTCGACGACCCGAACCGTACGATTTAACCGCAGGTTCATAAAAATGATACACACATATGGAATAAAAATCAATCAAATCGCATAAATTTTACGCATTTGGTTTCAATGCCATATAAACTTGTCCCAGGTCGGTTTTTATCAATGTCGCAGACAGTTTGTCGGAATTGTCCGCTGATTTTGCATTAGTCAATATTTTATCAAAACTGCGTACAAACTGGCTTGCCTGGGAACGGAATACGGTATCTGATTTCATCAAAT
>JBJEXB010000024.1:13840-19797 GCA_051885395.1 Candidatus Enterousia sp. | reverse complement strand
GTGGGTTAGTAGCTCAGTTGGTTAGAGCGGAGCGCTCATAACGCTTTGGTCGTGGGTTCGAGTCCTACCTAACCCACCATTGTTTTTTATTAATAAGAAGCACGCTGATTGCGTGTTTTTTTATTTTAAACTCTTTGTCATTGCGAGTGTATCGAAGCAATCCAGTTAATAATTAAAAGCATCCGCTTTACATTATAGATTGCCACGCGGCGCTATCGCTTGCTCGCAATGACAAAGGATATAAAGTTTCAAGTTTTGTACTTATATATCCAGTCTATATTTTTTATTATTCTGGGGTGACAAAAAAGGAATAAAATTGGCACAATCTTCGTATATGTTAATGTATTTAAAATAAAAAATATTTTTTGCTTGCACGATATGCCCTTATTTTTCTACCATTCATTACAAAAGAGAGGAAAGAAATGGGGCAACTACGCAGATTCCTAGGTATTTTTGTATCTTTATTTATTATTGCAATTGCAGGTAATGCACACGCCGCAGGCTATACATGTGATAGTATCAAGCAGTATGAGTCATGTAATCCCGGTTATTATATGAACCTGAATGGTTCACGTACCAATTATTCATATATTGGGAACCAGTGTTCTGAATGTTCTGTTGGTAAATATTGTACTGGCGGCACGACTGATCAACAAAACTGTCCAGCCAACACATACCGCAATGCAACGAAAGGAACTGATGAATATTCTTGCTCTGCGTGTGCGACCGGTGCAAACGGTCAATATAGTACTGCGGGTTCAACCAGCTGTACAAACATTGTGGTATCTGTATCTGGTAATTCTTTGACTTATAATGGTTCTGAGCAAGCATGCGGAAAGGTCACCGTCACAACCCCAAGCAGTGGTGCAAGTGTAACATACAGCACATCAAGTACTGGTACATTTTCATCAACCCAAATCAAAAAGACAGCTGCAGGTACTTATAATATATATTATCAGGTATCATATTCTGGCTCTGTCAGAAAAACCGGCAGTTATACATGTACTGTAAGCAAGGCAGCATGTACATTGGCTATCAACAAAACAACAAGTAGCATTGCATATCCAAACAGTGGTACATTTACTGTCAGCAATAACAAGGGTAGTGTTACTGTATCATCCAGTGCGACTGGTGTTGCAACCACCAGCATCAGTGGTTCAACAGTTACAAATAAATCTGTTAAGCCAGGTTCTGCAACAATTACAGTAACTGACCCAGGTAATGCAAACTATAATGGTTGCAGCAAGACACATACTGTTACTGTTACCAAGGGTACAAACCCAATAGCCCTAAGTGCAACCAGTGGCAGCACAGCATTCCCTGCAACAAAGACATTTACGGTAAGTAATGCACAAGGAACTGTAACTGTATCATCCAATGCGACTGGTGTTGCAACGGCTGCAATCAGTGGTACAACAGTTACAATGACCCCAGTTGCAACAGGATCAGCCACAATAACAGCGACAGCTGCGGGTAATGACTACTATAATCAAGGCAGCAAGACTTATACTCTGACTGTAAATAAAGGTACAATCAGCGCAACAAAGGCAGATAAATCTAAGGTATATGATGGCAGTGCATTGACATGTAATGGACTTACTGTATCTGCACCAAGCAGTACAACAATTAAATATTGTTTAAGTAAAACAACATCTGCATGTACACCAAGTTCTACAACTGTACCAACTGTTACTAATGTAGCAGATTCTGGAACTGTCTATTATAGTGTAGAAAAGGCGAACTATACGACTGCAACTGGCAACTTTAAATGTACTGTGACGCAGGCGGACAACCCAATAACTCTTAGTGCAAGCAGTGGAACGATAGCGTATCCGAATAGCGGAACATTCACTGTAAGCAAAGCGCAGGGTGCTGTAACAGTATCGTCTGGTACAACTACGGTAGCGACGGCGTCAATAAGTGGTTCAACAGTTACAGTGAAGTCTGTAAAACCTGGAAGTTCGACCATTACAGTAACGGCAGCAGGAAATACTAACTATAAATCTGGCAGTAAGACGTATGCCGTGACAGTAGTAAAAGGCACGAACCCGATAACGTTGAGTGAAAGCAGTGGCAGCACAGCATTCCCTGCAACAAAGACATTTACGGTAAGTAATGCACAAGGAACTGTAACTGTATCATCCAATGCGACTGGTGTTGCAACGGCTGCAATCAGTGGTACAACAGTTACAATGACCCCAGTTGCAACAGGATCAGCCACAATAACAGCGACAGCTGCGGGTAATGACTACTATAATCAAGGCAGCAAGACTTATACTCTGACTGTAAATAAAGGTACAATCAGCGCAACAAAGGCAGATAAATCTAAGGTATATGATGGCAGTGCATTGACATGTAATGGACTTACTGTATCTGCACCAAGCAGTACAACAATTAAATATTGTTTAAGTAAAACAACATCTGCATGTACACCAAGTTCTACAACTGTACCAACTGTTACTAATGTAGCAGATTCTGGAACTGTCTATTATAGTGTAGAAAAGGCGAACTATACGACTGCAACTGGCAACTTTAAATGTACCATAATTCGTGCAGCAGGCAGTATAACTGCTATTGCAGACCAAACATTAACATACCCATCTACAAAAACTGTTACAGTAACGCGCACAGGTGATGGTGCAGTATCTGCATCATCCAGTGACACCACTGTTGCAACAGTATCCGTCAGCGATACAACATTGACATTAACGCCAAAGAAATATGGCACCGCAACTATTACTGTGAACGTTGCACAGGGTTCAAACCATGATGCCGCAACACCTGTTACATTCAAGGTCACAGTAAATCGTGGAAGTTGTACAGTAACACTGTCGCGCACATCCAGCACAGTTACATATCCAACTAATCCGACAACATTTACAGCAACAGCAACTGGTAATGGTGCGTTTAATACCCCAGGCACTTCAAATGCGTCTGTTGTAACTGCAACTATCAGTAATGGCACTATCACACCTGTAACAAAAGGTGCAGGTTCAGCAACTATTACAATATCAACAGCACAAACTGACCAATATAACTCTTGCAGTGCAAAGCACACTGTGACAGTTGACAAGGCAGCAGGACAAGTTGTTATCAATCCAACCAGTGGCAGTATCGCATATCGCCCAGGTGCGGCAGCATCAACAACAACCACTGTTACAACAAACAAAAGTGGTGGCACAATATCTGCTACGTCAAATAATACAAACATTACCACGGGGGTCGGTTCTGACGGTAAAACTATTACCATCACATCAAATGGAAATGTTTTATCCAATGCAACTGTCACTGTAACCAGTGCAACCACGACAAATTATAACTCTGCCAGCACAACATATACTTTGAGCAGAGTAACATGTGGCGACGATTATTATAACAAGAATGGCACGTGTACTGCATGTCCCGAAAACGCAACAGCATGTGGTGGTACAAGTAATCCAGACACATTTGATTGCGACGCTGGCTATACGAAAAATGCCGCAGGCGATGCGTGCGAACCGGCAGAATACACCGTCACATATAATTGTGGAACAGGAACTGGCACACCACCAACAGAAACAACCAAGCCAAAATATAATGCCAGCACGGGTTACACACCAAAAGACAACACATGTACCAAGGCTGGATATGACTTTGCAGGCTGGTTGGTATCTGATACATCTGATATTCGTGAGCCAGGCACAAAGTTTATTTGGAAATATACACAAAACAAAACATTTACGGCACAATGGGATGCAATTGGAAACTATTCCGCGACATATTCTTGCGGTGATGGTGATGGTACTGCCCCTGCCAAAGACACCAATATTACATTTAACGACAGTTATACTGTAAAAGCAAATGGTACCAACAACTGTACCCGTACAGGATATGATTTTGCCGGATGGTCTGATGGCAGCAAGACTGTTTCAGGAACTATTACATGGACCTATACAACCAGCAAAACATTTACCGCCCAATGGACACCAAAGTGTTTGCCGATAACTGTTGATTCACAAAATGCAACAATTAATGCCGCACCAACAACCGTATATTTAAAGTATGAAAATGGTTGGTACAGCAATAACACATGTACAACTGCCCTGTCTGCGTTTACAACCAAGGCAGCACGTACAGGACACACATTTGATGGATTCTATACTGGAACAACAGGCACAGGAACCCAGGTTGTGAATACGACTGGCAATGGTACATTCATAACCAGTGCAACAGCATTAAAGGCTTATTCTGCCGCGGGCACAATGTACGCCAAATGGACAATTAACACATACACTATATCATATATACTGAACGGTGGAACCAATGCATCATCAGGTGTACCAACCAGTTATACGTATGGTGTTGGCGCAACTATTAATGGGAAACCAACACGTGCAAACTATCTGTTTGCGGGATGGTGTACTGATTCAGGGTTGGGATCATGTTCAATGACACAAACAATTAACACCACTGCAACAGGTAATAAAACATTCTATGCAAAGTGGAATGGATGCCCAGACCACGCAACCTGTACAAATAATACAGTCACATGTGATGAAAACTATAATTGGAACGAAGCAATACAAACATGTGTTCTGGGGACGTTACAATGCGTTGCTGGGAAATATTATCCAGGCACAGGTACAACCATGGCAGATTGTAAATCAAGCCAAGGCTGGTACTGCCCAGGGACAGGGTCTGTTGCAATTGGTGGTGGCGTGGGTTGCCGTGTTACCTGCCCAACCAGCAAGAACAACGGTACATTAACAACCAGCAAGGATAATGCAACTGAATTGGCAAACTGTGTTGAATCATTGTCTGGTGTTCAAATACCAAAAGATGAACCCCAAAAGAATGGTACAGCAAATACGGTCTGTAAATATACGGGCATTGTTGACGGGGCGGCATCATATAATAATGACTGTCAGTTCACTGTCACATCCTGTATTGCTGGATACTATGTACCAATCAAAGATGCAACGGGTTACACCAAGCAGGGATACTGCGAAGCCGTAGGCAAAGGTTACTGGCGTGCAGAAGGTACATGTAACGCAAATCCAACATCTGCAAACGATACTTGTATGCGTAATGCTTGCCCAACGCCTGGTACTACAAGTATTGAAACCGCGTCGCAACAAACACAGTGTCATATCACATGCAGTCAAGAATCCATCAAAGATGGCAGCAAGACTGTTGGTACAAGAACACCTGTAAAAGCGACCTTGGATTACAGCGGTTCTGCATATCCATCTTGTACATATACACTGACCTGTATAGAAGGATACAAAAAGCAAGGTGAAAACACAGCGGCTGCAACATGTGTGCCAGAGGTATATACTGTTACCTTGAATATAAATTATGAAGGTGGCACAAACCAGGCTGCAATATATGCAAAGCATAATCACGGTTGGTATTCAAATGCGGCTGCGACGACTGCTATAAGCAAAATCACACCACCAACACGTACGAACTATGACTTTGCTGGATATCAAAACGCAGACGGTGATTTAGTAATCAACTCAGATGGTACGTTTGTTGAACCTGTACCTACATTGACAGCAAATATAACGCTGACTGCAATTTGGCATGGCATACCTGTTACATGCGTGGCTGGAAAGTACTATACAGGAACAGGCACAACAATGGCTGATTGCCGTTCGGGTGAATATTGCCCAGGCGCTGAACTATCTGCATACCAAGGTGCCGAAGGTTGCTTTGTAAAATGTCCAAAGAGTGTACAAAAGGGAACATTATCATCTGCAAGTGGTGCAACCAGTGTTACCCAATGTAAAGAAACACTGACAAATGTTCAAATACCAAAGGATAAGACCACAAAGAATGGTACAGCAGATACACTGTGTGGTTATAGCAGAGGTGAAGATGGTTCCGCAACATATGAGGAAGGCTGCGAAGCAACAGTTAAATCCTGTATTGCTGGATACTATGTACCAATCAAAGATGCAACGGGTTACACCAAG
>JBJEXB010000024.1:0-13740 GCA_051885395.1 Candidatus Enterousia sp. | reverse complement strand
AGGGATACTGCGAAGCCGTAGGCAAAGGTTACTGGCGTGCAGAAGGTACATGTAATGCTAATCCAACAAGAGGCAATGATACATGTATGCAAAACGCATGCCCAGCAGGTGGTACAACCGAAGGCACAGGCGCAACGTCTGCAAATGCATGCTATCAAATATGCGAAAGCCAAGAAATCATCTTGGATGGCAGAACAGTCGGTGTAAAGGAACCGGCTAACGCAAAAGCAATGTTGATTGATTTGGCAACCAGCAAGTATGACATCTGCTACTATAACGCCAATTGTAATGACGGTTATGTCGCAGAACCAGAACATTCAGCTGCCGGAACAGCAAACCCGACATGTAAAGTGGGCGAAGGCTGGTCTATCACATACGTTGGCGCAGGTACAGACTATGAATTGCCCGCAAATGCGATTAAGCAATTCACTGTCGTGACAGAAAACAGAACTCTGCCGATACCAACACGTACAGGATATGAATTTAAAGGCTGGTTTGAAGACCAAAACTTAACAGGAACTAGCTTGACAGAAATACCGAAAGACCGTACGTCAGCAATGACATTGTACGCAAAGTGGTCAGCAAAATTGTATGCTATTACTGTTAATCCAAATAATGGTGATGCAACATATACAGTATATATGCGGTATGCAACGGGTTGGTTCAGCGACAGCGCGGCAACAAAAGCAATCACTAAACTGGCTGTGCCAGATGGTAATGGTAATACTTTCGGTGGATACTACTATAATGATACCGAAGTTGTTAATGCAGAAGGTAACATCTTGCGAAACAACCTGACGCCGTCAGATAATATGGTAATTATCGCAAAATGGCAGTCAAATCCAATTACCTGCCCTGCTGGGACATATTATCCTGGCACTGGTGATATAAATAATTGTCAGCCATGCGAAAGTGGTTACTATTGCGAAGGTAAAACCGTATGCAGCACAAACGACGGAATTATATGCGGACGCAGTACATGTCCTGAATTTAGTGCGGGTACATCAGGTAATATTTCTTCACCAATACGTGCAGAATCAATTACAGCCTGTCGCAAGAGTGGTGTTACATATGTATCAAGTGATAACCACGTAACCCAAGGTACTGCAACATGTAATGCAAACACAGGTGGAACATACGAATACAATGCAGCAACCTGCGATAACTATATCATTACAAAATGTGCCGCTGGATACTGGCATGACACTACCACAGCCGCAGACAAATGCGAACCTGTTGGCAAGGGCTATTTCAGCAAGGGTACCAATACCAGCCGTGAACAATGCCCATCTGGCACAACACATGTGTATGCATCTGATGGTGTTGAACCACAGGTTGTAGAGGCACGTGGTACAACCACTGGTACAACCAGCACGGTGGCAACAGACTGCTATCTGGATAATGTTCCATATCCAAATTCATCTGAAAGTGAAAGAGTTCATGGAAAAGGAACACAAAGATGTTTCTATAATGGATTTACAACGTATAGCGAAGGTTGTAAAAATGAATCAATTCACTACTGTGATGGTGGATACTGGCGTGAAACTGAAAACGCGACAGTATGTATCCCAGCAGGCGCAGACCATTTCAGTCGCACAGGCTCGCTGATAACGGAACTATGCCCAACGGATACAGACGCAGATGGAAATACAACCCATGGTGCAACAGCAACTATGGAAGGTGGTCAGAAGTTAACAACCGCATCAGAACCAGCAGCGTGTATGTTAAAGAAATTATACACTGTTGCACATGGAACTGGTACTGCACTGTGTTCATTCAATGAACAATCTGGCGAAAATGGTGCGTATGACTTAAACTGTGGCGATAAAGTTATCACATCCTGCGAAGGCGGATACTATCGTCCAGTAACAGGCGGCAAACCAAGCACAGACGCGTGTGTCGCGGTTGGTAATAATTATTACCGTGCAGGTGGTGCATGTACTGTTGATGCTGGTAATGATACATGTATGCGTATCGCATGCCCAATGGGTGGATTTACAGAAGGTACAAACAGCACATCAGTCACACAATGCTATAACACAAATCTGTCATATGTTTCTGATGAAAAACACGTAAAAGAAGGCACACAAACATGCTTTGCAACGGTGGCAGGATTGTACACTGACAAATGTAAAGACTGGGCAATCACCAAATGTGTTGCTGGATACTGGCGTGACACCACAACAGCCGCTGACAAATGTGAACCTGTTGGCAAGGGCTATTTCAGCAAGGGTACCAATACCAGCCGTGAACAATGCCCAATTGGCACAACACACGTATATGCATCTGATGGTGTTGAACCACAGGTTATAGAGGCACGTGGTACAACCGCTGTCGATAACAGCGATACATCAACGGCATGTTATTTGGATAATGTTCCATATCCAAATTCATCTGAAAGTAAAAGAGTTCATGGCAAAGGAACACAAAGATGCTTCTATGATGGTGTTACACTGTATGGTGACGCATGTATCAATCAATTGATTCGCTACTGCGATGGTGGATACTGGCGTGAAACAGAAAATGCAACAGTATGTATCCCAGCAGGCGCAGACCATTTCAGTCGCGAAGGCTCGCTGATAACGGAACAATGCCCTGCCCGTACAGATGCATCAGGTACATTAAAGCATGGTGAAACAGCAAACACAGGTGATGGCAAAGAAGAAACGGCCAGAACACCAGAGGCTTGTATGTTGCGTGTTCCATACGATGTTCCATTCGGCACAGGAACAAAACTATGTTCATTCAATGAATTGTCTGGCACAGATGGTCAATACGATAAAAACTGTGGCGATATGGTTATTACATCATGTGTTGGCGGATATTACCGTCCAGTGACAAATGGTGTTGCTGCAACAACTGCATGTGTCGAAGTTGGTCAAAACTATTGGCGTGCAGCTGGCGTATGTACAGGAACGGGCGCATCAGATACATGTATGCGTAATCCATGTCCAAATAACGGTTTAACAATTGGCACAACCAGTGAAAGTAGCAGTCTTTGCTATCTGGAAAAAGTAATGTGCGAAGTTAACCATGGACGCGGTGAACATATGTGTTACTATAATCCAACAAGCACAAAATACGATACAAAATGCACAACATGTAACGTAACAGGATGTGCAGATGGATATACCGAAGAAAATGGCGTATGCGTTCTGTGTCCGGCGGGGCATATCTGCAAAGATACACCTGATGGCCCAAGCAATGAAACATGCGCGACATTGACGAATAATCTGTATTCAAAATCAGACGCGGGGACATCAGACGTATCAATGTGTTATCGTGATTGCGCGCTGGGAACACACGCCACAGCAATGACGGGACGTGATTACTATAATAACAACCAGTGTAAAATCGCAGCATGTGAAAAAGGATATATCTTGTCTGATGGCAAATGCCAGATCTGCCCTGCAGGTCACTATTGCCCAACGGATAATCCAGACGACCAACTGGAATGCCCAGCAGATTGGTCGAACTCTGACGGGTTGGCAACCAAGAAAGAAGATTGCTATCGTTCATGTGAATCATATCCGATTACTGGCGGTACCGCGGTTCCAGTCAACAAAAAAGCATTCTGGCCAAATAAATGCGAATACAAAGGCGTATCTGATAATGGCAATGAATGTGATATCGTAGATGATGCCTGTGTTGAGATTTCATGTCGCAACATATACGAAATGGTTAATGGCGTATGTGTACCATGTAATCGCGAACATGCACTGTCATACCTGCCAAAAGGTAACTGTATGGTGGCATCATGCGAAATGGGATACCATCCAAATGGTCAGTCATGCGAATATGATGTCAAGACATGCAATGTATCACATGCATATCGTGCATCGCAAAAATGGGATTCAAAACTGAACAGTTTCAGCACCTGTCAGGTTGAGGAATGCGAAGAAGGATACCATATTTCTTCAAACGCATGTGTTGCCGACGAACAGGTATGCGCTGTGGAACATGGTGTTGGTATCAAAGAATGGAACAGCAAAACTAATTCTTGGGGTGAATGCGTTGCAACATCTTGCGATGCAGGATATACAAATGACCCAACAGAAATGAACGAACATTCAAAACAGTGTGGTCAGTGCAAGAACAAGTTCAGTGTACTGGGCGAATTGGCTGCCAGCACATATATCCGCGGATGTGAAATCGCATCATGTCTGTACCAAGGCGAATTGTATAATCTGGAAAACAATGAATGCGTGCCTATCTGCGATGTAAATGGTCGCGAAGATGAAACAGGTACAATGAAATGGGATGCGTCACGCAAGAAATGCGTACGAACCTGCAAGCAAGGATATACAATGTGGTAATAATAAGCGCCCCACCTGGGGCGTTTATTTACAATAGATTTTTAATATATTTCTGGTTATTATTCATAATATGAAAAAATATGATGTGATTATAATTGGTGCTGGTGCCAGTGGAATATTTTCTGCATTTTATGCGTTGGCACGCGGTCGTCGTGTTGCAATATTGGATATGGGCGACGCACCACTGCGAAAGGTTATGATATCAGGTGGCACACGTTGCAATTTTACAAATACCGCTGCGTCCCGAAATCGTTACTTTGGCGAAAATCCTGATTTTGTGCGCAGTGCAATTGCACAATTTACCCCATTTGATATGTTGGATTGGGTCGCACAGCATCATATTCAAACCATTCAAAAGGCAGCAGGACAATATTTCTGTGCAGATGGGGCAGTCGCTATTACCAATGCATTAATTAATTCTGTAACCAGTGCAGATTTATATACAAGCACCGCTGTCACAGGTATAGATAAAAAGAATCAATCGTTTTCTGTTGAAACAGCACGTGGCACATTCTGCGCAGAATCTGTAATTATTGCAACAGGTGGCATGTCATTTCCAAATACAGGCGTATCTGATATTGGATATAAAATCGCAAAACAATTTGGTCATAAAATAATACCTGTACGCCCTGCCCTGTGTGCGATTGCAACAAATATGTTTTCATCAGACCTTGCAGGGATATCAATGCCTGTGGAAATAACAATTGTCAAAGAAAAATTTACAGATTCTGTTTTGTTTACTCATTTTGGTATTGGTGGACCTGCGACATATCGTGCAACGGTACGTGATATATCAAGTGGAATTCATATAAACCTGATGCCAGGTGTTGATATTTATAATTTACTGCGCATGGCAAAGAAATCTGATGGACGGCGCAGCGTACAGTCTGTTTTAAGTCAGTATATGCCAAACCGCATTGCACGTTGGGTTACACAGAACAACACAAAAAATATTGCAGATTTCAAAGACAGTGATTTAAAACAAATTGCAACAAAGGTATATGATATATTTATTCCACACGATAAAATCAAACTGCATGGGATGCAAAGTGCAGAAGTTGTACGCGGCGGTATTGCAACAGACGCCATTTCATCAAAAACAATGGAATCAAAAATATGCCCTGGATTATTTTTTGTTGGCGAAGTATTGGATGTTGCCGGTGATTTAGGTGGTTTCAATCTGCACTGGGCATGGGCATCTGGGTATGTTGCTGGTCAAAATGCGTAAATACGGAAAACATACCTATAAACACAGGTCAGATTAATATGTATCCTGAACCATATTATGAGAGAAACAGTATTTCGCACCAATGACGGTCAAAATTTAATTTGTGTAATTTGGGACAACGTAAAAAATCCAATTGGCGTTGTTCAAATCATCCATGGAATGGACGAACATATGCGTCGATATGACAGGTTTGCAAAGTATTTTAACACAAATGGATATATTGTATTTGGCGACGACCATCGCGCACATGGCAAAACCGCAGGCGATATAAAAAACATTGGTCGCGTGGGAAATACACCTGATATATTCATGGCGACTGTAAATGATGAAATCGAAATATTAAAATATTTAAAAGAAAAATATAAATTGCCTGTATTTTTATTTGGTCACAGTTACGGCAGTTTTATCACACAGCGCGTTATGGAATGCACCAATTTATGTACCGCTGGGGTGTGCCTGTCAGGCAGTGCGCGATATCCGATTTGGTTATTAAAAATTGGGTGTATGATTGCGTGGATTGGCATGAAATTGCGCGGTTCAAATGCGCCTGCAAAATTCCTGGAACACTTTTCACCAATTCGTGGCACACATCCCGATGGTGGCAGCAAACTGACACGTGATGACGGTCAAGTTGCACTGCATAACGCAGACCCAATGCACGCAGAATATTTTTCATACGGATTTTATTATTCGCTGTTTCATAACCTAATACAGATTTCATACAATGTCGATTGCAATATGCCGATATTGATAATCAGTGGCGGTTCAGATTTGGTCAGCAATAATGCCAGTTTGGCAACTGCCTTATATAAAACATATCAAGCGCACAATATGGAAAATTTGACAATAATAATATATCCTGATGCACGTCATGAATTATTAATGGAAATAAATTATAAAGACGTTCAACGCGACGTACTGAATTTCTTTAATTCTGTGGCACGATAGTATACATTACTGAACACAAATATCCGCAAAAGCAATTTTTACTATTTTTTGCAAATCTGCAACTGTTAATTCAACTTGATGACCGATGTGACCAGCACTGAATATTATTTTTTCAAAATTTTGTGCAGATTTATCAATTACTGTTATAAATTGTTTTTTCATTCCAATTGGACTGCATCCGCCATGAACATATCCCGTCAATCCTAATAATTCACGTTGTGGCAACATATTTAATGATTTTTCCCCAACTGCCACAGCAGCACGTTTTAAATCCAATTCGCAACATACAGGCACCATAAACACGTAATATTTACCGCGTCCATTCATTGTTACCAGTGTTTTAAATACAGCGTGTGGATTTTGCCCCAAAGCAGTGGCAATTTCGATACCTGTTTTAAATTTATCTGAATCATAAGAAAAATGCGCGTATGGTATTTTACGACCATCCAACACGCGCATAACATTCGTTTTTATTACCATTGTATTTATTCGTCCGTGCGAACCATAACCGTGCCACGGTCAACAATCACATCAGGGTCTGAATCTGTATCCTGACCGCCCGTCCACACATAATATTTGTATTGCGTTCCAGGGTTCCCAACCATTTGAATAACATGATGGTCAGTTTCAACAACAATATCACGGTCCAAGTTCGCCCCGATACGTGTTGCCGCAGGAACCGATGGTTGTGTTGGATACACGACAACCTGTTCATTAGTTTCGTATTCATAAAAGCCATCATTTACGACGACATCATCATTGCTCCTGTGACACGCCGCCACAGTTAAGGTCAGTAATAATAAAAGACTTAATTTTTTCATAATACTATTATGCCATTTTTTAAGGTTAAAATAAAGCCCTATTTTTATTCCTCTCCTATTGATGCAATATTCATTTGTGGCTGTCCTTGAATTATGACATCTGCAATTTTTACATTGTGGTTTTATAAAAATAAGATAGAATTATCAATATTTAACACTATCTGGATATCAATATGTCAATTATAACATCCCTTTCTAATCAATTAAAAGCCGTTCATGGAATTCAGAACCAAGACGCACTGAACAACATTATGAAAGACAGCAGTGGGATGCAATGAACCTGAAAAGTCTGGATTCAACCATTCCAAGCGCAATTTTAACCTATCCAAATGATTCTGTTGATTGTGATAAATTCAAGCAACAAGATACCTGATATATTAAGTATAAAATACTATATTTGTATTTGACCTGTTATCATTTTTTGTATTAACATAGGAATATATTTAAATGGCAAACATATAAATCGAGTTGAGAAACGGGGGAGATAATATATGACAAAGTTTGATTTGATTCTTTTGAAACAGATGCGGTTTCGCTCGTATTTTTAACAGAATTAAACGAGTTAGGTCTGTTCTTTTAACTTTGTGGTATATATACTTTGGTCATCATGTTGGGTTGCTTTATGAACAATAGTTTAATAAGATATAATTTATTACTAATATCAATTATATTGGCTTGTTTGACTGTTAGAACTGACGCTTTGGCTGATATAGTTGATGTTACAAATGCTGCTGAATTTCGGGCCGCAATAAATTCTGCGACCGCCTCTGACACAATCAGGCTTTCCAATAGTATTGATATGTCTGGAATTGGAGATGTATCAATCAAGGGTAAAAACGTTATTATTGATGGTAATTTCTATGGGCTATCCAGTTCCAGAAACTTTTCATTGCTTCTGGACACAAAAACTGATTTAACCATAAAAAACGTTGGTCAAGTAGACAAAGATTATAATATTATCTCAAGTTTTAATAATAATTTTGCTGCAGTTGGTGCTTGGGGCGGTCCAATTACAACCCAAAATAATTCAAGCATTTCAACTTATTATGACTATGCAAAAGTTGCCGTTGAAAATTCTGTATTTTCAAAGAATTTTGCGCCTACAGACGGTGGCGTTATTGGGCTGCAAACGATTGATTTTGACATACAAAATTCTGTTTTTATAAATAATTCATCTGCACAAGAAGGCGGCGCCATCTGGGCAGAGGTAAATCACGGAAATATTGAAAACTCTTATTTCAAAGGAAATTTTGTTCGAGCAAAGGGCGCCAACACTTCTATTGGTGGTGCGATTACTCAATATGGATATTATGCAAACAGGCCGACTTATATTGACACTATAAGCGGAACTTTTGTTGAAAATTATTCGTATAATTTTGGTGGCGCCATTGCTAACAGAGAAGCAAATGCAACCGCGCAAATTAACAAAATTATAGGCGATTTTCAATCTAACTATGCCATACAAACGGGTGGCGCGATTTTAAATGCAGCAGGAACTATAAATTCAATAGACGGAACCTTTATCAAAAATTATTTGTTAAATACAAGCACGTCTTCGGCCACAATAAAAAATTCAATATTGCTACAAAACAATTCTTTTGGTGGTGCAATAGCAAATACGAAAACAGGCGGTATCGAAGCAACAAAAGATAGTTATATTAAACTAATCTCTGGGGATTTTATTGGAAACTTTATTAATACAAACAATGGCAAAGCCTATGGGGGTGCAATTTATAATTCTGGTATTATTGATGAAATATCTGGAACTTTTAAAGATAACTATGTTTTTTCAGAAGGAACAGATACTAATTTGGCGTTAGGCGGCGCTATTTATTCGACCAGAGATTTAACGATTACTTCTGGTAAGAATGGCACATTGTTTAGCGGGAACTATACTTTGCTTAGCGATGGGGACAGAAATTATACTGCTATTTACATTGACAACAGCTCTGCTATTTTGAACTTGATACCTAAAAGCGGTAAAACGATTCAGATTAATGACAATATTGATGGGGAAAGCGGATATACCGTAAATATTGAAAGCGAATACGGTGGGACATTAAAACTTTATAATGATATAAATCATGCAAATATAATAACTAAAGATGTTGACATTGATTTTGCGGATTCAAAATATCATGATTATGAATTTTTGTCTTTGAATTCTACCAATACAAATTACCTTATTGATTTCAAATTGGATAATGTACAAGAAAATATTCAATCAGACACAATTACTACAAATTCGTCTTCGGGGATTATAACCTTATCGGACATCCATTTTATTGCAGACAAAACAGATTCTGGCGTTGACTATTATAACGGCACCTATATAAAACAGATACTGTTCAACAATGCAGACGGGACGCTTCAACTTGAATTAGGTGAAAATTTGCATCAATCCCAACATAATGTTATTTCAACCGCAATAAATGATTCTATTAATTACATTACTAATGCTGATGATAAATATTATAAACGTATTTATACTGGCGATTTATATTCAAGTGTAGATTTAGCTACTACTCAAACACTGAATGATTCAATAAAATTACAAATTGACTCATTAGAGTGGGACAGTGATGTTCAAAAAGAAATTTTGGGTGATACTTTTAAATTGTGGCTTGAACTAGAAACGGCTGAAAATAAAATATTCAATATTAACGCAAACCAGCAGTATAAGATTACTGAGACATTAGATACAGTACCTGCAGGCACATTATATCTTATTGGGCAATCTAATATTTCTTCTGTTTTAGATGTAAACAATAATGCATTGTTTGACTTAAGGAAAGAGTCTGATATAACACTACAAACTGTACAAATAACATCTGCGAAAAGCGATAGAGGTTCTGTTATCAAGGCAATAAACCCAAATTCGTCAATAACAATAGATAATGGTGTTTTTATTGGTAATATCGCCGCAGCATCTGGGGGTGTAATTTTTAACTTAAGCACCATTGATACAAATACAATCAATGGAACATTTACATCTAATATGGCAGGTTCGTCTGGTGGTGCAATACACAATCAAGGGAACATAAGCTCTATTAATGGCGAATTTACGTCAAACCATACAACCAACAGCTGGGCGACAGGAAAGGTTGTGGGTGGAGCCATCGCCAATAAGGGCGGAACAATAAATTCCATTTCTGCTGATTTTAACAGTAATTACTCTGATCAGTATGGTGGCGCAATAGCGAATTTTGTGGAAAACGATGTAAGTTCTGCAATAAACTCTATTTCCAGCAATTTCAATAACAACTATATTGTTGTAAATAATTCGGAAGCATTCGGTGGTGCAATATATAACAATGGCACAATATCAACAATAACTGGTAATTTTATAGAAAATCATATTGATCAAGATAATTTAGATACAGTTGACGCCAAGGGTGGTGCCATCTATAATATTGGAACTAACGGGCTAGTTGTTTCTGGGCAATTTTTAAATAATTATATTTCGGTTAATAGCAGTTCAAGCGCACTTGGAGGTGCTATTTATACAAAAATGAATATGTCTATAGTCGCAGACAACGGACAAAATACATTATTTAAGGATAATTATGTAAAAATTGGCAATAACATAAACAATAATGCTATATATGTTGATAGTCCTTATGCAAAATTGACTCTTAATGCAACAAATAATGGGGTCATCAGTTTCTACGATAATATTGATGGTGTTGATGGTTATGACATATCAATAACTGGCGACAATACCGGAGTCATCGGTTTATACAACGATGTTAATAATGCAGATATAAAAGCGGAAAACGTCTCCATCAACCTGGTGGACGGAACGATAAAAGATTATACATTAAAAAGTCTTAATACCGAAACAACATCTGATGCAAATATTGCTAAGTGGAATATTGATGTTGATTTAAGCAATGGAACCGCAGATACAATTGCAACAGCGACAGACATTTCTAGCGGAACTGTTTTATTAAATAATTTCAACATAATAGGCGCGACAGATCAGGATAGCCTTATTATACAAATTTTAAGGAATACTGCGGATAATGACAATCTGCAGCTTAAAATCGCCGATGGTACCTTGAAGGTGGTTGAAGATGTCAGACTTATAGACAATACAGTGTATTCTTCAAAGAGCTATTTGAAACAAGAAGGTGGGATTTCTTTAGCCACCACAGCGACAACAAATGACAGTATTAAGTTTTTAAAAGATGGTTTTTACGATGCTCTGCGGCTTATTAACCAGAAAGAAACTGTAAACGAAAGACAATTTATATTTGACACTGCTGTCACCCATTCTTTATTAGAAGACTTAGGTGAAACTCAAGCTGGGGTATTGTCAATTAACGGTTATTCAAATGATTCAAACGTATCTGTTATAGATTTAGCAGGTAAAACAGGTTTTGAATTGGCCAACGAAAATACGACAATAAATATAAATAACGCAACTTTGACGGATTCAGTTTCTGCCTCCACGAATCCGATAATAGATGTGCAGACCGCAAACAATGTCATAAATCTTAATAATGCTCAACTTAATGGTAACATTGTATCCAGTACAAACTCGTACCAACTGAATTTTTATGGAAGCAATGTCGGTATTAACGGAACTGTTGATAAGGCCAACGCCATTTTAGATAATGCAGCAACAACATTAACATTTAAGGCAAATACTTTTGCAAATGCGAAATTATCTGCTGTCGCAGGGACAATAAATCTACAAGATTCAGCGATTGATAATTATAATATTGGAACCCTAACCTCTGATACTAATGCATTATATAATGTAGATGTTGATGCTTTTAACAAGCAATCGGATACAGTAATAGTTGGCGAAAATTCAACTGGTATAATCCAAATTGGTTCTATAAACTTTTTGAACGGCATTGATCCCCAAGATAAAGACTTTAAAGTTCAAATCATATATTCAGATACGCCTGATATTACATTAAGTTTAAGCGATTCCATTACTAACCGTTTATATAATTTTGGACAAGAAACCGATACCCTCAAAGACCCAATAACAAGTGTTGTGAACTATAACGACAAATTTTATGAATCGGTTAAAGATTTTGTGATTAAGGGTAATTTGTCAGTTCTAAGCGACAATAAATCCATTGGCTTTAAGGACGAAGATATCCAAAAGGTTCAGATTGCCGTAAAGGAACAAGAATTATTGGATAGTTTGCATGAATTAAGCAATCTTAATGCAATCGGAAAAATATTCAATTTTAATACAGCAAATGAAGTTTATGGAGCCATTACAGATATTAAAACAGTTGTAAACGACTTAACAATTAACGGTGTCGCAGATGTTGCAAATAATCGTTTGTCTGTAATCGGATTAGATAATAATAATGGATTCATTTTAAACGATAGTTCAACCCTAAATGTATCAAATGTGAATTTGCGTGGCGTAAATTCTGTTATAACCAATAATGGGGGAATTTTGAATTTTAACGACATAAATATTATTAACGGAAAACTAGACGGAACAGGATCGGCAACGAATAATGGTAATTTATATATCGGCGCCTCAGATATCGCACTGACCATTGACAATAAAAACAACCTGTTCCTAAATGATGGGACGCTGAATTCACAGATTGTGGGTGATGGTACGACCATAATAAATGGGAATATTTTAACTTTGGGCGAAAATGCACACATATCTGGAACACTGGCGTTGAATAACGGCACCGTTTCGGTCACAGACAATAAGTACACACAATATGCTATTGATTCAATCACTGGTTCTGGGACCGCATCAATAGATGTTGATTGGAATAACGCAAAAGCCGATAGTTTTCAAAGCACATCAGGAACAGGCACTATTGCCCTGACCTTGAACGATACCCCAACTGACAATATTTGGGATACGAAAACGATACAAATAACCAGCGGAGGCGTGGGAATTTCTCTTGCTGAATATGTTGGAACAAAAACCAAAACCGAATATGGGACAACAGACTTAACAGCGACCGCAGACTGGGCCGATAAAATTGGTGGCTGGGAAAAGACGGATACATACAGCGAAAGAATTTCTGCGGTATCATCCACAGGAACAGATGTTTTAGATTCAATACAATATGAGGTTAATAGAACGGTTGAAGGAGCCACAATTTACACAGATAATTTAGACGTTTTAACATTAATCGTACAAAATTCGGTTGGTTCTTCGGATAAAACCTTTAGTACTACAAGTTCTACTGCTGTTTATAACGCAACAAATAATTTAGGAACTTTAACAGATAATTTGACCATTTCTGGCGTAATTGATGGCAACGATATTTCTACTATTAATGTTGGTAATTATCAGGGAATCACCATCGATGGGGACAATTCTTTAACCCTAAAAGATGTAAAAGTAAATTCTAGCGGTAATGTTATCAATGCGTTGACTGCAGACGCAACAATCACACTAGACAACGCACAAATTGTTGCTGAT
>JBJEXB010000023.1:0-3817 GCA_051885395.1 Candidatus Enterousia sp. | reverse complement strand
GCATATTACCCCCTTTTATTAATCTTTGTACATTTTGTTTATCATCACATCTGCAACAGACCCAGGAATTGGATTCTTTGCATATGAACTGTTATAAGTTGTCTTTTGAAAGAACGCCCCAGATGTATATTTATCAAATAAATCTTGGCTGAATGGTTCGTTTGCTATTGTCCACCACAGTGCGTGCGTTGGGTCCTGGTCCACATGTGGCATTTGTTCAAAATACTTTTTAGCCGTCGCATCATTTGTAACCAGTGTTTTAAACATCAACTGATGCATAAAGTAATCAAATTCACGTGGTTCGGCCAGCCAGAAATTCAGTATCATCGCTCGCCATGCTGCCAACAGATATGCCCCACGGCGCGCGCGTATAAAGCAATTTTGCATATAACTGTATGATTGACCCACATTAACACCAGCCATATATACAAAGAAATCTTGTTCAATAATCCAATCTGGTATTGGTGACGTTGCAAATCCTGTTGAATCCAACCAAATACCGCCATGTTGATACAATAATTCCACGCGGCATATATCTGCGAAATGCGCATTTTTAATTTGTCCACGCCGACGTTTTTCCATTATCACATCAGGCAACGTTATGTAATCCCATAACGTTTTTTCATCCAGTACAACTAATTCTTGCTTGCAGTTTTTACGAATGCTGCGAAAACACGCCTTGACCAGTTCTGGCGCATTTTCTTCGCCCTGTAACCAAATGGTAAAAATCTTTTCGTTTTTGTCATTATTAACGGGTTGGACTTCTGGAACACTGCCAGGCTTTGGCAAATAACGCATTAAATATTTAGGTATGGCAGAACCTGCAATTTTACACCGACGTTCACGGCGCGCATCACGTGACAACCAAAATGGATTTAAAATATGCGCACGTAACACAATGTTCGTTAACGCCCACGTTCTGCTAAGTTTCATGCCATACCCCTTTTTTTATTATAAATTATTCTGCATCAACAACAGATACATCCACATCGTCATCATCAGCAGGTCCTGTTGTCATTTCTTCGGCGATACCGTTTGCACGTGCCATAATTTTATCCAACAGTTCTTTTTGCGCCACTTCATGTTCACGCAACCACTGACGGGCATTTGCCTCGCCCTGCCCCATACGTTCATTATTGTATGAATAGAAACTGCCTGCCTTTTCAATCAGGTCATATTTCACACCCATATCCAATATTTCACTGATGCGGCTGATACCTTCGCCATACATAATTTTAAAGTCAACTGTACGGAATGGTGGTGCAACTTTGTTCTTTACAACTTTGACCCGTGTTTCATTTCCGATAACGTTTTCTTTGTCTTTTATCTGACCTGTGCGACGAATATCCAGACGAACCGACGCATAGAACTTTAATGCATTACCACCAGATGTTGTTTCTGGATTTCCAAACATAACGCCAATTTTCATACGAATCTGATTAATGAATATCAGCAACGTATTACTGCGTGCAACCGACCCTGCCAGTTTTTTCAAAGACTGACTCATCAAACGGGCAGTTGTTCCAACAAAAGAATCACCTATATTACCTTCTAATTCTGCCTTGGGCACCAGTGCCGCGACCGAGTCAATTACCACAACATCAACCGCACCCGATTTTACCAACGTATCGGTAATTTCTAATGCCTGTTCCCCAGAATCAGGCTGTGATATAATTAAATTTGCAACATCCACCCCCAGTTTTTTTGCGTAACTTGGGTCTAATGCATTTTCTGCATCAATATATGCACATGTGCCACCTTTCTTTTGTGCTTCTGCCACGGCGTGCAATGCAAGTGTTGTTTTACCAGAACTTTCTGGACCATAAATTTCAACAATACGACCACGTGGATATCCACCAATTCCCAATGCGATATCCAACCCCAGCGACCCACTTGAAATCGCCTCTATATTCTGCTGGGAACCATCGCCCATTTTCATAATGGCTTCTTTTCCGAATTGTTTTTGAATTTGTGCCAGCGCAGATTCTAACGCTGGATTTTTTGCCGCAGCGCCAGTATCTTTTACTACTTCTTTCTTTGCCATAAAATTCCCCTTTTCTTGATAGGAAAATCATACAAAGAAAAAACGTTATTCGCAATGAAAATTATTTTACCACGCGGCATTTCGGACGCATCAATAAAATCCCAACCGACAATGCACCAATCGTCGCCGACACTGCCCAAACAGCAGACGTTGTACCATATACCGCAATACAAATTGCCCCCAGCATTGGTGCAATTATATTTGGTAAATTAACACTGGTGCGAAATACGCCATAGAAACGTGCCTGTTCTGCTTTCTTGGCGGTATCAAAGAACATTAAATCATGTACAGATTCCATCAATGCCCCTGATATTTGCCACGCAACAAATATTATCAGCAGTGGCACACCCGTCACAACTGTTGCGGCGGTGGCAAACAATGCAAACGAAGAAAATCCTAAAATCAGCCAAATGTTTTTCCCATACCGACTGACCAATCGCCCCATCATTTCTGACAGTATTAAATACGGAATAATCCCCAGCGTCAAAACCCAACCCAATGTATCTTTGGAAAATCCATTTTCTATAACAACAATTGGTACGTATAAGTACCGCATTGCACGCAGTGAATAATAACCAAAATTTATTGCGTATGCACGTGCCATACCCTGCCTGCGAAAGAATGCCAACGTATTACGCCATAACGCGCGAATTGTGCGCCGTGGATTTACAGGTTTAATACTTGGCGCGGTGTGTTCCACTTTAAAATATTTAAACACAATGCATGCCGCCAAATATATCAACGCAGACGCAAAAAACGCCGCACGATTATCAAAACGATTTGCAACTGCAACGGCAATCATTGGCGCAAATAATGCCCCAACATTAATCCATAAATGATACCGCGAATTCAACTTTGCCATTCCAGTAGAACCAGCAAAATCCGACATAAACAGCGGAATTAACACACCAACCAATGTAATTGCAACACCTGTTGTGTAATCAAGCGTTATAAAACTGACAGGACTGATTGAAAATCCCATCATTGCATAACACACCGCCAACATTAATAACGAAAAATAGAAAACCTTGACCTTAGAAAACTGGCGAAATAATTCGTTTGCAAATAATCCGACAATCATGCAAAAAGCAGCATAAATTGCGACATACACACCAACAATCGCACTGCTTTTAAATATTTCCAATATTACCAACGAATAAACAGCGTTATAAATACCATCTGCAAATCCCGTAAACAGCCCCATATTTGCAAATGAAAATCCGCTGACCGAACCGCGTGCGGAAATGTACTTTGACTTGGTCATATTCTCTCTCTGGTTATAACCATATAATAATATCATAAAAAAATTCAGCCTGCAAATCAGGCTTTACATCTGCGATTATTTAAATCAACTTTATCTTGCATCAAGTTTTGATATTTTGACAGCAATTTAATTGCAGCCATATATCAATCAAAGCCTGTGCCAATTCGTTACGCGTCGTGTGTTTTTATCGCATATCATAACCTCAGGTTAAAAACAAAAACCACCAGAAAAAAATTCAAGTAAGACTTGGAACATTATCATCCTTGTCATTGCGAACGAGCCATCGGCGAAGTGTGGCAATCCAGTTATTTGTCCTTTGTTCTTTATTATCTGAAAAAACCGCCCAACGGGCGGTCTTTATTATTTTGCATTTGCTGTCTGCGCTTGCTTTTGTTCATATAACTGCGCAAAGTCAACTGGCTGCATCGCGAATGTTGGGAATCCTGATTCCGATGTCAGACGCGTAATCAATGCGCGCACCGCTGGGAATAACAATGTTGGAACATCAA
>JBJEXB010000022.1:0-3925 GCA_051885395.1 Candidatus Enterousia sp. | reverse complement strand
AGGACAAGAGATTTTGGTTCTCTTTATCATGGTTCGAATCCGTGCGCCCCAACCAAAATAAAACAATGCCCGCAGGGGGCATTTTTTATTTTGCTATACGTCACGGATTGTACAATCAGTTTCAGTGATTGTACTGCAAAACATTATCAATGTTTTGTACGTGTTTCGGAAAATCACAGATTTCCCAAAACACTAGTGGGGGCATCCCCACACCCCTGTGTGCGCCCCAACCAAGATTTACAAGCCCGCCGATAAAGGCGGTTTTTGGTTTGTTTTCTAATTATTTCACCAAGTTCGAAAGTTGAATATAAAAAAGTGGTGAAAAATCACCACTTTCGAACTATTTTGCAATATAATTATCTACAACCAACAAAAGCCCAATTGTCTTCACCTGGTTCTTTTAACATTGTACGCATTGTATAATTTTCTTTACATAATTTTGTCCAACCAGGTTGATCAAAAGCGAATTCCACATATGTGTACTCTGGGTCTTTCGCCATTTCTGACACTTTTGTTTCATCAATTCCCGACAAGTCAACCCATTTGCCTGTTGGTTGAAGTGCTTTTACATCTTTTATCCATTCCTGACTAGAAGGACATTTATAAACAATGTGTGTAGATGTTGATGCTATTTTTTCACAACCATTCATTGTGTTTTCTATATCTTTAACATCAGAATTACATCCAACTAATGCAATTACAGGTAAAATTAAAAGTAATTTTTTCATGTCCTCTCCTTTTTCGACATAGGTATTGTACGTTAGAAGATATGTTTTTGCAATATTAAATGTTTTTTAACTGCTTAATTGCTTGTCCGATTTTTAACAATTCGGTTCGCGGATTGCACATGTTGCACAACCAAAATAAAACAATGCCCGCAGGGGGGCATTTTTTATTTTGCTATACGTCACGGATTGTACAATCAGTTTCAGTGATTGTACTGCAAAACATTGTTAATGTTTTGTACGTGTTTCGGAAAATCAAAGATTTGTCCCATGATCTCTGATAGTTTTTTGTTTTGCTTTAATTACAAAAACATGCTAAAATGATTGCAAATTTGGGGTGTTGATTGCCGTTGGAAAAATGTGGCATTATCTCAACATCATGATAAAATGATGTTACATTTTTTGTCTTTATTATTATTTTTGACGTTGTTAACCAGTGCCGTCAATGCGAAATGCCCAGATGGGTATGTGCCATGGACTGGCCCAGACTCCGATGGTTTTGCACTGAATAGCCAAGGTGTTTGCGCCCCCTTGTGCCCAGCGGGCCGCAAATTACGACTGTCTAGTAGTTTCAGTTGCGATTTATTTGCAGAAAAATCAACAACCCCGTCATTAAACGTGCTATTTGACGATATTGTTTGTTATGGCGACACCGTTATTGGGGCCAAACCAGGCATGAAATTTTCAGATAATAATACCATTTATTCGCTGTACGTTCCTAGACCCTGCCCAACAAAATACGAAGTTTCGTATACATGTGGTGAAAATGCCAGCGGAATACCACCACAGCCCAAAACCATAGAATACGGTTCCATGTTAGGAATCGACTATGATTATGGTACGTGCAGCAAAAAAGGGCATTATGCGAGTGGCTGGCTGTTAGATAATGCGGTAAAAAGTGCAGGAACATATTTGCCTTTTAATTTTATTACAAATAAAACATTAAGTGTTTCTTGGACACCTGCATCATATAGCGTGGTTTATATCTGCAATACCGATGAAGATACACAACTGTATTCATATATCACGTACGGCAATCGATTTACACCAAACAAGACGCCCTGCGCACCGCCATACGGAACCACATTGATTGGATATAACATTCAAAATTATGACGGCACAGATACGGGCACAACTGTGCAACCAGACGAATCATTTGTATGGAATTACGATACAAATATGCGTTTGTCTGCAATTTGGCAAGAAAATGAAATCGCAGTAAGCGAATATGAATTGTCTTATATGTGTGGCGATGCGACCACAGGAACGCCACCGCCAGCACATAATATTACATATGGTAATTTATATACTCCTGGGGCTACCATTGGTTCGTGTGCGCAAGACGGCTATGTTTTTAATGGCTGGAATATGGAAAGCTATTCAAGAGAACTAGATGAATATTATCCGTATACATATGCAAAAAATCGAGAGTTGGTTGCACAATGGGCGCGCCCATCTTATGCTGCAATTTATATTTGTAATAACGACACAATAAATTCGGAGTATTTATCGGGTACTTATTACAATACTTATACTCCAAAAACAAACGTCTGCAAAGCGCCAACTGGCAAAAGTTTTGCAGGATATGCAATTCAAGATATCTATGGGAACGACACCGGTGATATCGTATTGCCAGGAAAATCCTTTAAGTGGGTTTACGATGGAAACATTCGTTTTTCTGCATTGTGGAAATAAATAAAGGAAGAAGAATGAAAAAAATCATAACTGTTGTTTTATCTGTGCTTTTGCTTGGAACGCATAATTTGATGGCAGAAACATGTATCGGAGAAAACTATACCGTGTCGTACAGTTGCGGTGACGGAACAGCAACAGGCACACTACCATCAAATCAAGTTGCAACATTTGGATCAGATTTTACACCAGTACTGCTAAACACAAATCATTGCACACCACCATCAGGAAAAGTTATAGACGGCATAGAAATTTGGCTTGACGATGCATATAATGGCGCATTCAGTCGCACAGCGGCAAAATTTACGTATTACTATGCTTCTAATATCGTTATAAAACCTAGATATATTGGTACGGCAGATATAAATACATTATGGGCTTTGCGTGGACTGAATGGTGTAAGCTATACATACAACACATCAGAACGTACATGGAAGACTATTTTTCCATATGGGACAGTTGCGGGAATCGCAGCATGCAGCAATGTAAAACCCAAAAGTTCGGTAGCAGGCTGGAACGCTGGTGTGGTAGCAGAAGACCAAAATGCAATAGCAGAAGAAAGCGGAGTGGTTTGTTATTGCAAAATGACAGAACCAACAGCTGACGTGTCTCCGTGGGTTCTTGCCAACATTTATGCAAACGCGTCTACATGTTCGGCTAATTGCGCACTTAACTGTGGGAACTGCGCCAGAATCAGTGCTATTTTTCGCGCCTCAGCATTTTCGGGAACACGGCTATGACAATGCACGACTGTACTGATTATATTTTGTAACTGTGATCAAATAAATTTATTTTCTAATAATAATGAATTCTTGTTTATCGTTTTCTAAATCTAACAGTTGCTTAATATGATATAAGTATGTTATCATTTAAGTATGTTATCATTACATGGAATAAATGTGCAAATTATTATGTATTTTTGTCATCTTGTTTCTGTGTGGGGTTGATCACGCATTGGGTTCTGTTGCAAGCGCAGGATATGTAAACCACACCGTTGAAGAGCACGCGTCCAATACACAAAATCCACATAATGTTACTGCAGCACAAGTTGGGTTAGAAAATGTAAAGAATATCGACACAACGAATGCAAATAATATAACAAGTGGCGAAATCGCTTATGAACGAATACCAGTTGGTTCAACAGAGAAAACTGTTGCATCTGGGGACGATGCACGTTTTTACACAATTCCAACATCACGCCCAAACATTTCCCCCCCCAGCGGCACTGTGTTGGTTTGGTTTGAATAAATCACAAATCCTTAATCCATCGTTTGCGCCACAACCAAAATAAAACAATGCCCGCAAGGGGCATTTTTTATTTTGCTATACGTCACGGATTATACAATCAGTTTCAGTGATTGTACTGCAAAACATTATTAATGTTTTGTACGTGTTTCGTTCTGAAACAGTGGTCAGGATTTTGCAAATACATAAGAATTATTTGCAAACGGCATACAAAATGTTAATATAAGAGCCATGCGGTCCCATCGTCTAGCGGTCAGGACATC
>JBJEXB010000021.1:0-20530 GCA_051885395.1 Candidatus Enterousia sp. | reverse complement strand
ATATAATAATCAACGGGGCAGCCAGGGGATTGCGACGATGAACCTTGCGAATGAAATATTTAATCATTTCTTCGGCGACTTCGAAATCTGCAATTACACCATCACGCAGTGGGCGTACCGCTGTAATAGAACCAGGTGTTCGACCAAACATTTGTTTTGCTTCGGTACCAACAGCCAGGATTTCTTTGCGTCCCAGCAGTCTGTTTTCAGCAACCGCAACAACCGACGGTTCGTTTAATACGATTCCACGACCTTTGACATAAATCAGTGTGTTTGCCGTCCCTAGGTCAATCGCCATGTCGGCAGAAAAGAATTTCATCAGCCAATTATACATATTTGCCCCCAAAATAATGATTTTTTTGAACTATAAAGCCTGAATGATAAAAAATCAAGCAGCACAAATAATAAAAAGTGTCTTTTTTATTTGATTCTCTGCATATTTTGTTATTATAGGGACTATGATACGAGATACGATAAAAAAACATAGTGATTTTGCTACGACGGATGAAAATGCATCGGGACGTTCAGCATACTTTCTGATACGTGCCAAGCCTGCAAAATTTCCCGACGATGCACGATATGGATTGGTCGTAACGAAAAAAAGTTTCCGTTTGGCTGTTACGCGCAGTCGTGTAAAGCGCATGTTACGGGACTGGATTGCGTTTAACGAATCAATGATGTGCGATGGTTGGGACTATATATTCATTGCACGTCGCGCAATTGTGGATGCAACGCGGGATGATGGGCGCGTCGCCATGCGCAAGGCGTTACATTATATTCGTAAAACTGTGCGTGCGGAAGAATCAAAATCTGATGCCAAATAAATCAAATATATTTACGCGTACTGCATGCCGCGCAATTGATTTGTACCAATCGGCGTTGTCACCGATAATTGGTGGGCGTTGTGCGTGCAGATTTTACCCCACATGCAGCGAATATACCAAGACCGCAATCCAACAATATGGGCTGTTGCGCGGTGGCTGGATGGGCTTGCGTCGCATATTACGGTGCAGACCAGGTGGCGCGTCGGGCTATGACCCTGTCCCTTGACATAGGCATCATTTGTGGTAAAATTCCAAACACAAAAAATAAAAAAAAGAATTTATAAAAAGGATATAAGGATGTCTTTTCGTGCAACCGTAGAATCCATGTCTAAAATTATGGACGAAATGGGGATTACAGAACTGGATTTGGAACGTCAATTCTTGTTCGGTGTATATCGCAAACATATACATTTATCAAAGCAACAGGTGGCGGCGACTGTCGCAATGCCCAGTTTTCCAACGTCTGATGCAAAACACACAACCAGTGAACCTGCGGAAAAAGTCAGTGGATATGCATTAAAATCACCGATGGTTGGTGTTGTCTATTTGGCACCAGAACCTGGGGCAAAGGCATTTACCACCGTTGGCGCATCTATCAAGGCTGGTGATACTGTTGCATTGGTCGAAGCCATGAAAACATTTAACCCAATCAAATCTGACAAAGACGGTGTTGTCAAAGAAATATTGGTTACCGACGGTCAGGCAGTCGAATTTGACCAACCATTGATTGTTATTGAATAGGCATAACACATGTCACAGATAAAAAAAGTATTAATTGCTAACCGTGGAGAAATCGCGTTACGTATAATTCGTGCGTGTCGCGATATGGGAATTCGCACGGTCGCAGTATATTCAACAGTTGATAAAAACGCGATGCATGTGCAATTGGCTGATGAATCTGTATGTATTGGTCCAGGCCCATCCAAAGATTCGTATTTAAACGAATCTGCGATTTTAACGGCTGCACTGCTGACAAATTCAGATGCGATTCATCCAGGGTATGGTTTTTTATCTGAACGTGCAGATTTTGCGCAAAAGGTTCAAAATCACGGTATGATATGGATTGGACCAGAACCAGATATGATTGTCAAAATGGGTGACAAGGTTAATGCCAAACGTACCGCTATTGAATGTGGATTGCCCGTTGTGCCTGGTTCTGATGGCGCAGTTGCGACACTGGACGACGCATTAAAATGCGCTGAAAAAATCGGATATCCCGTTATGTTAAAGGCGTCGGCTGGCGGTGGTGGTCGCGGTATGCGTCCTGTATTTTCCGCAGATGAAATGGCAGCAGCGTTCCAAATAACCAAGAACGAGGCACGTTCTGGTTTTGGTGACGACACATTATATATGGAAAAACTGTTGTTACACCCACGTCATATTGAATTCCAGGTCTTAGGTGACAAGCACGGCAATGTTGTTATATTTGGCGAACGTGATTGTTCTTTGCAGCGTAAAAATCAAAAAGTTATGGAAGAATGCCCTGCGGCAGCCCTGACGCAAAAACAGCGTGACGATATGATAGAGGTATGCAAGGCAGCCGCCAAAAAAATGGGATACAGCAGTGCTGGTACATTTGAATTTATGTTCGAAGACGGTAAATTCTATTTCTTGGAAATGAATACACGTTTGCAGGTGGAACATCCTGTAACGGAAATGGTTTATGGGGTTGATTTGGTACGCGAACAAATCAGAATCGCTGCTGGTGAAAAGTTAGGCTATACGCAATCAAATGTTGTCCCACATGGACATGCAATTGAATTCCGTATCAATGCCGAAGACCCAGAAAACTTTATCCCAAATCCTGGTAAAATTACATTGTATGCGCCATCTGGTGGTATGGGGGTGCGTGTGGACAGTGCGGTTTACACTGGATATACAATTCCACCAACATACGATTCTATGATTGCAAAATTAATCGTATATGCCCAGAACAGACCTGCATGTATAATGCGTGCAGCGCGTGCGCTGGATGAATTCGTTATCGAAGGTGTAAAAACCACCATTCCATTGCAACAACGTTTGTTAAACAATCGTGATGTTAAACAGTTGAAATTTGATAATCACTGGTTGGAATCTTTCTTGGCAACAGATGCAAAAAAAAGTGACACCAAAGTGGCAGATGAAAAATAATAAAAATACCGACATTTGTCGGTATTTTTATTAATACATTTTTTATTAATTTAATCCCATTTTATCACACATTTCACATAATACGGGTGTTGAAACACCAATTTGTTCTGCGCGGCGTATAAGTCCGATTAATGCGAATATACCCTCGACCGTGCCAGTGGGTTTTTCGCCACGTGCAATTGACATGCCGCCCGAAAAATTGCGACTGGTTGGTGATGTCGCAGATAAAAACAGGTCGCCAATACCACACAGTTCTAAAAATGTTTCTGTTTTTGCACCAGAGGTGCGCCCTATTTCAGCAATTTCACCCCATGCGCGTGTAAATATTAATGCGCGTTCATTTTCGCCGCGACCTGCAACTGTGATGTATCCGCTAATTAATGCAACTGCATTTTTTCCAACGCCACACAATTCCGTACCGATAACATCACTGCTTGGACTCAGGTATAATTTATTTAATGCCACCTGCCCTGCTGCAATGGCACGTTCAGTTCCAGCCAATGTTGAACCAGTGGGGACACCACGTGCAACCTCTGCTGCGAATTGCGGACCAGACAAAACACCAAAATCTGTGCAGCCTGGTAATGTGTCGTGCAGAACTTCGGACATAAATTTTCCTGTGGCGTATTCTGCACCCTTGGTACAAATAATCACAGGCTGATTATTATAAAATGGTTCTGCGTTCATCATTGTATCACGAAAAAATGATGCAGGCGTTACCATTAACCATGTGTCCATATCACGTAAATCGGACATTTGTCGTGTAATTGTTAAATTATTTGGCATTGTAACGTCATCAAACTGCTTAAATTCGCCATCAAATGACCATAATTTAACATCTGCACCACCACGTGCTGCGGTTATTGCCAGTGCTGTTCCCCATGCACCAGCCCCTATAACACCAATCTTCATTTCAAATTCCTTAATTTCTTGTCAATATTTGGAACGACAACTAATCCATCATCTGATAAATAAATTGCGCGTTTATACGCATCTTGTGCCAGTTTCGTGTCACCAATTTGCGTGTATAAATCCCCCAGGTGTTCAAATAATGATGAACATGTATCTGCAACATCACCAACACGCGATAACAAATCCAGTGCGGCTTCTGCACCTTCGCGTTGGGCAACAACACGTCCCAATGTATCCCACGCCATGATATCTGTTGGATTTTGGCGAACCAATGTCATTGCATAGTCATACGCATTTTCAATTTCACGATTTTCAGACGCCCATATTTTTGCCTGTAATGCTAAAATATCTGCATCTGCAATTAAAATCTTGGACGCTTCGTGTAAATCAGACTGTGCCGCGTCTAGGTCACCAAACGCAAAATGAATCTGCGCCCTGCCCTTTAAGAAAAACGCACGTCCATTTTCAGGTAAACGTTTGTTATCCAGTGCCCTGTTAATACGACGCAACGCAGCGCGTTTATCGCCGACCTTGGTATAATACGAAACAATCTTGTTAATTGCAGGAACAAACAAAGGATTACTGTCTGCAACACGTTCCAGTTCGGTTATATCGCCAGATTTATCCGCCATACGCAATACTGCGAATGAATAAAACGGACTGGTACGTGATATTTTATTAAAATACTGTGCATAATCGCCGGTATTATTAAAGAAAAACTGCCCCAGGTAATAGTTTATTGCGTTTGCGTCATTGTTTGTGTCTGACGATATTATTTGTGAAAAACGCAATAATAATATCGACAGGTCTGAATACATCATAATCTGGGTATGTGATACATTCTGGATTAAACTGAAAGCCAGTGCATTTTTATATCCAGAATAAACAGACCAATCAGGAATAGTATCAAAATCCAGCATAAACATTCCGCCTGGGCGTGATGTAAAATCAGAACGCAATGCATTTGCAGCATCCTGCATATCATTATGATTATAAAACGACATTATGTACAGATAATCGTTTATATTCATAAATTCCGCGCGCACCTTTGCAAATTCTGCGGCGGCTTTTTCTTTGTCGTCTGTTTCGGCATATATTTGCCCACGTACAAATGCCTTGTACGATGCATTTGTCGGCAATGCGTCAACAAATTTTAATGCGTCATTTACACGCTTTGTTGCGACCGATGACCATATGCGTAACGGTGCAGACAATGCAGATTCGTCCGTCTTGTGCCGACGATACATTTCGTCCCATTTGTTATTGTTCAACAAATACGCGTCATAAATCAGACGTGCCGGCATAGATTTTTCTGATTCCAGAAATTGTGCATCGTTCGGCATTTGTCCGCTTAAAAATTCGGACATATAACGTGAACTTTGTACTGTTGGATATTCCACATCACCGAAATATTTTGAAAAATCCACAGCACGTTCAAAATCATTTACGTAAATCGCATGCTGTGCCGCCAAAAAAGCGCCGTATTTTGTCGGCTGACGCGATGTAAATTCTGGAACAGTTTGTTTATTGTAATCGTGCTTCCACATTATGGTGCCAACTGCAATCAATGCAGCGATTAAACCGGCACCAATTAAAAAAGTTTCTGTTTTTTTCATGGTAAAAAATATGGTACAATAATAATTATGAATAATAAAGCGAAATTTGATACGTACGCATTGATGCTGCGCCAGTGGTCGGGGCGCATGAATTTGGTTGCCCCCAGCACATTAAATGATATTGAAAACCGACATTTTGCGGACAGTGCGCAATTGGCGGATGTTTTGCCACGTGACGCGGAAATTATTGATTTGGGTAGCGGCGCAGGATTTCCAGGCATTGTTCTGGCAATTTTAGGTTGGCATGTGACGTGCATTGAATCAATTGGCAAAAAAGTATCATTTTTAAACGCGGTCAAAGACGAGTTAAAATTGGAAAATTTAACAATTTACCACGGACGGGTTGAAGATTTTGTTCGGCAAATGCCGGCAAAAACATCAAATTATGTTTTTACAGCACGTGCATTTGCGCCGCTGGTTAAAATTTTGGATTATGTATCAAAAACAAAATGTCGGCTTTTTTTATTAAAAGGCCGGGAAATTGATAATGAAATTAATGTCGCAAAACAAAAGTATGAATTTGATTATAAATTAATTCCATCGCGCACGGGCGATGGGTTTATAATTATTATTGATAAATGTCGGTAATTTCACGTGAAATACGATGTATCTTGTTGTTTTTAGCGCGAAAAACCATTTTGCAAAAAAGACGTAAATATGTCGGCATCCGTGCATGAATATATAACAGAATCAACCTTTTGCATCAGTTCTTGACGTACGGTCCAACTTGCTGTTTTGTATGGGTTACAACTTCCTGCCGTTGATTGGAATTCCCAAATTGGGTCCCATAAATTATGGTCGGGATTGAAAAGAAATGCATTCATCAGGTTGCTTGTAGGCTTGTTTGGTGCAGGCCTGTTATTATAGGCTTTTCTTACTGTATGGATATAATATCCACGTTTAACCGAATTCAGAAAACTTTTCAACGCATACGTAATGACCACATCTGCGACAGGCTGATAATTATAGTTTACATACCCTGGCATAAACGGCCCCATCGCTTGAATGATCGCAGAATCTGCTTGTACAATAAAAGGCTTTGCGTCTGGGTATGTTTTTCCTGTGCGGGCATGATAATCGACCGCTTCGATAATTTCAGATGCTGGTGCCACGATTTCGTTTATCACAGCAACGCGCGCCCGACCCACTGCAGAAAAGAATTCTGTATTATGTGTCAAGTCTGACTTGCGTGCGTGTTACAGTTCGTGACGGGTTACCAATGCACGTTGATTATTATTGTGTTCGCAATATCTTTGAATATATGCACTGTCAGATGCAGGCTTAAAATGATAAACAAGCACGGTATTTGTTCCAGGAAAGAATACGCCTGCTGCACCTTGGGTTGTGATTTTTTTTAAATTGTCATCAGATACATTCAATGTATCAATGCGCAATTTTAATTCGGGCTTTTTATAAATATACACTTTATTGATTTGTTTCTTTTTAGGCTGTGCCGTGTTTGCGGACGCATTTAGTTCGTTACATGATGATAATGATGCGCCAACTGCTGCAAACAAATATGTCGATAATAAAGAGTACAAATACTTTTTCTTTATACTTAAATATATATACTAAAAATTAGTGTTTGTCAACATTAAATGTGTAATTTCATGTGAAATAAATTTTAACATGCTGATTTTATTTAAAATTTTTTTGTTTATAAAATTTGATGTTTATAATTTCTTGACCGAATCGTGGCTTTTTAATATTGTTAAATACAAGATTGGTTACAGGAACAGGAAAATATATAATGACACGTATAATTGCCTTTGCAAATCAAAAGGGTGGTGTCGGCAAAACGACAACTGCAATTAATATTGGTGCATCGTTGGCTGCAATAAAAAAACGAGTATTATTAATAGATTTAGACTCACAAGGTAATGCAGGAACAGGTTTGGGATTTGTTCGTTCTGCACACAGACAAAGTGTTTATGGTGTTATAATGGGAACTGCCAATGCCGCAGATAATATTTTAACTACTGCGGTTCCAGGAATGCATATTATGCCATCATCAATCGCATTGGCTGGGGCAGAAGTTGAATTAATGGATATGGAAAATCGCGAATATCGTTTGCGTGATGCATTGGCACCAATATTACCACACTATGATTATGTGTTATTAGATTGTCCACCAACACTTGAATTTATGACATTGAATGCGTTAACTGCTGCAGACAGTGTGATTATCCCGATGCAGTGCGAGTTCTTTGCATTGGAAGGTATTCGCCACATGGTCAATTCAATTGAAAAAATCAAAGAAAAATGGAATCAAAACTTGAATATCTTGGGGGTTTTATTGACCATGTATGACAAGAGATACGGTTTGACACGCGCTGTCGAAGATGATGTTCGCGAAACATTTGGCGACAGTGTTTTCAAAACAGTTATTCCGCGCAATGTTCGTGTATCAGAAGCGCCCAGCCACGGTAAACCAGCGTTGTTTTATGACTTTAATTCCACTGGCGCCCAGGCGTATTTGCGTGTTGCAACAGAATTGATGAATAAATTGGAACAAGGGGTATAATTATGGCAAACAAATTTGGACTGGGACGTGGGCTGGCAGATTTAAAAGAAGAAATGGGTGTCGTGCCTGATATTTCTATATTAACAGGTTCGGAACGCGTTGTTGTAAAACAAATTCCACTGGTGCAAATTGGGGCAAATCCTGACCAGCCACGTAAAGTGTTTTCTGATGCAGAATTGGCGGATTTAGCATCGTCTATTCGTGAAAAGGGTGTTTTACAGCCAATTTTGTTGCGTACAGTAACAAATCGCCCATATATGTACGAAATTGTTGCTGGCGAACGACGCTTTCGCGCCAGTAAAATGGCAGGTTTAAATGAAATACCCGCGTTAGTAAAAACGCTGACAAACGAAAATGCGATGGAAATCGCATTAATTGAAAATGTACAGCGTGAAAACCTGAATCCAATAGAAGAGGGCAATGGTTATAAAAATTTAATGGAAAAATGTGGGTATGAAATTGCCGATATTTGCCGGCTGATTGGCAAGTCTGAAAGTTATATCCGTAATAAAATGCGATTGGATGCATTGCCTGATGATGTCAAGGCCTTGGCAGCGGATGGCAAATTGTCGTCATCACATTTAACGACGATTGCAGTGGCAGATAATCCATCGCAAATTGCACATCAGGTTGTAGAAGGTGGGTTGTCTGTTGCAGAAACTACAAAACTGGTAAAACATGGACCACGTTCCCCACAACGTCGTGCATTTGATAATAATGAGTTAAACGTGGACGTTGTTCGTGATATAGAAACCCGAATAAATCGTGCGTTGGGTGTGCCGGTAAAACTGATTCAGCGACGCGGTGGGGCAGGGCAGATTGTTTTGTCATATTCAACGCGTATGCAAATGCATGATTTGGTAAATCAATTAAGTCAGAAAAAAGATTAAAAACACCGACAAATGTCGGTGTTTTTTATAGGTGTTTTTTTGTGTTAAAATTGTTGCCAATCGTATGTTTTTTGTGTATTGTACGGGTTATAGAGGATTTTGTTATGGACGAAAAAAAATTATCATTTGAAGAAGCGTATAAACAACTGGTCGAACTGGTAAAAAAAATGGAATCTGGCGAATTGCCATTGGCAGATTCTGTTGCCGCGTATGAACAGGGAATTAAGTTAAAGGCATACTGTGAACAACTGTTAAAAGAAGCCGAATTAAAAATTGAAACTTTAAAAGTTGCCAATAACTAATAGTACAGTAATCTAAGGCGGATTTTATGGCGGAAAAAAGTAAATTAACCCCCGTTATGCAACAGTATGTTGATATGAAGGGTCAAAACCCAGATGCTTTATTGATGTTCCGTCTGGGGGATTTTTACGAAGCGTTTTTTGAAGATGCGCGCATTATCAGTGAAACTTTGTCATTGGTTTTAACTGCACGTGGTACAGATGGCGATGGCACGGATATCCCAATGTGTGGAATCCCATGGCACGCGGCAGATAATTATTTTGGTCGCTTGGTGCGTGCTGGGTTCAGTGTCGCATTGGTCGAACAGATGGAAACGCCCGCACAGGCAAAGGCGCGTGGGCATAAGTATATAGAACGCAAAGTTATACGTGTTTTAACGCCTGGAACATTAACGGATGAAAATCTGTTGACGCCAAAAAATTCAAATTTCTTGGTATGCGTTGTGCCAATTGGTGATGAATTTGATATTGCTGGTGTTGATATATCAACTGGTGAATTTTTTATTGGAAAAACATCAGATGTTGTCGATGATTTGGTTCGTATCAACCCGGCAGAGGTTATTTATCCAGAATCCGCCGCAGAACAAGACACGATTTTAAGTCTGCGTGATACATTTAAAACAACGCCTGTTTATGAGAAATTGTATCATCGTGCAGATATTGACAAGATTGTATCGCGTGTGTTTGGTGCGGCAACTGACGCGCCCCGTGACAAAGGCGGCGACCAAATATGCGAATGTGCGATTTGTGTCCTTGCTGGATATTTATTTAACACCCAGCGTGATGCGAATTTGACATTTCGTGCGCCATATATGTACAAGTCTGGACGTCAATTATTAATTGATTCTGCCACATGGAAAAGTTTGGAAATAGATAGTCCAATTAATGACGGCGGTGTTGCATTGATTGACGTTTTGGATAATACGCGTACTGCGGCTGGTGCACGTCGTTTGCGGTCGTATTTACGTACATTGTCTGCGGATGCGGATGTTATTAAATCACGTCAATCACACATTGGGCATATGTTGCTGAATCCAACTGTTACAGGTTCTGTTTTACAGGTATTAAATGCAGTCCCAGACGTTGGGCGTTCTTTGTCACGTTTGTTATCGGGGCGTGGCACACCACGTGATTTGCGTAATATCACAGATTTTATATCAGGATTGCCAAATGCAAAAATGTTGGGCGCACGCCTGGATGCAGATTTAGCATCACAATTTAGCACAATACATACGCACGATGAATTGGCAATGCAATTGCGTCGTGCGCTATCTGATGAATTACCAACATTCTTTCGCGATGGTGGCGTTATTCGTGCTGGTTTTGATTTAGCGTTGGATAATATGCGTGGGCTTGCCCACGGGGCCAAGGAAACAATTGCAAAACTGCAATCAGAATATGTCGCGTCTACTGGTGTTCATAATTTAAAGATAAAATACAATAACATATTGGGATATTTTATAGAGGTTCCATCCGCCCGTGCAGACAGTTTAATGGCGCCAGAATCAGGATTTATCCATCGCCAGAGTATGGCTGGAAATATGCGTTTTACAACAGCGCGCTTGATTGATTTGGATAATGATATTCGTTCTGCTGGGGAAAAAACTGCCGCGATAGAGGCTGAAATTATCGCTAATTTTATTAATCAAATCCGCGATGTCGCCAATGATTTATTAAATACTGCCGAAATGTTGGCGGACCTGGACGTGTGGTATTCATTGGCAACCGTTGCAGATAAATATTCATGGGTGCGTCCAAATATAACCAATGATGTCGCATTTGACGTTATTGGCGGTCGTCATCCTGTAATTGATTTTGTGTTGCGCAGCCGTGGCGATAATTTTGTAAAAAATGATTGTAATTTAAATGCGCGCCCGATTGCGTTACTGACAGGACCAAATATGGCTGGTAAATCAACATATCTGCGTCAGAATGCGTTATTGGTTGTTTTGGCGCATCTGGGGTCATTTGTACCTGCGATATCTGCTACGATTGGTATTTGCGACCAGTTATTTTCGCGTGTTGGTGCATCCGATAATTTGGCAGCAGGTCAATCTACGTTTATGGTGGAAATGAGTGAAACTGCCAATATCTTGCGTCGTGCCACGCGTCAATCGTTTATAATATTTGATGAAATAGGGCGCGGAACCGCAACGTATGATGGTATGGCAATTGCCCAAGCCGTGTTGGAATATCTGAACGATATGTGCCCACGTACATTGTTTGCCACGCACTATCATGAATTAACGGCTTTGGTCGGGCAAAAGCCTGGACAATTACAGAATGTATCATGCCTGACGATTGATGTGCGTGAACATAATAACGAAATTATATTTATGCACAAGATTGTATCAGGTGTTGCAAACCGTTCGTATGGTATTCATGTTGCAAAAATGGCAGGTATGCCAGACGTGGTGGTTCAACGTGCGGAAAGTGTTCTGGCGAATCTGGAATCACATGCTGCAAATTTATGTGAAGACGCACCGTCTGACACATGTGACGCAATACCGTCGCAACCAGCACATAATTCAAAGAAAGCGCGTGTATCTGCCCCAACTGCACCAAACACACAATTAAATTTATTTGGATAACCTATGACATCTGGATGGATAATATTAGATAAATCATCAGGACTGTATTCACGTACAGCAGGTGCAAAAATTGCAAATATGTTTGGCGAACGGAAATCGGGGCATATTGGTACACTGGACCCGATGGCAACAGGTGTTCTGCCGATTGCGATTGGAAATGCAACAAAAATGATACCTTTTGTCGAAGAATCAAATGGCAGTGATGAAAAAGAATATGATTTTTCGCTGCAATTTGGCTTTGAAACAGACACATTGGACATAACAGGGCAGGTTACACGTCGTAATGATATTGTGCCAGCCGAACGTGATGTTATTCGTGCATTGGGTAAATTTATTGGTGTGATTCAGCAAATTCCGCCGCAATACAGTGCGGTTCACATTGCAGGACGTCGTGCGTATGAAATTGCGCGTGCTGGCAATATCGCTGATGTATCCGCGCGTTCTGTCCATATATTTTCATTAGAATTTACAGGTTGCGTTGGTACATCATGGCATTTTCATACGCGTTGCGCACGTGGCACGTATGTGCGGTCATTGGCGCGTGATATTGCAAATTCTGTTGGTGCGATTGCGACGGTTGATATGATACGACGGACACGCACAGGGCAATTTTGTCTAAAAAATGCCGTAAAACTTGATTTTTTAGAAAATGTGGTTAATAATAATGGGCAAATCAAGGATTTCTTGATTAAAACAGATTCCGTACTGGGGGACATTCCGGTTATGAATCTGGACGATAAATCGGCGGGACTGTATAGAAACGGCGGATTTATTGATGTGGTGGCAGATAATGGTCTGTGGCGTGTATATTCTGGTGACGTGTTCATTGGGATTGGCATGGTGTCGGACAATGTTTTGCGACCAAAGCGCACAATTTAAATAAAAAACAAAAGGAAATGAAATGTCCGTTACAAAAGAAAGAAATGCTGAATTAATAAAAGAATTCAAAACAACAGAAAATGATAATGGTGGTTCTGCTGCTGCCCAGGTTGCATTATTGACAGAACGTATCCGTAATTTGACCGAACATATGAAGGCAAATCACAAGGATAAGCATTCACGTCGTGGTCTGTTGTTGATGGTAAACCGCCGCAAAAAATTGTTGGCGTACATCAAGAAAAACAGCACAACAGAATACGAAGAACTGATTAAGAAATTAGGTCTGCGTAAATAATAAAAATCCCGCCCTGTGGCGGGTTTTTGTTTGTGGTGGTATAGTTTGTTGTAAAACAGCAAAATGTGCACTGTACGGTCGTTTAATTTGATGTTGAAAATGTTACTGTTAAATAATAAAACCATCCAAAGGATGGTTTTTTATTCTGGTGGATGTTAAGAGACTCGAACTCCTGACCCTCTCGGTGTAAACGAGATGCTCTACCAACTGAGCTAAACATCCAAAACGCCTCGCAATCATATATCATTTTTTTTTGCTTGTCCAGTATTTTATTTATGTAAAAAAAATCCCGCAATAATGCGGGATTTATATTTTATGATTACTGTTGATTTTCATCAGGATTTTCTGGTGCAGGAACATCATCTGCTGGTACAGGTTCCGCCGGTGCTGCCTGCATTTCAACCAGTAACCCCTGCAATCTGTTGACAGATTCTGTATCATTCAACGCTGCTGCAATTGTATATGCAGATTGCAAATCATTGCGTGATGCATCGATATTACCAATCTGTAAGTTTAACGCAGCAGATTTTTCAAAGTAATTCATAGCGTTATTAGACAGTTCTTCGCGCAGTGCAGCGGTGGTTGCACCCTGAATTTGTTCAGAAATTACACGAACAGCCGCGGCATAATCATTGATTGCGTCTTCGTAACGTCCCAGGGCAGTGTATGCTTCTGCACGTTCTGCATATACTGCTGGTTTTACTGTGCCATCTGGACGTGCCAGCGAGTTTGTATAGTCTGCAACCGCGCCTTCCCAGTTTTTCAGCCACAAATTCAATTGACCGCGTTTTGCATACAAATCACGTTGTGCCAAGATAGATGTTGGATTTGTCGCAACAGCAGACAATGCGGCATTAATATCGTTCAAAGCGGAATCATAATCTTCCAATCTGGTGAATAACAAACTGCGGTCATAGTATGCAACAGCATTTGTTGGTTCCATGTTAATAGCTGAATTGAAATCAACCATCGCGTTGGAATAGTCGCCAGACTGCATATATGCTTCCCCGCGCAAGATATACGTATCGATTGATGCGTTACCTGCATCAATAGCAGCGGTTAAATCTGCGATTGCATCTTCGATATTACCAGACAGCAATTTATTTTTACCACTTTCATAATAATCAGCAGATTGCATCAATGCTTCTTCGGTAATTTCAACATTTCCAGATTTATTGTTCAGTATATTATGACTGCGTCCCAGAATATAGAACGTAGATGCGATAAAGAACAAAATTATAAACCAATAAACATAGATAGAAAGTGACCATGGATTAAAGCATTCGCGTTTACAGTCAATGTTTTGCACCTGGCTTTTTTGTGAAACCTTGGCTGTGGTACGGGCTGGAACCTTGGTGTTTTGGGACTTGTTAACTTTTTTTGATGTATCTTTCTTCATAGAAATCTCCCTTCCTTTTTTATGAATATTAGAGAGATTTTAACACCGCGTCAATTGTTTTCTGATCTAACTTTTCAATTTTCCCAACGGACAGTTTACCCAATCGTATCGGACCAAATGAAATACGATGTAATCTGCGCACTGGCAGACCACATTTTCGTAGCACTATACGTACTTCGTTCTTTTTTCCTTCCATAATTTCAACACGCAGATTCTTGTCACGTAATATGTCGATTTTAAAAGGTTGATATTTTACACCATCAATTACCATGCCTTCGCGTGCACGATTTAATTGTGAAAAATCTTTGCCATTAACAGTCGCGACATATACACGCGGAATTTTTGAATCAGGCAACGTTAATTTACGCGCCAGTTCACCGTCATTTGTCATTAACAATAATCCAGTCGTGCGATAATCCAACCGACCAACATATTTCAGATGTTTATATTCGTCTGGCAGACAATCATAAATCGTCTTTCGTCCCTGTGGGTCGTCACGCGTTGTCATTGTATTCATTGGCTTGTTAAAAATATACAGTTCCGTTTCCGATGGGCGAACAACATCTTTGCCGTTGACGGTAACAGTATCATTTTCATCAACCATTGTTGCAGGTGTGTCAATAACAGTGCCATTAACAGCAACCACGCCTTGTTCAATTAAACTTTCTGCGGCGCGGCGCGATGCAATCCCACTGCTTGCGATAAATTTTGCAATACGTTCTGTCATTTTAACACCCTGTCTATGGTTATTATGGCTGCAACCTCTGCCCGCAGGATAGTTTTCCCAAGGCTTATTCCGCGCGCACCTGCTGCGTCCAGACTTGCAAATTCATTATCGGAAAATCCGCCTTCGGGTCCAATAAGTATCTTTGCCGCACCCCGAATATGCGTTGGCAGTTCGCGCCCATATGCACTGCGTTCATCTGCAAATACCAATTCTGATAAATTTAGTTCGGAAAATTTTACGGGTGGCGTTATGCGTGGCACGCTGTTTCGATTTGATTGTTCTGCTGCCTCTGCAACAATTCGTACCATACGTGTCCAGTTTACATGTGTTGCCACCGTGCGGTCCATAATCACTGGCACAAATTGCGCAACGCCCATTGTTGTTGCCATATTCAGCATATCGTCCGTTCGTTTAATTGGTGAAAAATACACGGTTATATCGTTTGATGGGTCTGTGTGGTCTGTTTTGTTGCCGATAATCAGACACTTGCCATCATCAGACAATGTTGCAAAATATTCATTTCCACCACCAAATGCCAGGCAATCATTACGGCGCATAACACGTGACAAATAATGTGCCACATCACGTCCCACAGGCACCATCATACCTGACGCCAGCGTGTCACCTGCAAAAATTCGTGGTACATTTTTCATTAAATTAAATTCCCGATTTAAATTCTGTAAATTTATGGTATAATATAAACACAATGCCAGAAAAATTCAAGATTTTATCAACCGGCGGCAAGGGAAAAGGCTTGAATATATTCAAGTCATCCGCCTATAAAGAACATGAACGCACCCCAATGGCAAATGCGTTTTGGGCGTTGCGTTGGATGATTGGTATATGGTTGGTATGTGCGCTGGCATTTGCGATATCTTTTATTATAGAGCATATTTGGCGATATGGTTGGTCGCCAGCCACGGCGCATTGGACATGGATTTATATAAAGAATATGCTGGCAACTGGTGGATTGTCGGTTGTGGCTGAAATTCCTGCATGGGTTGGTCGCAGTATTATGCGTGCAGACATTGCGTGCATAACGCCAATATTACCAATTATCGCATATTATTTTATGTCTGATTCCCAGGTGGTCAAAGAATTTACCCCATATGGTAACGATAAATTTGCGGAAAAATCATCAAACAAAGCGACCGAGGCGGATATAAAAAAAATGGGTCTGCTGAACGGATTTATGATGGTGCTGGGGTATTTCAAGAAAAAGCCATTAATGATGGACGAATGTTTGTCGGCATTGTTATTGGCGCCCCCCGGGACTGGTAAATCCCAGGGTATTGTTTTGCCAACAATATTTGATTGTCCTGGTGTATCAATGATTATCAACGACCCAAAGCCTGAATTGAAACAAAAATCAAGTGCATATCGTTCGACGGTTGGACCTGTATTCATTATGAATTGGGCAGGGCAAGACGACCCAGAACGCGGAATATATTATCCGTCATGGAATCCATTGTCACCTGAACACGTGCCATTTAATCAAGAACAGCGCGATTTGTATATTGATTCGATTTGCAATATTCTGGTCGCGGACAAGGCTTCATCATCCGCAGACCCACACTGGACAATTTCTGGGCGTGCTGGGCTGTCTGGGATGATTCAGTACATTGTGTCCAAGGTTGAACGTGCCAAAGCCGATGATTATTTCTATTCACGTCTGCAATCAGGCACATTTGATGCCGAAGATGCAGCAGTATTGCAAGATTATTATCTGTCAATGATGAATGACCCGAATGCATACGCCGCCAGCGCTTTATTACAGCGTGGGGAATTAAATCTGAACAACTACGTGCATATTGGCACATGGGCAAACATTCCCGCCGCCTGGGTTGGGAAAGAGGCATCGTTATCCATGATTTTGGATTGGTTAAATGCATCCCAGTTAAAAATTGCTGCAGAACTAGAAGAACGCCGCCGCCAGGGCGACCAAATGGTTATGATGGCAGACCCAATGAAAGACCTGTTCCAAAACGCAGTTGAAGAGGCGCGCCAGTATTCATACGCCCACCGTGCAGTATTGGAATTTACGCAATTGGCAAACACCCCGGACAAAGAACGTGGATCAATACTGTCAACCATTATGGCTGGATTGTCGATATTCCGTAACGCTGCGGTTCGTAACCGTACCAGTCATTCTGATTTCCATTTTGCTGACCTGCGTGGATTGGTTGACCCGCGCGACGGTAAAATCAAGCCTGTGACGGTGTATCTGTCAATTAATATGGTCGATGCCGAGGCATTAAATCCAATCACTGGTATATTTATTGATTTGATGAGCAGTTATCTGCTGGCGAATGCGCCTGAAACGTATCGTGATGGCAAACAATTGGGACCATATCCTGTATTGTTCCTGTTGGACGAAATGCCAAAGATGCAAAAATTAACCGCAGTTATCCAGGGGCCAGATCTGGGACGTGGGCAAAAGATTTCATATCTGATTGTTGGGCAGGATTTGCACCAGATTCAGGAAAAATACGGTGCAGATGCAGCAGCGACTATTATATCAACGACGGCTGCAAAAATCGTATTGCGTCAAAATGACCCTGATACCGCAAAGCGTTTTTCAGAAATGATGGGATACAAGATGAAGGTTAAAACCGTCAAAGGACCCGACGGCAAAGAAAAAGAAGAAACCGGCGAAGAATTATTATATACCCCAATGGATATTATGCGCCTGGGCAAGGATAAAGAATTGGTAATATTCCAGGGCTGGTATCATCGCCCGATAGAGGCTGAATTAAAAATGGCGTATCAAGACCCCAGACTAAAATCATATATGGATATGGGCGAATCATCACCATTGCCAGAATTTTTGATTCCATCGCATCACGCTGCAATGGGATATAATGGCGTGCCACGTATATATAACCCCATGACCAAAGAGATTAAGGTTATCGAAACGGTCGCCGCATAATATTCCCTGCCATCGGATGGGGAGGCACGCGAATGCGTGACAGGGACGGTTATATCCGTGTTCAAAGTGCAGAGTTCAAATAGTTTTTGCTGTTTTCTGGATTGCCACACTTCGCTTACGCTCGTTCGCAATGACAAAAGAGATAATATTCCAAGTTTCGCAATTATGTAATTAAAGCACCTTTGTCATTGTGGGTGATAAGCGAAGCAATCCAGGTTATAATAAATAAAGCAACAGCCGACATCCGTCGGCTGTTTTTATGTCGTTTTGTGGTGCGCACATTACATCGGCATTGGCATGCCAGCAGTTGCCGCGCCCATTACGTCATCAATAACCTTGTCTGTTTTTGATTTTGCATCACGGAACGCATCAGAAATAATCTGTGATACCTGTTCCGCACCCAATGACAAAATATCAGGGCGTATTGTTAAGTTTATCAGGTCATATTTACCCGACATATCAACAATGCATCCGCCATTTGCAGATATACCCTTGATTGACATTTTATCCAGTTTTGCTTGGGCGTCTGCAACCTTGGTTTGTAATTGCTGCGCCTGGGCCATTAAACTTTCCATATCCATGTGAATATCCCCCATAAAATTATAATTGTGCGCTGTGCGCGCACAATTATTTGCTGTTTTTATTTTTCAGAAATTTCTGCACCCGTTTTTTGATCAATACCGACCATTGACATACGTGTTTTACCACGTTTGTCCGCGCCCAGGTATTTAACGAATACTTTATCGCCTTCTTTGATTTTTGTATCTTCGATTTTGGCAATGCGTTCGCCTGTGATTTCAGAAATATGAACCATTGATTCAAATCCGTTCAATATCTTTACAAACAGACCAAAATCTTTGATGCCAGATACAACGCCTGGATAAATTACGCCAACTTCTGGTTCTGCAACGATTCCTTTGATGCGTTCGATTGCATCATCTGCGTCTTCGCGACTGGTTGCCATAATTTTAATGGTGCCGTCATCTTCCAAATCAATTGTTGTGTTTGTTTCTCGAACCAATGCCTGGATAACAGAACCACCCTTGCCAATTACATCACGTACCTTTTCAGGGTTGATTTTCATTGTGTATAATTGTGGTGCGTATTCTGATACTTTGTCACGTGGGGCAGAAATCGCTTTTTCAATTTTGCCCAAGATGTGCATACGACCATCTTTTGCCTGTGCCAATGCTTTTTCCATAATTTCAAATGTAATAGATGTGATTTTTATATCCATCTGCAATGCAGTGATACCTTTGTTTGTACCTGTTACCTTGAAATCCATGTCGCCCAAGTGGTCTTCGTCGCCCAAAATATCAGTCAAAATGGCGTAATCATCACCTTCTTTGATTAATCCCATCGCGATACCTGCAACTGGACGGATTAACGGAACGCCACCATCCATCATTGCCAATGTTGCGCCACATGTTGTCGCCATTGATGATGAACCGTTTGATTCCAAAATGTCAGATACAACACGTATTACATAGTCAAATTGTTCACGTGATGGCACCATTGGGTGCAATGCGCGCCATGCCAAGTTTCCGTGACCAATTTCGCGACGACCTGGGGATTTTAATCCTTTGCATTCGCCAACGGAATATCCTGGGAAATTATAGTTCAGGATAAAGTCTTTTTCTTCTGTACCATCCAAACCTTCGACTGGTAATGCGTCTTTGTCACCCCCCAGTGTTAATGATACCAGGGCTTGTGTTTCGCCACGGGTAAATAATGCAGAACCGTGCGCACGCGGCAATACGCCTAATTCAATTTCAATTGGACGTACAGTCTTGGTGTCACGACCGTCAATACGTGGTTTGCCCGCCAATATGTTGCCGCGCATAATACGTGCAGTCAGATTTTCAACAATTTCATCAGCAAATGATTCCAATGTTGAGACGGCGGTTGTTGTGTCTGGGAACAATTCAGGAATTCGTGCCTTGGCTGTCGCATGAATTTCGCCCAATGTTTCCAAACGTGTTAATTTTTCTTTGATTTGCAATGCATCTTCGATTTGTGATGCAAATTGTTCAAAGTCTTGTTCCATTGCAACATATTCCGCAGACTTTTCAGGTATTGCCCAACGTTCTGCGCCAGCCTTAGCTGCCAATTCGTTAATTGCTTTGATAACAACCTGTTGTGCATCAAAACCGAATTTTACCGCGCCCAGTGTTGTTGCTTCGTCTAATTCGCCGATTTCAGATTCAACCATTAAAACGCCGTCTTTGGTTGCAGCAACAACCAAATCCATTTCTGAATCTGCAACTGCTTTTTTGGATGGGTTCAAAATGTATTTACCGTCCATGTATCCAACACGTGCCGCACCAATTGGGCCTGCAAATGGAACGCCAGATAACGCCAATGCTGCACTGGACGCAATCATTGCCAAAACGTCTGGCTGATTCTTTTTGTCGTATGAAAATACCTGGGCAATAATTTGAACCTTGTTCTTGAAAGTTTCTGGGAACAATGGACGAATTGGGCGGTCAATCAAACGCGCAATCAATGTTTC
>JBJEXB010000020.1:0-3969 GCA_051885395.1 Candidatus Enterousia sp. | reverse complement strand
CCACGACCAAAGCGTTATGAGCGCTCCGCTCTAACCAACTGAGCTACTAACCCACGGCGTCAATTATATATTTATTTCATTTTGTATGCAAGCGGAAAATATTATCTGCTTTATTTTTATGTTGTGCTGTGGCAATATTATTACTATGACTGAATTTGTTCCAATATTAACAGATACCCAACTGCAGGCTTTCAATACAATTGAACGCACAAATTCAAATTTGCTGATTCTGGGGCCTGCGGGAACAGGAAAATCAACATTCATTAATTATTTAAAGTCCGCGTCAAAAAAGCGTATAATTTGCGCATGCCCAACAGCCGTGTCGGCGTTGAATGTCGGCGGTCAGACTATTCATTCTTTGTTTCAAATTCAGCCACGCGATTTTATTATGCCTGATATTTTAAAATTAAAGGCAAAGCCGCGAAATATTCTAAATGCGACAGATGTATTAATAATTGATGAAATTTCGATGGTTGCCCCTGACTTGTTGGATGCGATGGATATATTGGCGCGTCACGCACGTCGTAATAACGAACCGTTTGGGGGTATCCAGGTCGTTGCAATCGGGGATTTGTTTCAACTGCCACCGGTTATAACACGCGAAGCAAGTGAGTATTATCAATCAGAGTACGGCAATTCGAACGCGTATTTCTTTGATAGTTTTGTATTTAAGCGTGCGAATTTTATAAAATACAGTTTTGATAAAGTATATCGTCAAAATGATATTCCGTTATTGGAAAACTTGATTAAATTACGTCAAAATGATGTGTCGAGCCTGAATTTTTTTAATAATTGTCGTATTGATGACACGTCGCGTCGTGATAACGCTGTGATTATAACCCCATTTCGTGCGGTTGCAGAACGTATAAACAGTGTACGTCTGGGACAGATTGCCGCGCCAGAAATCAATTTTGTTGGCGAATTATCTGGCACATTTTCAGAACGTGATGTGCCTGCGCCGATGAATTTAACTTTGAAAGTCGGTGCGTTGGTTGTGTTTGTAAAAAATGCAGACAAATGGCATAACGGGTCAATGGGAATTGTGCGTGAAATTGGTGTGCGCAGTATAACCGTGCAATTATTATCTGATAATCGTGAAATTGTGACGGTCAAGCCAGAAAAGTGGCAAAAAATTGAATATTCACGTGACGAAAACGACCGTTTGATAGAGAACGAAGTTGGTGGATACCGTCAATTTCCATTAAATCTGGGGTATGCCATGACGATACACAAGGCGCAGGGTAAAACATTAGATAATGTGGTTGTTGATATTTCGCGTGGGGCATTCGCGCATGGTCAGACGTATGTTGCATTGTCACGCACACGTCGCGCATCAGATATGCATATTGCAACCCCATTGCGTCCACGTGATGTGATATTTGACGAACGCGTGATCGAATTTGTATCTCAGTAAAATTAATCAGCATCCCACGCGTATCCTCTTAGTTATTCGAACTTCACACAAAAGTGTTCGTTCTCATATACTCGGATTCGCGTGGGGCATTCGCGCATGGTCAGACGTATGTTGCATTGTCACGCACACGTCGCGCATCAGATATGCATATTGCAACCCCATTGCGTCCACGTGATGTGATATTTGACGAACGCGTGATTGAATTTGTTAATTCTGAAAACTAAATCTGTTTTTCCATTATTATTGCGTCAATGCCGTCATAGTATTTTGGACGACGACCAACCGCAACAAAACCATTGTTATCGTATAACGCGCGTGCAGCGGTGTTGTTTTCTGCAACTTCCAAGAATATTTTTTTTGCGCCATTTTTTTTGGCATCACTTGTCATAATTGCCATCATTGCCGAACCGATGCCTGTTTTGCGTGCATATGGCGCAACCCCAATTGAAATTAACTCTGCTTCGTCTGCGACAACGCGCCACACGATAAATCCGTTTTCGCTGGCAATTATTTCACAGCCAGACTTTTTTAAATCTGCAAATTCTGACGCAGTCCACGGTTTATGTGGAAAGCATTGTGCGTGTAAATCTGCCAGTTTATTTATCATTTTTTTGTATTTCCGCATAACTGGGGCGCAGGTACATTGGCACCACAGGGGCCATTTCGCCGTTGGCGATTTTATCACGTACAATTTGTGTCGCCAATTTTAAATCAAATGGTTTGTGACCAACGGTCCGCGCCCATTCCATTTGACGGGTTTCAACATCATCAATTGTCATTGTGCATGGTGCCAGCCCGTTTGCAGCGACAAAGAAATCGCCACGACCAGAATCAATTGCAACAAATGCATCTGGTGTTTCCGACAAGTATAATTCAAATGCATTAATTGGTACAACAGGAATGTTTAGCCCCAATCCCAATCCTTTGGCGTATGCGATACCCAGTCTGATACCTGTAAAACTGCCAGGACCTGTAACAACACCAATCGCGGTTAAATCAGACCATTTTGCACCATTTTGATTCAAGAAATTTTCCACCGCCAGTGGCAATGCAACAGATTGTTTTTCTGGGTCAATATGAGTGTATTTGTCATCCAATACAAATTCTAGGCCTGTACCAGATGTATTTATAATCAGAATCATTTTCATATTCCTTTTATGCGCGAATGCCGAACCCGATGCGCTTTGAAAAACCAGCGTTTTTACGAACAGATAACAGATTATCTATTTTTTCAATTGTGAAAACGGTTGGTGTATCTTCGCCATCATTTTCCAGTAATTGACGACGTAAAATTGCAGTTAATTCACGTTGTAATTGGCGTACGCCTTGTTCTGTTGTGTATGTGTTAATTATGTGGCGTATTGCGTCATCATCAATTTGAATATTTGACATGTCCCAGCCCGTATCACGCGCCGCGCGTTGCAGTAAATGTTCGCGTGCAATTTGAACTTTTTCGTCTTCGCTGTAACCTGGAATTTCAATAATTTCCATACGGTCTTTTAATGCATTTGATAAATTCAAACTGTTTGCAGTCGCAATAAACAAGACTTTGGACAGGTCAAAATCTACTTCCAAATAATGGTCACGGAAAGACTTGTTTTGTTCCGGATCCAGTATTTCCAACAGCGCAGATTCTGGGTCGCCACGCCAATCGCGTCCCATTTTATCAATTTCGTCCAATACAATGACAGGATTGTTTGCCTTGCATCGTTTCAGTGCATCCATTATACGCCCAGTTTGTGCGCCGATGTATGTTTTGCGATGACCACGGAAATGCGCCTCGTCAGAAATGCCACCTAATGAAATACGGTGATATTTGCGTCCCAGCGCAGATGCAATTGATTTGCCCAGCGATGTTTTACCAACGCCTGGCGCGCCAACAAAGCACAGTATGCTGCCGTTGTTCTTGCCCGTCTTTTTCATGACGGCGATGTGTTCCAAAATACGTTCTTTGACAGGCATCATTCCTGAATGTTCTGTGTCCAAAATTTTGCGCGCGGATTTTAAATCTATTTCAGATGTATCAGACGCATTCCATGGCATTGCCAGTAATTCATCCAAATATGTTTTTATTAATCCGCCTTCGTTTGACATAGGCGACAAACTGCGCATGCGACGCCATTCACTCATTGCTTTTTCGCGCACGTCTGCGGGCAGGTTGGCTTTCTCTATTCTGGTGCGCATTGATGCAGAATCTGCTTCATCGCTGTCGTCGCCCATTTCTTTCTGAATAGCGCGCATTTTTTCCTGCAATATTGCTTCGCGACGTCCGTTTTCCATCTGTTGATGAATGCGCTTGTTAATAGAATCTTCAATCTTGGCAGTTTCTGCCAATAAATTTACCTGTTCTAATAATAAAATCAGTTTTTCGCGCCATGATGATGTGCGCAGTATGTTGATTGCTGAATCTGTATCAATTTCTGCCATCTGGATAACAGAATCAATAAACGCAGGCATAGGATAATTTTGTATAATGTTACGCAGTTTATCCATCTTTAATTTGCGACTGACTGCCAAGACTTGCATATTATCGGCAATTTTGTCGCGTAATGCCA
>JBJEXB010000019.1:0-3972 GCA_051885395.1 Candidatus Enterousia sp. | reverse complement strand
GGATTTTTGCCTTTGCGCATTTCCTGCAATGCGGATTCAATCAAAATAATTGCGTTTGATACCAATGTACCTAATGCGGATGAATACGCCAACAATGTCATTGCATTAATTGTAAATCCAAATCCATCCATAAAGAAGAATCCTGCAACCAATGATGCTGGAATCACAACACCTGCAATAATCGTTGAACGCCAGTTACGTGTAAAGACCAACAATACCAGTACAGTAAAGATAATACCCAATACGATTCCCCAAATTGTGCTGTATGTTTCATCCAATACTGATGTAGATGAATCTGATACAATTTGCATTTCAGCATTTGGAAAACGGTTCTGCATATCTGATAACAACGCAGGCAAGCGTTCACGCAGTTCTTGTGAAATCTTAATCGCGTTACCGTCAGACGATTTAACCACAGATGCAACCACAACATCATCGCCGTTATAGCGCGCACCTGTTTCAATATCACGTGCGGAATCAACAACTGTTGCGATATCTGACAGGCGGAATTTCTGACCTTCCATTGTGGTTACTTGCAAATTTTCAATTTCAGAAACGTCTTTGAATTCACCGATAAAGCGAACGTTTGATGAATTTGAACCACGTTCAATCTTGCCACCTGGGATATTTAAATTCTTGTTTCCCAATGCAGACACAATATCAACAATCGTAACACCGCGTGCCGCCATCTGGTCTGGGTCCATTTGGATACGGACAGCACGTTCACGCCCACCAAATACAGACACACTGGCAACGCCATTTATCGCAGTGATTCTGTTTGATAATGTGTTATCAACGTATTCTTCCAAATCACGCGCATCAGCACCACGCAGAACAATATCAACAACAGATTCCTGTAATGGGTTCAATTTTTCAACAACAGGCTGTTCCAAAGAATCTGGGAAATCAGACGCCAATGCATCGATTTTTGTTTTTACTTCGGCGGCCTTGTCATTAACATTTACGCCCAAGTTAAATTCAGCCATTACATAGCCACCATTTTCATAAACCTGGGATGTTAATTTCTTTAATGATGCAACTTCTGATATCGCATCTTCGGCTTTCTTGATAACCTGGGATTCAATTTCAGATGGTTCTGCCCCTGGATAAATAAACGTTGCCGTTACCATCGGAAAGTCAATTGATGGCGTACGTTCAATGTTCATCTTTGGGAATGACACAAAACCTAACACAACCCAAAACAAAACAAACATTAATGTCGTGACCGGTCGTGTGACGAAAAATTTTAACATGTTGTGTTTCTCCTATCCTTTGTAAAAACTACTTGTTCTTTATTTGCACTTTTATGCCGTCAGTGACGTTTGATAAGATTATAATATCACCATCAGATATGCCCGATGTGATAACTGATGTTTCCGCGTCTGCGCCTGCAACACGCACAGGACGTGCAACCGCAGTACCATCTTTGACGATATAAACAGAATCTTGCTTAATCGCGTATGACGGCACAAAATACCCAGAAATCTGATATTCGGCATAATTTAATCCATCCGTCACACCACGGGTTGTAACGCGATGCATACCAGTATCCAGATCAATATTGTTCGACACAGATGTAATTGTACCATTGCCAATTTTCTGTCCTGGCTTTAACAAACCAACACGTGCGCCAGATACCAATGCACGATTATTTTTTACAGTTAATGGTTCACGCAATGTGCCAGTTGTTTTGGTTGCATTCTGAACATCTATCAATAATCCAGATTCCGCGGCTGCACGTGATGGATTAAATACAAAGCGACGATTTTCAATACCAACCATTACAAAGCGATATACAAACCACAGTGCAACTAATCCAACCAGCGCAACATATATTCTTTTTTTATTGCGTGGACGATTTGCCCATACTTTTAATTCTGTTAATTTTTCCATTATTTTTTTCATATTATTCACCCAGTTTTTTGATCGATTCAGCAGACATCAAAATTTTATATTTTGCATTCAACAATGCCATATCCAATTGATACAGACCTGCTGAAACTTCGGATAATTCAATTGCAGATGTCTGACCAGATGCGAAACGTTCACTGCTGAACTTGTATGCTTTGGCTGCCAAGTTACGTGCATTTTCCAACGTTGCCAAATTTCCACGCAGGTGGTCATACTGTGCAATTGCACGTTCGTATTCTTCGGTCGTGATTTTCTTGGCTTTGTCCAAGTCTTGACGTGCAGATTCTGCGTTCATTGCATCAACTGTTGCATTTGCGCGATTTAACCCGCCCGAGAAAATAGGCACTTGTAATGCAATCCCCCAATTTGCAGACTGGGAATTATCACGACTGAACATATTGTGAAAATCTGAATTCATCGCATTATAACTGTATGATGCAGTTGCTGCCAATGTTGGGTAATTGTTTGCACGTTGCGAACGCGCCTTGTCTTCGTACATTTTCACTTGGCTGCTTAAAATCTGCCACTGTGGGGTATCTTTTAATTCGCCAGCATTTAAATCACCAAACGATGCAGGGAAATTATCTGTTAATGTCAGTTCTTCATTTATATCAATTCCTGCCAGAATTTTTAACATTCTGTGTGCAGTATCGCGATTAAATTTTGCATCTGACAGATTAATTTCTTTGGTTGCGATATCAGATTCAATCTTTACCAAATTACTGCGGTTTGCACGACCAGCTGCTGTCAAACTGGCACGAGCATTTTTTGCATCCCGCAGGTCTGCTTCACTCAGTTTTACAATGTCATCCGTCATCTTTGCCGTCCAGTACAGATCAACCGCACTATATTTAACCTCGCGACGAGTCATTTCTTTGGACGCTTCACTCATTTTAATTGCGGAACGAACACTGCGAACAGCATTGCCAATCTTGCCAAATGTATATATTGGCTGGGTCAAATTTACACCAGCACTGAAAATATTATCAGGAATTTCCAAATGTGATATATCCCCTGCCCCTTGCAAAGCATCTTTAATAATTCCGCCCATGGCAGGTGGCAAATCAATACCATAGTTCCCGTCAAAAGGACGCTTTACATTAACCAAATTCATATATGAAACCGTACCATCCAATTTAAACCAACGGTTGGAATTTGCGACATCTAATTGTGCCTCGGCTTGTTTCAATGCAGCATCGGCTTTCTTAATATCTTGGGATTGGTCCATAATCATTTCAACCGCACGATTTAACGACAAATCCATCGCCATAGATGCACTGCACGATACACCGCAACACACCGCACCAACTGCGAGTGTCATTTTCGCATTACGCATTTTGCTTCTCCATCTTTGTTAAAATAGTATTGATTTGTTTTAACGCAACCATTAATTGCGCTTCGTCATCACGACTAAGATTCGAAAACATCGCAGCAATATCACCACGAAAAATTTCCATTGCTTGATTTGCGATACTTTCACCTTTGTCCGTGACAGAATACCACGTATTGCGACGGTCATTATCATCAATTGTACGCAAGACTAAACCTTCTTGTTCCAATTTACGAAACGCCGCACACAGATTCGGGGTTGTAATTCCTTCGCGACGCGCAATATCTTTTAATCGCGCGTGACCACCAATAGACAAGCGAACCAAAACAGTTAATTGCTGGCGTGGGATATCAACACCTTGGCGCGATTCATTATGCAAACGACCCGCCAGTTTATCAAACAATAAAATATCGTCTTCTAGCAAGCGCACAAATTCTTTGCGAACCATAATTTTTCCTTGTAATTAAAAACCGTAATTTATTAAAAACTTGAATTATTATATATTTTAATAATTATTTTGCAAGCATAAAAATTGATTTGTAATATAGATTATACAAATACACATTGTCAACAGCATATTATTATAACACTTTTTTTATAAATGACAGATTTTATTATTGCAAAATATAGAAAGATATTTATAATGACGACTGTCATTGGGGTGTCGTCTAATGGTAGGACAAGAGATTTTGGTTCTCTTTATCATGGTTCGAATCCGTGCGCCCCAACCA
>JBJEXB010000018.1:0-20952 GCA_051885395.1 Candidatus Enterousia sp. | reverse complement strand
ATCGTTACACCATTCATGCGGGTCGGAACTTACCCGACAAGGAATTTCGCTACCTTAGGACCGTTATAGTTACGGCCGCCGTTTACTGGGGCTTCACATCAGTGCTTGCACACCTCAGCTTAACCTTCCAGCACTGGGCAGGCGTCAGTCCCTATACATCATCTTATACGATTTAGCAGAGACCTGGGTTTTAAGTAAACAGTCGCCCCCACCTGGTTTGTGTCACCTGATTAAAGTTGCCTTGAAACAGGTCATCCTTATCCCGAAGTTACGGATGTATTTTGCCTAGTTCCTTCAACATAGTTCTCTCAACCGCCTTAGTCTACTCGACTCGAGCACCTGTGTTGGTTCTGGGTACGATCTATACGCTGGGGCTATTTCCTGGAACTGCTTCACTGCCGCACCAATCCAATAAGGCGCAACAATTTACACAATTCGTCACCACCAGCAGGTCACGGAATATTAACCGTGTTCCCATCGACTACGCCTTTCGGCCTCGCCTTAGGGGTCGACTCACCCTACCCTGATTAACATTGGATAGGAACCCTTGCTCTTACGGCGTCAAGGTTTCTCACCTTGATTAGCTGCTACTCATGCCAACATTCGCGCTTCTGATACCTCCACGGTGGCTCGCGCCTTCCGCTTCACAGGCTTACAGAATGCTCCGCTACCGCGCCACTTACGTGACACCCGCAACTTCGGTAAATGATTTTAGCCCCGTTACATTTTCGTTGCCGAAACTCTAATAGACCAGTGAGCTATTACGCTTTCTTTAAACGATGGCTGCTTCCAAGCCAACATCCTGGTTGTTTTGGAATCTCGACTCACTTTCCCACTTAATCATTATTTGGGGACCTTAGTTGGCGGTCTGGGCTGTTGCCCTCTCGTCCACCGACCTTAGCACCGATGGACTGTTTCCCATGCTATAATTTGTTGGTATTCAGAGTTTGATATGGGTTGGTAAGATTTTACTCCCCCTAGCCATTTCAGTGCTTTACCCCCAACAACGAACACATGAGACACTACCTCTATAGTTTTCGCGGAGAACCAGCTATAACGGGGTTCGATTGGCTTTTCACCCCTAGACACAAGTCATCGCCCAATGTTGCCATATTGGTGCGTTCGGCCCTCCAGCGACTGTTACGCCGCCTTCAGCCTGCTCATACCTAGATCACCCCGCTTCGGGTCTATTACTGCATACTCAAATCGCCCTATTCAGACTCGGTTTCCCTACGCTTACACCTAACGGCTTAGGCTTGCATGCAATAATAACTCGTTGGCTCATTATACAAAAGGTACGCCATCACCAGAAAACTGGCTCTGACAGCTTGTAGGTATTCAGTTTCAGTGTCTATTTCACTCCCCCTTCGGGGTTCTTTTCACCTTTCCCTCACGGTACTTGTTCACTATCGGTCAATCAGGAGTATTTAGCCTTGGGGGAAGGTCCCCCCATATTCGAACCGAATTTCACGTGTACGGCTCTACTCTTGGGCCAAGAAACTAGCTTTCGCATACAGGGCTATCACCTATTATTGCTGTGTTTTCCACCACATTTTGCTAGCTAAAATCTCGGTCACTGGGCTGGTCCCGTTTCGCTCGCCACTACTAAGGGAATCGCTATTGCTTTCTTTTCCTGCGGGTACTGAGATGTTTCACTTCTCCGCGTTTGCTTCTTTGACCTATGTATTCAGCCAAAGATAATCCATAAAGGATTGGGTTTCCCCATTCGGAAATCCTGGGGTCAAAGGATATTGACGCCTCACCCAGGCTTATCGCAGTCTTTCACGTCCTTCATCGCCTCTGATTGCCAAGGCATCCACTAAACACCCTTTGTTACTTTTTATCTTATGCTTGAAGAGAATGTCTACAAGCATTAAAAAGAACACTTAATGAGTTTTTTAAGCATTTAAGTTGATTCTTGCTGTTCTAATTGAATTATCACTATTGTGATTACTCTATTTAGAAAGATTTTTGAGATTACGATGTTCAACAAATTAAAGATTATATTCCTATAAAATCTAATTTGCGACATATATAAAACCGATTTACAATGTATTGCTATAAAAAGCAGGATTCCGACGATATTTTCGAAAACATCTGGAATCAAAAATGAAAAATCATTTCTGATTCCAACCTCATCAAGATAAGTGGTGGGTCAGGAAGAACTCGAATCTTCGACCTTCGCTGTATCAGAGCGACATTCTAACCAACTGAACTACTGACCCGATATAATCTGGAACGAAAATATTTAGATTCAAATAGTTCCGCTGATACCAGAATTATTCGCCAAACAAAAAGAGATATTCAGACAGTCGCATTCGGATTTGACCGCCATCGTGTTAGCGGTATTCTCTATAAAGGAGGTGATCCAGCCGCACCTTCCGGTACTGCTACCTTGTTATGACTTAACCCCAATCACCAACCCCACCGTAGGCGGCGTCCTCTTACGTTAAACTACCGACTTTGGGTGAAATCGACTCTCATGGTTTGACAGGCGGTGTGTACAAGACCCGGGAACGTATTCACCGTTGCATTCTGATCAACGATTACTAGTGATTCCAGCTTCATGCCCTCGAGTTGCAGAGGACAATCCGAACTGAGACGACTTTTAAGGATTGGCTTTACCTTGCGGTATTGCGACCCATTGTTGTCGCCATTGTAGTACGTTTGTAGCCCGACCCGTAAGAACCATGATGACTTGACGTCATCCACACCTTCCTCCCGCTTGACGCGGGCAGTCCCCTAAGAGTTCCCGGCATTACCCGCTGGCAACATAGGGCGTGGGTTGCGCTCGTTGCAGGACTTAACCTAACATCTCACGACACGAGCTGACGACAGCCATGCAGCATCTGTCTTTGGTCCAACCGAATTGAAGACAACCATCTCTGGAAGTCGCGACCAAGATGTCAAGGGTCGGTAAGGTTTCTCGCGTAGCATCGAATTAAACAACATACTCCACCACTTGTGCGGGTCCCCGTCAATTCCTTTAAGTTTTAATCTTGCGATCGTACTCCCCAGGCGGCCTGCTTAACGCGTTAGCTACGTCACTGATTCCCCGAAGGAAACCAACAACAAGCAGGCATCGTTTAGGGCGTGGACTACCAGAGTATCTAATTCTGTTTGCTACCCACGCTTTCGTCCCTCAGTGTCAGCAATGATCCAGAAGACTGCCTTCGCCATTGGTGTTCTATCTGATATCTACGGATTTCACCCCTACACCAGATATTCCATCTTCCTCTATCATGCTCCAGCTTGCCAGTATCAAAGGCAGTTCCAGGGTTGGGCCCTGGGATTTCACCCCTGACTTAACAAACCACCTACGGACGCTTTACGCCCAGTAAATCCGAACAACGCTTGCACCCTTCGTATTACCGCGGCTGCTGGCACGAAGTTAGCCGGTGCTTTTTCTGTCGCTACTGTCATCATCTTCACGACTAAAAGAACTTTACAACCCGAAGGCCTTCTTCATTCACGCGGCATGGCTGGGTCAGAGTTTCCTCCATTGCCCAATATTCTTAGCTGCTGCCTCCCGTAGGAGTCTGGACCGTGTCTCAGTTCCAGCGTGGCTGATCGTCCTCTCAGACCAGCTATGGATCATCGCCTTGGTAGGCCGTTACCCCACCAACAAGCTAATCCAACGCGGGCACATCCACCACCGATAAATCTTTCCCGTTTCCGGCGTATGCGGTATTAGCGTTCGTTTCCAAACGTTATTCCCCAGTAGTGGGCAGTTTCCCACGCGTTACTCACTCGTGCGCCACTAGATCCACAAGGGCAAGCCCCTGCTTCACCCGTTCGACTTGCATGCCTAAGACCTGCCGCCAGCGTTCGTTCTGAGCCAGGATCAAACTCTCAAGTTCTATAAAAACCTGTGGTTTAAGTCCTGTGCATAAAACAAACCTGACATTATAATCAGTTCGTCTTTACATTATATATATTCGCAAGACAAGTTTTTAACGAGGTTCACAAATAATATAAACCTACTACCTGTCTAGGATATGCACATTGACTTAGTCAAAGTTTGGATAATTCCAAATTCAACTGTCTGCATATCTCTTCTTGAACAGATTCTTGAATTTTGCATCAAAAATCTTTTGATGAGCTGCTTTTATTCACAATGTTGCGATTTCGTCAGATTATTTCTTTTCGTCTGCTAATCGCTAAATTTCAGGGGTTAAGGTTTCTTTTTTTCGTTTGCCTTAACTTGAAAGCCCGCTTAGTATGTGCCGAAAGTTCCAAAAAGTCAAGCGCAAATTCAAAAATAATTTTAAAAAAGTTTTTATTCGCATAAAAAACCATAGGAAAAGTGGCGGGATTCTGGGATTTTTCCTATTGAAAAAATTTTTTAATTTTTTTCATTTTTTTGTTTTTATCGTCCAATAATGATTCGGTTTTTTGATAAAATCTGATTCGTATCCGCAATTTTTTACCATTGTTTCAGAATACGATTCGTCTAAATTGCGTATATCCGTGCATGTTTTATATATAAAAGCGTAAAATTGTGTTTCCAAACGTCACTTGTTTGTGATATTATTCAAGAGATATGAAAAACAAAATTGCAATTCTTTCGTCCCTGATATGTTTATGTGGGACAACTGGGGTCACGGCATCGGAATGTACTGGTGCTGGATGTGATATTGCGCCGATGTATTCGGCAAATGTTGACACGCCAACACCGCTGGGAATATATGCGACAGAATCTGTCACAGAATATTCTGCCCCTGCGTCATCTATGCAGATGCAGTCGGGCGCGTCATACCGCGCAGTTCGTCCACAATATGTGGAAACTATGCCGGTGGTATCGCGGTATTCACAGCCTGTACAATATGTATATGCCGACCAGATTCCAATGCGTCAGGTAAAATTATTATCTATCAAGCCTGTGCCGACCGATAATCGTCCACCTGTCTGGGATGGAACCCATGGCGAATATATCCAGCGCGGCTATGATAAAACCGTAGATTGGCGCGATGGGGTGCCAATTTGGGACGATTCGATATCTAATTATAAAGAAAAAGACTTTTCTGACTGGTTTAATCAACCATTGCCAGAATTATATATACGCGAGGCGGATGCCCCAATCCAAAGTGTTGCAACAGTATCTGATATTACAACCACAACAGATTACGTAACAGATGATTACGCAACCCAACTGTATAATCAGAATATGGCAGATGCGGCGGCAACGCGCCAGCGTGTCGAAGAATTGTTGGCACCACAAAAGCCGATGGAAAATATTTGGACCGACGGAGATTTGCGCGTCGAAAACAATTTACCAATTGTTCCAATGCGCCCAGAATATGTCGCCCAGGATATGAGTGAGATTATAAATGTCACATTCGCATCTGATGATGGTTGTCCATTTGAAACAGAAACAGAATGCAATATTTGGCGTCGCAAGCCGATTGTTCGTGAAACTGTTTCGCCACGCAGTCCAAAAATCCGCGAAGGCAGTCTGACAGAATTTGTAAATGCAGCACGCTGCAATAAAACGATTGATGCATCAGACCCAGTGGCGGCACCATTATTGAACAGATATAAAATGCTGATGAAATCCGCATCGGCATGTTGCACAGACGGTATGGCATATTCCTTGAAACAGGCAGGTGCATCAGATGGTCTAGTTTATAAATTCTTGGCTGATGATGCAAACTTTTATGGTTTTGGGTCACGTTGCCTGATGATGACGGATAAAGAGTTAGATACAAAATATCCAAACACTGCAACAGCCGCCGTGGCAGCAGACGTACGTAATGGATGCCTGTGCCGTGGTCGCCAATGGTTTACAGCAATGCTGGCACCATTTAACCAGGTATATAATGCATTACCAGAATTTAAAGATGCAAAATTCTATTATACATATACCGACGGGTTGCAACGCAAAACAATGGTATCAATAAATAACGATGTGCAAAACGTTATGAAACAATTGGCACAATGCCCATAAAATAAAAATGCCCCTGTGGGGCGTTTTTGTTTAGAGTGCAGATAATTTATTACCTTTGTCATTGCGAGGAATTGGTACCGTCGATATAATCGTCGCAACAATGACGAAGCAATCCAGTTAATAGTGAACTTTACTGCTTTACTTTTTCTGGATTGCCGCGGTCACTACGTTCCCTCGCAATGACAAGGGAAATAATGTTCCAAGTTTCACAATACCTGATAACACAAAAAACGCACCCCGGGGTGCGTTTTTCCACACGACTGATGATAATCAATAGCTGGGGTTAGCACGCTGTTGATTATTTGAATTATTTAACGTACGTAATTTAGCACCGATTGATGTACGTATGGCATATATACAATTTGTTATATCTTGCTCTTTTTTACTATTTCTATTCACAAAATTATCACATTCGCTAGTTACAATAGATACACCAACATATTTATCGCTACTATCTTTTTCTTTGATAATCCTATCAATTACAGCCAAATCCTTTTCCAACTGGCGCGCGGCATCGCCACGGTTCGAAGAAACACTACTTAAAACAAGATTCAAATTAGTAATTTCACAATTCAAAACATCAGCTGGGTCAATATACAGTGACGCACAATTTTGTGCACCAGCCAAAACAATATTGCGGTCGCGGGATGCGTTGTTGCCATTGCTGCTGTCATTATATGAACCACCATTGGCGGCGGCACTGGCTGACTTTAATTTTGCTAATAAAACTTCTTTCTGTAATTGGGTACGCAGGCGTTTAACTGTTGTTTCCAATATTTCATATTGAGAATACATTTGCTGGGTTATCAACGTTGTCTTTAACGCAACAACATCCTGCATTAATTGACGCGTGGCAGAATCATTTTTTGTTAAACCAATATTATATACATGCGTTGAACACAGTGCTAAATCAGGGTTTATATATAAATTATATTCATTATCACACCCAGTGTTATCAATTGCAGCATACGCAGGATGTGAAATATATGCACCACCAATGATTGCGCTAATCGCCGCCATCGAAATCATTTTTGTAAAGATACACATTTTTATTTTCATATATTTTTATAGTTACTTAATTTAATATATAATGGTTCATCAAATAAGAATCACTATCACATTTATCATATCGACTCATAATTGTATTGTCACACTTGCACTTCCCAGATGCAGCATCCCAATCGCCCCCCCTGTCACGACAACAGATAGCATCACCCGATCCATTAATAACATCACATGATTGTGGTAATACTTCTCTAAAATTTCCGCTAGGACGATTAAAGCGCGATTCACATAATGCCCTGTCTTCTGGATATGGTGCATGGGTACAATCACATTGAACACCCACCCACGCGCCACCGTATTGATCACAATACCGTTCTTCGGCATTGTACATTGCTGTTCTAGAAGTATTTGTATCACATTCTGACGACACAAGCTTGCTAGTATTATCATAGCAATAACATTTATATAGAACTTTAGAAAATGCAACGGCGTTATCAGACGTACCAGTTGGATAGCGTTTTTTGCACTCCTGAAAAGCCTTTTCAATAACAGTGTCCGATCGCCCGACATATACACGGTCCAGATTCTTGTTCAATGAACGTTCATTTATACATATTCCTGTTGTTGGCAGACCACGCAATCCAACATATTTTTGCAGGTTCATATAACCAGATTCTGTCAGTGCGCAATATTTTAATTGTTCATTTTGTTTTAAATCATTGTCTGAACGGCTGGTAAAACTGATTTGTGCATTATCTTGTTCAATAATACGACGCAGGGTATCAATATTAATTGATGCCTGTTGTTTTTTACCACGAAACAACCATGAACTCTTTAATGCATTTGATGCACAGCCAACACGCACCATGTCGCCCATATCGCCTTCATCGGGGTATAAATATCCACGTGCAACATCATTTGCAGAATCCCCAGATAAAACCTCTATCATTGTACAAGATGTATCATCTTCGGGTGGAATTGTTTGACCGATATTACATTCCATACCACCACGAACAGAACCAGTGTTATAACTTATAATATTATTAGCATTATTACTTGCCCCGATTGGTGCGCCAGCAATGGATTTTCCATTTTTGCAATTATTGCTATTATAACGCGGCCATACGTACAGTTTGTTATTTGAATTTGGGTCATCCACCACTGTCATCGGCTTTGAACAAGAATATTTTGCCCAGCGTTCACAACTGTTGTTCAGCATCATATAGATATTTGATACGTCAACGCCAACAGATTGCGATAACAATATTGCTTCATACAAATCGTCCAACACATCTTCGTATGGGTCAAAGAATTCCCCCGCCAGGTCTTTGAATTTCTTTACACGTTTGGGTCCTGTGCAGTTATCGCCACGCGAATCGCATCCAGCATATTCAAACGCTAAATTCATAGTTTGTTTTAAAGTATTCAGATTTTTTTCGGCATCTTCGATTTTTGATAATATTTCGCCTGAAATCTGTTCGCGTAACAATAAATCTTCGGGAACACCGCTTTCCACCGCTATACGCTGTGTTGTGGTTAATTCTGTTGTGTCAATATTACTTGTCTCAGGCGCAGATGCAGAATTTGCCCCACCAGCAGATGACGATTTGGACACATTTGCCGTTGCATCTGCAATAGCCTGGGCGGTGGATTGCTGTTGCGCGTCCAGGGCCGCCTGCATATTGGCGTTACTTTCGGCGATTTGCTGTTGCAAGGCAGCCATTTGTTGCTGCATTGCCTGCATTTGCTGATTATTCTGTTGTGCGGCGGCATTTTGCGCAGCGGTGGCGGCCTGATTTGCCTTGGCCGTTGATTGTGCCACCAATTGCGCCGATATATATTTTACCAAATCCGCACCATACTGTTTACACGTATCGTTTGAATTTACGCACCCTGTTACAATTTCAGATGTCACATCCATATCTGTACAACCACCAGACGCACATTTTGGCTGGGCACAGCGTAATATTAACGCGTTACAGTTGCCAAAATCTGCCACAGGCGCAGATTCTGCGCCGCTGCGCGGATTGGTTAAAATATTCCAATTATTGTTATTTGTTGCGCCAAAACCAGGATTATATGCAGTTAAATTACTGCCCACGGTTGTTGCAACTGGGGACGCATGTGCGCCAACGGATATCAACGCCAGCGCAAACATTAAAAATCGCGATAATGATTTCATATTCTCTCGTACTGTAAAGTTTAACATAAAAATCCCATTTATAAAAGGCAAAAATCATAAAACCAAATTAAAAACAGCACAAAGAACATCGACAAATTGTATTGTCTGTATTGCCCATGGGATGACCTGGCGATTGTATTGGATAAATATAACTCACGCCAAATATCAGAAAGCGTTGAATTTATATCAGACCGAATCGAATCAAACACACCAAACCGCGATACAATTAATGCAAAAATCGTATTTTTAAAGAAAGCGATTAATTCGCGGTAACATAATTTCAGAGTTCAGGTTTTGATGTGCAGTGCGCTATGCACACACTCTATTTACTGGATCGCCGCGCTTCGCTTGCGATCGTTCGCAATGAAAACAAGTAGGTAAGACAAGCATAGCACAGTCGAACCGTTACAGTTTCCGCACAGGCACACGGTGCCGAGCGACACTTTGGGAATGGAGCGGACTGCGCATATAAAAAAAATGTCCCCGATTTAATCGGGGACATTTTTTATTCAACATACGGTTGAACCATTTCGCCATAGGTACCGGCCTCTTCACCACCGATATAGCAGTAAATATGACGTCCAATCTGATTCATGAATTCTTCGTATGCTGCCTTGGCATCGGCATCACGCATTGTTTCTTGGATATCACCCGTTATCTTGTTCAGCAAGATACCACCGCCAACACCACCGACAACCGCACCAATGGTCGAGCCAACCCACTGTTTGTTTTTGCCATTGGATTCAGATTCACCATTTGAATTGTCCGCACTGCTTTTAAGACTTTCCAAAGCAGTTTCTAACTCTCCTAGCTTCGTTTCCTCGTCATTAACATATTGCCAGTTTTTATCATCTTTTTCTTCAAACGGTACACTACCCAAGGCATTCTTTGCACGCTCCGCCTGATTATATGCGAATGAACCTTTGATATCTGCCAATTTTTCGCATGCATCCAGTGCTTTTCCTGTATAATTTTTTACCCCTGCATAAGTGTTATTATTGGTTGCATCGCTGGCTTTTTTTCCTTTATTACTTTGAATACGATTAATCTCGCTCAAAGCATCACCAATCTTGTTGACGCACAATTTTTTGTTATTAACATCTGTCTTTGTCTTGCTGTTATTCAAGCCTGTCAGGCTGCCGAATGCTGAACCATTTTGCAGACCGTTACCCAAATACGCACCACCAACGGTACCGCCCAGGGCACCCAATGCAGTCATCCAACCACGAACACGATTGTGTTGCGCTTTCTGTTCGTCACGAACATCTTGGGCAACTTTTTCTGCCATTGTTTCCAATGCACTGGATGGAATCCAACTGCCACAGGTGAATACGTCACCAACTGCAAAGTATGCTGTTGACCATGACGCACCGTCGTTAATCGCATCTTGGATACGTTTATCATCAGATTGCAATGTAACGCGCACACGACAGAACGAACCATACAAATCGTTACTGGCTGTAAATTGTGTTGTTTTCAAACCTGTGACAGAATAGTTAGTTGGAACTTTGTTTGAACGCAGTTTTGCCCACATATATGCAGCACCTGTATCAGATTTACCTAAAATTCCGCCCTGATTTGCTGCCAAGCATGCATTTTGTTCCTTGGTCAGTTTGGCATTATATTTTGCCTGGGCTTCTTTTTCGATATCATATATCAGGTCTTTGAACAATGTGCTAGCAGCCTGCGATTGGATATACGTTGTATATGAAATCATAACAGGTTGGTCATAAACATTGTTCGCGGCATCAACAGTGTAACATACACCCTGGTCTGAACCAGTTTTGGTTGTGCACAATGGTTGACCATTTTCATCCAATGCCTGAACTGTTTCTGTATCAGCCTTAATGGATGTCGCCGCGCCAGCATCAATCCAATCGCCACGAACGGAACTGGTTCCCCATGTGCTGCTGGATTTATTGCCTGCGATTTTTAATTTGTTTGCTTCTATATTCAAATGTTCTTCGCATACAGATGCATTCTTGACTGTATCCAGGCACAAACCCAATACAATTGTATAATCCAGAACACCGCCGACCTTGTTCATGCTTTTATCAAATGAACTGTCGCCAGTATTGGTCAATGAAGAATATATGTCTGTACGATTGCGATAGCAATTTACATAATCTGAACCACACAGGGACTTTACGCAACTGGTTGCAACAGACTGACATTGCTTTTTCATTTGTGCCAATGCGGCATCACTGTAATTATTTGCCAATGACGCATTCAATGACGCAACAACACCAATTGGGTCTGGATTTGCACTGTCATATTCTGGGAACAGTGTATCAAACGCACTGGTATTTATATATGCATATGAATATGGACCCGATGCATTTGGATTTGCCGCCGCATATTTGCAGTATGGGTCAGTGTTAACGACCGCTTCACATCCTGTTTTGATTTCTTCACGTGTTACAGAATTGTTGATTGATTTATCAGCATTGCTGAACACTTGATAATAACATGCCGCGCCAGAACCAGAACCACATGTACGCATTGCGCATGTACGGATGGTTTCTGTACATTTCTGTTTTGCCTTGGTATCGAATTTATCAACCAAGTCCGCAATTTTAGATTTCATTGCAGAATTCATACGTGCAGAATATGCTTCGTCAAAGATTTCTTCTTGGTTATCTTCGTCTTTTAACTGGGATGCGGTTGGCATCATGCCATTACCCAAGAACGTTGCATAGCAGTATTTGTTTGAACCAATTGTATCCAAGCAGGATGATTTAATATAACCAGATACTTCGGATTTTGAAACCAGGTCTGCAACACCAACTGTTGCGGTGCCATCTGTTGAGGTTACACCGTTGTTGATATTTTCGACCAATTCAACAACTGACTTAGAAACGGCTTCGTTGCAACGATATGGATTTGTTGCACATGCATTCAAAATACACTGATCTACAACCTTGTAACATGTTGATACAGCATTAACTGCTGCAAGTGCGGCACCTTCGGCAATTAATTCGCCGATACGGCTGGTGGCGGATGGTGCAACAGTCAATGAATTTGAACCGAACAATTCAATAACGCCTTCACTTTGGCAACGTGCCAATGTTGAATCGCAATATACACGCTGTTTTCTGAATTCTTTATCTGTTGTGCATAATTCAAAATCCGCGCCACAAACACTGTCTTTCTTTAAGCAACGGGTATAATTTTTAACACATGTTGATGTGTCATATTTATTCGCAATTGCGGCACCAATTATCATCTGACCTAAAATACTGCCGTCAGTTGGGTATGTGTAATCAGTTACTTCGCCATAAGAATTCTTGGTTGCGACGGTCTGCAAAGAATTAATATTACCAACACCAAACAAACTGTTAACGCCCGTTGAATTACACTGTGCCAATGTACTTAGGCACTGTGCCATTTTACCGTGGAATAAAACCTTTGTTGTGCATTCTTCGAATTCGGAACCGCATGTATCTGCGCCCTTCATACAAGACGTATATGCATCAATACATTCTGCATTTGCCAGCAAAGACGACGTTGACGAAGACGTGGTTGATGACGTGGTCGATGACGTCGTACCATAAATTGTGGTTGTCATTGTCGGCATACGAGATGACGCAGTGCCAATTATACTGGGACGCGCCGTCAGCGCATACGCCGCAGGCAATGTACCCAACACTGCCACAAAACCAATCGTTTTTTTCAGAAGACTCATTCGACTCACTCCATATTTTGTAACTTATTATATCATATAAAGTGAGGTTTAGGAAGCAAAAAGATATGAAACTTGTCGCGTTTTTAGGACTAGCCTATGTCATCTAAAATGCATTTTAATTCGCACATGTCGTCTGGCAATGGTGCCTTGAAATGCATCGTGTCACCCGTTATAGGATGACGAATTTCTAAAAATTCTGCATGTAACATCTGACCATTATGCATTTTTATAAAATCAAGTAATTCTGCGTTCTTGACCGACCCCAGACGATTGCTGCCCCGACCATATAACGGGTCACACAATACTGGAAACCCATGCGCAGATAAATGAACACGTATCTGGTGCGTACGACCAGTCAACAAATTACACCGAAATGCTGATACACCTGCACGGGTCCATACGTCCATAACAGTGACATCAGTTGCAGCAGGCTTGCCACCTGATTTTACCATTGACATTTTCTGGCGGTTACGGGATGAACGGGCAATATTTCCTGTGATTGATGCCCCCGTCCAATTTGGTACCCCCCATACAAATGCAACATAACGCCGCGTTAAATCATGCACTGAAAAAGTTTTAACCAATTCGCGAAATGCCACGTCCGATTTTGCAAAAACCATGACGCCACTGGTATCTTTGTCCAGACGATGCACAACGCCTGGGCGCGTCGTGCCACCCAATGCGGATAAATTTGTATGCGCCAAAATATTTTGAACAAATGTCCCAGTTTTGTTCCCAGCAGATGGATACATTACCACGCCACGTGGCTTATTAATTACGATTATATCGTCATCTTCAAATAAAATATCCAAATCAAAGTCAGACGATATATTTTCAGATGCAACATCTGTTTTGTTTTCAACAATGGTGACAATGTATGTGTCGCCAGCGCGAACCTTTTCTGAAAACTTTACAGGCGCACCACCACGCGTAACAGGGAAACGCTGAATTTCACTGCGGGAAAATTCTGGCATCTGGGCAGACAAAAATTTATCTAACCGTTGACCTGCGTATGCATCCAAGACTGTAAATTCGCGTTGCATAATTATTTTTCCCTTATTGATATTTAGACCAACCTGTATCTTTCGTGCATCGTGACAAGTCAATCGTTATTTCACGGTCATTATTTGTTACAGGACATGTCAACAAACCTGTTGCCGCCGCTTGGTCTGCGTCACGTGTGGCATTTCGCCATGTAAACTTAATTTCGGATGGCGGATAAACACAAACAATATTTAAAGAACCATCTTGCTGTCCACGTGGTCCAAACCACATACGCACACCAAAGCCTAATCCATAGCAAGGAAATCCATCCAGGTAATACAAAACCAATCCCTGACGACCAATCAAAGACTTATCCGTGATAAATTTGCCCTGAAATTCATTGTAACGCAATCCAGTCAATGCCTGCCAATCTGTACTGGTGGAAAAGATACTGTATGACGGTCCCAGTTCCCCAGGCGCAGATGGTGTTCCTGGATTTACCCCAGGTTTATTCCCAGACGTACTATCTGCGGCATTTGCCACACACGCACAAAAAAGCATCATAAGCACACATATTTTTTTCATTGCGCCACCCCTTGGTCGTTGTCAAAGGTTACCTTAACATTTTTTACCCCAGAATTTGATGATGATAATGTATGGGTAAATGTTGCAGATGCCCCTGCATCCAACAAAGATGCCGGCGACAAGAATTTTTGCCGTCCGATAACGTGCCCCATTTCATCATACGACAAGATTATCAGGTCTGGAACACCATATATTTCATCTGAATTATTTGATACGTGACCCGACACAACAAAGTGCGGCATGCCATTTGCGTCCAACACACTGTGAATATCTGTGACCGTTGCAACCAATGGCGCATCAGATTCTGTGCGCGCCTGATGATGAACGATGACAACAAAAGTGAATATAATCGCCGCTAATAATGCGCAAACGGATGCGAACAGCAACATCCACGACGCACGCGGCGCAGACGGACGCACATTCCACACACGACCGCACAACGCACATTGAACAGGACCTGCGCAACGTGATGCAACCGTATATTCTGTTTTACAAAAATCACATGTTATTTTCATAATCGTTTTATACCATAAATTATTCTAAATTCAACCGACGATATTTCGCACGAACCCGTGTCTGCATTTCTGATATCGCATTCAGATATTGTGACACAGTTGCATTCTTGTTTGTTGCTGTTGCTACAAACAATTGTCGCGACACAGTATCACGTCCATCACTGCGCACCGCCAGACGGGCAGCCATATCATTTAATGTCACAAATATCGCATCCAAGAAATTTGCTGTTTTTGATTTTGCATCCCAAAAATAGGCACTGTTTACAGAATCTTCTATTCTGTTGCTGACCTGCAAGCGCGGTGTTATTGACCCCGTAAAACCGACAGTTGCATACATTGCATCAATACGACCAGATGTCATATCTATGGATTGATTTACTTTTAAAATCGGCACCTTTTCCGTATCTGGAATCGACAATCCTGCCAATGTCAGATTTGTAACCCACAAATCATCTGCTGTAAAAGATGAAAATTTACCTAAATCAGACATTAAAAATGTACCTGCAACCTCCATAGTGCGTGAATCAGATGACAACGCGCCAGACACTGTTGATGTGTCTGCATTAAACGTTTTATCAATCGTCGTACGATTTTTAAACACTATGCTGTCGGCTGCGATAACACCAGATGTCATGACCTCTTGAAACTGGGCGTTTGTGACATTCAAAAATTGTACATTTTCAATATCATGCCCCCCCAGGTTTAACCCGCCCATCATCGTCGCATCTGATGCATTATCAGACGGCACACGCCACAAGTATAACGCATTATCACGATTAACCGCTGTTTTTTCTACGATTGCATCTGTTAAATTCACCCCCAGGTCCACCGCATCTGCGTGCCATGCGCCAAATGCACCGTATGCGCGCGAGCCCTCTATAAATCCCATATTCGCACCGCCCATTGATACAATTTCGCGCGTACGCAATGGTGGCACACCATCCGTTGACATTACAACAACCCCTTGTAATGTCGCGCCAGATGCACCTTCGTTTGATTTTAAAATACGTAACTGATATTTATCTGATGCGTCCAAGGTAGATTCTGATAACCCATATATTGCCAAATCAGACATATTTACACGCGAAATTGTACGTCCGACCGTCATCAGCAAGTTTTCCCGATTATCAACAATATAGCGTTCCAATGCCGTTTGTATTTCGCCCATTTGACGCGTTAATGCAATGTTTTCTGCGCGCCTCAATGCGTTTTGCTGATACCGAAACAAAAATGGCATTATAACCGCAGCCAATGCAACACTCAGCAACAATTCAATTAACATTCCACCACGCTGCGTATTTAAAATGTGTCTTTGTACAATCACAGTCCGCCCCCTATTGTTGCAACAGTATTTACGGGCATCACATCCTGCCAGCCATCACGCATTATCGCATCAAATTCACGCGCATTTGGCGCGCTGGGAATTGCTGCGCGGGTAAAGTTTATTTTTGTAAACTGGGGTGGCGTTGTTGTCGGAAATGTCCAAGAACCTATTTTTAACGGCGAATTTGTTGACACCAACAATTCCCCAGATATCGTTAAACCAACATTATCATAAAACATTATTTCTTCGACCGACAAATACGGCGTCCAAACAGAATTAGCACTTAACGCGACAAATGCGCTGATTGTTCGTGACGTGTCTGATTTTAAAACAAAGTCGTGCGATACATTTACAGATTTATTTATCGTTGCACGGTCTGTTACGATACGACCATTTGACGTATATGTTTTGCCATTTAAGTTCAATGCATATATGTTACGGAATCCGTTTATATCGCCTGTGACGCGCATCGCCCCCATGTCTGCATTTTCACCATTTAAACTGGCACCAGATGAAAAATACACGCTTGTCGCATGCGCTGTATCCGACGTAACAAATGTTGCAGATGCGCTGCGCGCCCGAATAGATTTAGCCATAACAGTACCAATATCGTATATATCGTACCCGCCCATATTCAAGTCACGCGCCATAACATTTAATCCATCATCAATTGATGCCGCGCGATGCAGATATACAGATTTATCTTCACCTGTAACGTCACGCGACACGCGATAAATTAAATTCCCAGGCTTAAAGTCAGGTGCCGCCACCGCCCAAGATGCCCCGTACGCAACGCCGTCATCGTCAACAACCGCCGCATCCGTACCGATATAGCGTGCAATCTTGTTCGTGCGAACAGCATCAAATCCAAAATCAAACGATAAATAAACATCTGTTTTTGTAGCAGAACGAACAGAATATTTATCAATAAATCCAGCACTGGAAAATTCTGACAGGTCATGCAATTCATCATCTGATAATTTTATCTGTGCAGATTCTGGCCATAAATCTTGGTTCAGGCGCACAAAATTCAAAACAGGCGACCGCAACGCAATTATATTATTTGCAATTGCAATATTGGTCAATGTACGGTTTGCGGTTGTAACCTGGTTATATAAAAATGGCATAGCAATGGCAACAATCGCCATCGCCAGTAATATTTCTGTTACACTGGCGCCACATTGGGATGCTTTATTTGAAAAGATAACACTTTTATTTACAGTCACTTCTGCCATCCAACATACATTGTTTTATATCAATTCGTTGTTCTAAACGCTGCCAGAACATATATTGACATATTATATTTTGCCCCAGTGATTTTGGGTTATATCGCCCCCCCAGGTCAGATATAACATCACGACATGAAATTGTGGCACCATCTGATGCTGATGGATTTTTTATAATATTTATATCATCATTGTTTATATCATCTGACAAAACATCAGGCAACAGTGACGTTCCAGCAGGCCGAATATCCAGCACAACATCGCCTGTGCCACCCTGGGATAATGAATTTGATGTTTGGTCACGCAATGTAATATTCGATGCGTATATTATGCCCGCATCTATCCCTGATTTTGTATTATATTCCAATGATTCAGAATCAATAAACACATCTTGACCGCGGGCGGCATTTATAAAAGAACTGATTTCCAATCGTTCTGTACTGAAACTGATTTTATTTGTAACAACACTGCCATGAACATTCCATTTTTCAGGCCCAGAAAAACTGGTATGTCCTGCGGTCATTGCAAAATCATAAACTGCCGCATCGCCAACTGTTATATTACCAGTATCGCCAAATTTAGACACAGTACGCCCATTAACCGATTTTGCATATAATGTGCCGCGCGTTAAACTAAGTGCGGTTTCGCCATTTTCACTTTGAAACACTGCGCGATTTGTCGTCAATGTATTTATCGTATTGCGTTCTTTGCGTCCGTTTTCAACACCTGTGATTGACAGCGTTGTGATTTGCGACGTGTCAAATTCGCCACGACGCGCCAGTATCGCGCCAGCATTTGTAATTGAAAATTTGCCCATATCCAGATTTGTTAAAAACGCATTCGCATCCAGATTTGTTTCGTTACGACGTACAACATCTGAATACATATCATCCAATGCAATTCCGATAACAACGCCATCATCTGTGGGCGATGCATAGAATCCAATTCTGCGCGCCAGTTCTGCGCGTTGAATACCAGATAAATTTCCACCCGTCAATTCCAAATATCCAGATACAGAATCCAATGTTTTTGTTATTACCAAACTGATATCCTGTCCCAGTGCATTATGTGGGACAAAGCCCAACGGCAAACCATACGGTTCCAATAAATCTGCAAACGCGTCCCCTGATACACGCGTTGTTTCGTATGGTAATAAATTTGTATTTTCACGTATATATATTCGGGCAGCCGTTGTTGCAACATCAGCTTGACTTGCAGCAGCGGTCATTTGTGCATCAGAATCCTGGGCAACTAATTTTTGCGCAACGAATGGAATAAATGCAAAAATCAGCGTTAACGCCAATAATGATTGCAATAAAAAGTTTCCGCGTTCTGATTGCAAAAGATTATTCCTCCTACATGGTGTTCAGGATAGCAATCAAAAAAAACTATTGCAATCAGTTTTAAGATGAATTATATTGCATGCATTGAAACAAGATGACAGTAAAAAAATTATTGTCGTTGGAATGATTATTTCCTGATAAAAAGAAACAAAATGCAAAACAAAAAAAATCAAACATCTGTTGGGATGATGATTCAGCGGTGTCATAAGTGGCGCCAGAAAAGAAAACAATACATTGACCAGGCACGCCAAACATCGGACGAAATTGAACGCGAACGTCTGTTACAGGCAGCCGAACATTATGGCCGTATTGTCAGCGCGGAACAGGGTAAAATTGATTCAACCCGCGACCCCAAGGATAAAACCCCAGTCTCCGTTGACGTATCCGACAATGCAGAAAATAATGACGAAGACGAAGCATTGCCAGAATTTATCACAAATTTGAAATAATCATAAAAGTCACAGGAAATAAGTACCGGCATAAACGTCGGTATATTTTTTTACATATAAAAATATTGATTTTATCGCTGTTTTATGTAGAATTTATTTTGTCACAGGGTATTTCATATATAAATAAGGCACGCAATTCGTTCAATTGTTACTAAACTCCAACCACTCAGATTTTCTGGTGGTTTTTATTTTGCACAAGGAAATAAAAATGCACGTTGGCGTCGAAATTGAACAATTCAGACAAAAATATGGTTTTGCTGTTTCTTGGTTCTGTCAAACACTGGATATGTCCGAGCCACAATACAGAAAATTTATTATTGGGCGTTTTACACCATCTGCATATCAATTGGTATTTTTCCTGACAGCATTTAAATGCCACTTGGAATCCATAGAAAATAAAACCTTTGCCGAAGGATATCATAAATTTCATCAGAACCACTAAAAAAATAACCGACATAAACGTCGGTATGTTTTTATTGCTTTCTGTTACGTCTGAATTCATCCAATGACACAACACGTTTTGGGTCTGGGACTGTACCTGGGCGACCATCCAATGGCAATTCCATATCGTTATCGGCGGCGGCACTGACCTTTGGATGAAAAGACAACATAAAGTCCACCGATGGGTCTTTGAATTCAACCAATGCATCAAACGGAACACGTATAAAAAATGGACGACCATCAAATGTCAATTGTACGCCAAATTCTTTGTCTGATACATGCAGGTTATTATACGAATACTGTAAAACAATTGTCATTATATCAGGATATCGAATTCGTAAAAAATCTGGCAACACGACGCCTGGCGCACGTGTTTTGAATGTGATAAAGAAATGTGTCCCATCCCCCAGACCATTAAATTGGGCATGAACCAGCGCATCTTTTACCACAGATTTCAATGCACTATCTAGCAAAGTCTGATAATCTATTTTCCCCATATTCATAAATCCTTAGGCACCAGTATATTATTTATTTCCCCGTCAGCGCAAGCAACAAATACAGCATCTGGGACATCAGCAAATACATTTGCATCTAATCCCGTTGCCCAAACCTGGGCATCAGCATTATTTAGCGCATTAAACAATCGTGCGCGTGCGGCGGTGTCCAGGTGGGCAGCAGCCTCGTCCAACAATATCAATGGGCGATGCGATGTTTTGGCGTGTATCAATTTTGCGTGCGCCAATATTAAATCCAACAAAGCCGTTTTTTGTTGCCCTGTGCTGGTTAATTTAACTGGTAAATCCAGGGCACGATTAAACATTCCAAAATCAGATTTATGTGGTCCATCCAGAACCATTTTATCGCCCTGCAATTCGCGATTTTCCAACAAATACTGTGCATAAAAGCGTTCAACCGATGCAGAATTTTCATGCACAAGCATTGATTCCAACAATCCGTCAACGGACACCTGGCAATTTTCCAAGAAATAATTTAACTGACCTGCGTATTGAACACGTCCCGCAGCAATTGATGTTGCGACACCTGCAATCTGGTTATCCAACGCGTCCAGCCAGCGCATATCACGACTGTTTTTCAATGCAAATGCACGTTCTGATAATAACTTGCCCAATCGCGCAACGCGACCTGCGTGGGCGGAATCAAAACTTGCCGCCAGACGGTCAAAAAACGCGCGACGGTCAGTGCTACCCTCTACAAACAATCTGTCTTCGCGTGGGGTCAGCCATACCATACGCAAACACTGCGCCA
>JBJEXB010000017.1:0-4097 GCA_051885395.1 Candidatus Enterousia sp. | reverse complement strand
TACATTGCCGCCTGCAACAACAACCACGTTAGGTGGTGTAAAGTCTAGTGCTGTTGTTACTGCAACAAATGGTGTGTTGGGAATCGGTTCAGAACAGATTACATCTGAAATGATTAAAAATGGTGAAGTAAAAGAAGATGAAATCGCAAAAGATGCGGTAACGACTCTCAAGATTAAGGATGATGCGGTAACAACAAAAAAAATCAAGGGCTTTGATAATTCTGGCACAACCAAAGAATGTGCAAGTGGTAATTGCGCATTGGTTGATTTGGGAACTGGTGCCCAATGGTTGCCGATTGTTAACGAATATCCACAGCCACAACAATAATGTATATGGTATGATTTGAAAATTTCAAATCATACCATTTCAGGACTTGCGTTAATAATGTGATTTGTGTTATATTATAAATATAGATAGAATGTAGTTGAGATGAAATACTGTAAGTATTTTTTTATAGTTTATGCGATTGCAATATTATCCAGTGTGCGGGCAAATGCTGCAACGACTGTTACTGGGCTGGCAACACCAGAATATGTAAATGGTGCATTGAAGGCTTTGAAGGTTACAACGGCAGAAGGCACTGGAAATGTTGTAACCGATGTTACCCAGGAAAATGGTAAGATTAAAGTTTCCAAAGGAACGAAATTGGGTTCGTTGGCAACTCAAAGTAAGGTAACGGATACTTATATTGATAATGGCACAATCAGTCAGGCGAAGATTAATGGCTTAACAGACGCATTAAGTGGTAAGCAGGCGACATTGACATCAGCGAATGTGAAAGGCGATGGCACTACTGGTAATGTCGTTACGGGTGTTTCTGCGTTGAATGGCGTTGTTACTGTGTCCAAAGGGTCAATTACATCTGCAAACAACGCAGAAATTACAATTAAGCAGAATGGTACAAAAAAAGGTTCTTTCACGTTGAATCAATCGGGTGCTGCGACAATAGAATTGACGGATAATAATACTACGTATGGTATCGCAACATCTGAGAACGCTGGGTTGGTGAAAAGTGGTGGTGATATTACTGTTGATTCTACGACTGGTGCTGTTACCGTTAATCATGCAACTAAAGCAGAAAAAGATGAATCAGGTAATGTCATTACATCTACGTATTTAAATAAGAATGCTGATACGGTAAAAACGGCTGGCGATGTTACAGAGACATCTATGAATTCTACAGACAAATATCCATCAATGGCTGCAGCACGGCAGATTGCGGCGTCTGTATCGTCAGAGGCATTGATGAACTTGGTAACTGATGAGGCTGATTCTGTAACTGACGGTGTTGTAAAAGCGATTACCAGGGATGCTGAAGGTGACTTTATTGTAGAGAAGGGACTTGTTGCAGCGGGTGATATTGATGAGAATGCTGTTAAAGTCGGGAATATTGAAAATGGTGCAGTAACGGCTGAAAAAACCAGTGGGGTTATTGGTCAAATTCCATGGGGCAGTGAGGGATCAACAACATACGCCCAAATATGGGTTCAGTAAAATAAAACCGCCAATTGGCGGTTTTTTTGTGTGTAATCTTCAGTCTTTATTTCCCTTATCATCGCGAGCGTAGTGTGGCGATCCAGAAAGTAAAGCGGATGATTTTGATTATATTAACTGGATTGCTTCACATTCGTTCGCAATGATATGGGGGGCTGCTGCTTGCGCAGGTGTGACAAGTATAAGTGATACAGGGTTATATTTGCACTATGTATGTTGGTAGCCATCCCTGTCACCTGTGGTGACACCCATCCTATGGCGGGGAAAGATTTCACATCAGCATCATCAGTCCAATTCCCAGACCTGCGCATATTATTGCGCCGATTGTTAATGGAAAAAAGTATTTTTTTACAATTGCATTTGCGCGGTCTTGGAATTTCCATAGTAATGCTGCCACAATGGCAAAGCGCCCTGTACGGAATATTGTGGTTACCCCTAAAAACAGCCATATTGGAAATCCGATAAAGCCTGCACATATTGACATGATTTTGTATGGAATTGGGGTTACGGCAGTTAAAAATAATATAAATACCCCGTGACGCAGGAACATTTCTTGGGCAGATGCAAATTGTTCAGGACTGGCGACATTGTTTATTAACCAGATTCCCACAGAATCAAACAGCCACATGCCAATCATGTATGCAATCGCACCACCGATAATTGACCCCAGTGTCGCGGCAACGGTAATTGGTATCGCGCGTTTCCGATTGGCAATAATTGGTGGTGTCATAAATACTTCGGGTGGTACAAATAAAAATACCGATTCGCAAACTGTTAATATGAAAACAACCCATGAATATGCGGGATGTTCTGATTTTTCTAATATAAATTCTGCAAACTTCATTGTAACTGTGGTTCTTTTGTAAATTTTTCTTGATTGTACGTATTTTTCAGGTACCGTTCAACATGTAATTATATTTACAGGTGATTTTATGGTAAAAAAACAGATAAATTCAAATCGCGCAGAACGTATCGCCGCAAAGGTTCAAACCCAGGTCGCGGAAATTTTACGTGATAATTACAGCGATGATGCGATTATTGCTGGGGTGTCATTGGTGGGCAGTGTTGCACACGGTGGGTTGCAATTTGTGCGTCTGTTTTATTATTCCAGAAATGAAAATGTTGATGCTGTGCAAAAGCGTTTGGATGAAATAACCCGCAGTGTGCGATTTGAATTGGCAGCAAGGTTGAATCAAAAATATGTGCCAGACATTCGATTTGAATATGACGACACATTGGAACGCGCATCACGTATAGATGCGTTGTTAGATAGTTTGAATATTGGTGATAAAAATGAATAAAGATATTTCTATTTCACGCAACGAATTTTTGACTAATAATAAAATGCGTGATTGCTATTATATTATTTCTGCCAGTAATGGTATGTTGGCATACGATTTCTATAATCATGCGGAACACGATGTAAATCGTAATGGTCATATATTATTTACTGCGGAAACGCCACAAATGGTGGTTGGATTTATAAAAGGGCGCGTATTTAATATGCCTGATGCAGCATTGGCAGAAATAGAATATTTTTATATTGATAGCAGATATCGTCATCGTGGAATAGGGCGGGCGTTATTAGCAGCATACGAAGAACATGTGCGTTCACATCATAATGCACAAGGGGTAAGATTACATTCTGCGCCTGCAATTCATACATTGAATTTTTACAAGAGTTCTGGATATCAGATTACTGGGGCGCAATATTTGATGACAAAAAATTTTGTCAGATAGAATCCACGAATTTATTAAAAAAATCAATTGCAAGATGCCTTATACTGGTGTATTATTGCCGCATATATTAACACATCAGTCCCAGGTGTCACATGAATCAAAAAAATATCCGAAATTTTTCAATTGTTGCACATATTGACCATGGTAAATCGACTTTGTCAGACCGCTTGATTGAATATACTGGTGGTTTGCAGTCCCGTGAAATGAAGGCGCAAGTATTGGATTCTATGGATATTGAACGTGAACGTGGCATCACGATAAAGGCGCAAACGGTGCGATTAAATTATACTGCGCGCGATGGGCAGGTATATCAACTGAACCTGATGGATACGCCGGGACATGTGGATTTTTCGTATGAAGTGTCACGTTCATTGGCGGCTTGTGAGGGGGCGTTGGTATTGGTTGACGCAACCCAAGGGGTTCAGGCGCAAACATTGGCAAATGCGTATTTAGCGTTGGATAATGATTTGGAAATGTTGCCTGTGCTGAATAAAATCGATTTACCGTCCAGTGATGTTGATGCAACACGCGCCCAGATTGCAGATGTTATCGGAATGGATGCCGCAGATGCGTTATGTGTGTCTGGGAAAACGGGGGCAGGTGTTCCAGAATTATTAGAAGAAATCGTGCAAAAACTGCCGGCGCCGCATGGGGATGAAAATGCGCCGACGCGGGCTTTGTTGGTCGATTCGTGGTATGATTCATATCTGGGGGTTGTGATTCTGGTTCGCGTTGTTGATGGAAAACTGACGCGTGGTCAGAAAATAAAATTCATTGCAACAGGTGCAGAATATGTGGTTGATAAAATCGGATATTTTACGCCAAAAATGATTGATACAGATTGTCTGAATACTGGTGAAAT
>JBJEXB010000016.1:0-4109 GCA_051885395.1 Candidatus Enterousia sp. | reverse complement strand
ACCGGATTCGAACCGGCGACACCTGGTACCACAAACCAGTGCTCTAACCAACTGAGCTACACCCGCCATACTGAATTTCTGGTGGAGCTGATCAGACTCGAACTGACGACCCCTTGCATGCCATGCAAGTGCTCTACCAACTGAGCTACAACCCCTTTGCGGAAACTTATTCTATATTTCTTCTTGCCAAATGTCAAATCAATTTGCTAATCTTTTTCCATATTAAGGAGAATTATTATGGATTATCAATCTTTGAAAGCCGAAGTCGAACAAAAAACAGCGCAAACTATTGAAGTTTTAAAAGGTGAATATGCAGGTCTGCGTACAGGTCGTGCGTCTGTACACTTGTTGGATGGTGTTCGCGTACCTGTTTACGGTTCAGAAATGCCAATTAACCAGGTTGCAACTGTTGCAACACCCGATAACCAAACATTGTCTGTGACGGTTTGGGACATATCTAATGCGCCAGCGGTTGAAAAGGCAATTCGTGACAGTGGTCTGGGGCTGAATCCAATGACTGCTGGTGGGGTTATTCGTCTGAACATGCCACCATTAACCGAAGAACGTCGCAAAGAATTAGTCAAAGTATCTGGCAAATACGCCGAAGAAGCCAAGATTTCTATGCGCAATATTCGTCAGGATGCGATGGGCAAAATCAAACGCGCAGTAACAGACAAAGAAATTTCCGAAGATGACCAGCACAAATTCGAAGACGATTTGCAAAAGGTATTTGACAAGCGTGCTGCCGAAGTTGACGCAACAGCAAAAGAAAAAGAAGCGGATATTATGTCTGTCTAGGTAATGTTCTGTTAATTATACATACACAAGTGCAAAACATAAAAACAGGAACAAAGATGCTGAAATTATTTACCAAGAAAAAATCTGATAACGTGCAGGTGGCGACACCCCGCGTACCACAACATATTGCATTTATATGTGATGGTAATCGTCGCTGGGCGGAAAATCGCGGTTTGCCACCACTGGCTGGTCACAAGGCAGGAATTTCTAATTTTGAAAACCTGGTTGACTGGTTCATTTCACGTGGTGTTACAACGATTACATTCTTTATCTTTTCAACCGAAAACTGGAATCGTTCAGATGAAGAAGTTAATTTCTTGATGGACTTGTTCTATACAGAATTGAAAAAGAATATGCAGCATGCAGTGGAAAAGAATTTGCGGTATCGCATTATTGGTTCACGCGCGCGTCTGCCTGAAAAATTAGCAGAATTGTGCGACGAATTGGAACAAACATCGGCTGAAAATACTGGTGGGACGGTTGTGTTTGCACTGAACTATGGCGGACAAGATGAAATTGTCACAGCGGTTAATGCCGCAATCGAAAATGGCACCCCAGTGGACAAGGATACATTCGAAACATTCTTGGATACTGGCGACCTGTTGCCGATTGATTTAATGGTTCGTACCAGCAATGAATTCAGAATTTCTAATTTCTTGTTATGGAAACTGGCGTATGCAGAATTGCTGTTTGTACCTGAACACTGGCCAGACTTGGTAAAAAGTGAGAAATTATGGCAATTAACATTGGATGAATATGCAAAGCGCAATCGTCGATTTGGTGGCGGTAAAAAGAAAAACTATGCGGGGGCAAAATAATTATGTCAGATACAAAAAAAAGAATTATTGCAGGTGCTGTTATGGCACTGATTGCAGGACTGGCAGCACTGGGGGAATACTTTGGCATTGCTGCTGTGCGATATCTGGGCATCTTGATTGTAATTGGTATGATTGCAGAAATGGCAACATCTATGGCGCGTGCGTCGCGTGACACATGGCGCGCAAATGCATTGCCTTTCTGTGGATTTTTTTGCTGGTTGATACTGATGTTGGTCGCAATAAACTATGTCGGTAACCGCCCTTGGATTATACTGTTGATGCTGATGATAATATGTGCCGCAGATATTGGGGCATGGTTCTTTGGACGCTTGCTGGGTGGGGACAAAATGTGGGAACGCCTGTCCGCGGGAAAAACATGGTCTGGTCAAATTGCAGGTATCATTTGCGGAACGTTTGCATCAATAATGTATGGTTTGTTGGGGGCTGATACTTTTATGCCACAACTGTTGTGGATTGGTATCAGTATTTCACTGCTTAGCCAATATGGCGACTTGACTGCAAGTTGGATTAAACGCAAAATGGGGCTGAAAGATTTTGGCACTATATTTCCAGGTCATGGCGGATTTTTAGACAGATTTGATGGTTGGATTTACGTGTTACCATTGGTTTGGTTGGTAATGCTGTAAAAACAATTTTAATACAAAAGGAATGGAAAGTATGCATATCATTATAACCATTATCGCATTGGTTATTGTTCTGGGGATTGTGGTATTTGTTCATGAACTGGGGCATTTTTTGGCAGCGCGTTGGGCGCGTGTACGTGTTGATAAATTTTCAATTGGGTTTGGTCCTGCATTGATAAAATGGCACGATAAATACGGTACCCAATGGCAAATCGCAGCATTACCACTGGGGGGATATGTATCTATCTATGGTCAGGAAGATATGTTTGACCGCAAAAAATACAAAGATTTGCCTGCGGACAAGAAAAAAGGACATTATCTGTCTGTAAAACCATGGAAGCAATTTATTATCATTGCGGCTGGCGTTTTTATGAACTTTTTGCTGGCGTGGGCAATTTATTCAGCCATTTTTATGTTCAAACCAAAAAATGTACAATTGCCAATCGTTGGTCAGGTAATTCAGGAAAGTATCGCATTTAATGCAGGGATGAAGCCTGGCGATGTAATTATGCGCATTGATGGCGATAAAATAACCAATTGGGGCGAATTAATAATCGCCAAAGAATTGGCGTCTGCACGCAATGCAAATGTAGAGGTACAACGTGGCACAGAAATTATTGTTGTGCAACTGGAACCTGCTGAACGTTGGGGATTGATTGCAGATGGCAGCAAGACAGAATTTCGCAAAAAAGGATTCTTTGGCGCGATATATTCGGGCGCACGAGAAACATACTATCAGTCAAAGACTCTGTTGGTTGTATTAAAACAGATTATAACTGGCGAACGTTCTTCAAAGCAATTAGGGTCGTTTATCACAATTGCCCAAGTATCAGGAAATGCGTTAGAAGCAGGATTCTTTGCATTGTTATCAATAATTGCATTGCTGTCGGTGAATTTGGGTGTTATAAATTTATTACCGTTGCCAGTACTGGATGGTGGATACTTGTTAATACTGATAATAGAATGTATTACACATCGCAAACTGGAAGGCAAAGGTATGGAAATCGCTATATTGGTTGGCTGGATTTTGATTGGGGCATTATTCTTGCTGACGATGTGGAATGATTTGGCACGTGTATTTGGATTAAATTAAAATGAAAAAGACAAAAGTATTATTTGCCGCATGTTCTGTTGCGATGGCACAATCTGCATATGCCGTGACAGTTTCACGCATTGATGTAACAGGTAATCAACGTATGGATGCAGAATCTGTGCGTATTCTGACTGATGTCAAGGTTGGCGATACATGCGGCACCCAGCGCATAAATGAGGTTGCAAAAAAACTGCAAGAAAGCGGATACTTTTCCAAAATAGATGTCACGATGTCGGGCAATGTATTAAAAATTGCCGTGACCGAGGCACCAATCGTAAACATGGTAACGGTCGAAGGAAATGATGATATTTCCACAGATGATTTAAAGAAAGAAATTCGATTAAAAGAACGTGCATCATATGATGAATCCGTAATTGGTGCTGATGTTCAACGCATGCTGACGGTGTACCAGCGCAAGGGTTTCTTTGGCACAAAAATAGAGCCAAAAAAAATCAAACTGGATGGTAATCGTGTAAATATTGTTTATGAAATTACCGAAGGACACCCAACATACATCACAGATATTGACTTTGTCGGAAACAAAAAGTTCAGTGACCGCACATTACGTGGCGAAATATTGTCCCGTGAACATGCGTGGTGGCGTTTTATGACACAATTTGACGTATTTGATGAAGACCGCATTCAATATGATGGCCAGATGTTGCGTCAATTCTATCTGCGAAATGGATATGTGGATTTCCAAATAACAGATACAAATGGTAATAAACTTGAACTTGGATATGATGATAAAATCCT
>JBJEXB010000015.1:0-4321 GCA_051885395.1 Candidatus Enterousia sp. | reverse complement strand
AATGAAATAACAGCAATCAGACCTTTTTTCATGTTTCGTGTCCTTTTATAAAACTTGTGCTCTCTGCATCCCCCGATTCGTTGTTATAATTGTTGCACAAAAATATTCGTTGTCAAGTTGCGCGCGTAAAAAATCCATGCGGGATTTTGCATTGTGTGATATAATTTTGTGCAAAAAGGGGAACTTAATGAAGTATTCAGATTTTGGTTTGGTAAATACAAAAGATATGTTTGCGCATGCAGTGCGTCAAGGTTACGCAGTGCCAGCGTTTAATTTTTATAATATGGAAACTTTGTCTGCAATTTTGGATGCCGCGCGTGATAGCAAGAGTCCTGTAATTTTGGCGGTCAGTGAATCCGCACTGAAATACATGGGGGGTGATACATTGATGGGATTAATTAGCGGTCAGAAATTAACCCCTGATAATGGTGTTGCGTTGCATCTGGACCATGGGGGCAGTTTTGATGCGTGCGCGCGTGCAGTAGAATTGGGGTTTTCGTCCGTTATGATTGATGCCAGCAAATTACCTGTGGATGAAAATATAGAATTGTCCCGTCGTGTTGCAGATATGGCGCACAAGCATAATGTGTCAGTTGAGGCCGAATTGGGAACACTTTCCGGAATCGAAGATGAAAATACATTTGGTTCGGAATCCAGTTATACTAATCCAGACGATGTTGTTCGATTTGTAAATGCGACAGGTATTGATTCATTAGCAATTGCGATTGGTACCAGTCACGGTGCGTACAAGCGCAAGTCTGATTCAGAAGAATTGCGTTTTGATATTTTAGAAGCGGTTGCTGAAGAGTTGCCAGGATTTCCATTGGTATTGCATGGTGCATCCAGTATTCCACAGCAGTTTATAAACATAATAAATGAAAATGGCGGTGCGATGCGTGGTGCGCGTGGAATTGCAGTTTCGCAATTACAGCGTTCGGTCAAAATAAATATTTGCAAAATAAATGTAGATAGTGATTCACGTTTGGCGTTTACGGCAGGGGTGCGCCAAAGTTTGGCTCAGCATCCAGATGGATTTAATCCGCGTGATTATCTGGGGGCTGGTCGAAAATTGATGTATGAAAATTGTGTTGATGAAATCATAAATATTATGGGGTCAAATAACCGACTGTAAAAATTATCCGCCAATGGCGGATTTTTTTATGCGGAAAATTATTTTCCTTCTTCGATATTTGCCAGTGAAAATAATACTGATGATATCAATGACTGGTATGGGACATGTTGCTTGTCCGCCAGTTCTTTTATTTTGTCCAGCACAGGTCTGGGGATTCGCATATTTATTACGCAATCGGATTTATTGAACGCCTTGTATGCGGCGTATTCTTTTAACAAAGATTCAATGTTCATTATGAACAGTTGTTGCATAACGTTCGGCATAGTCAAACCTCTATACAAGTTGCAATACTTGCGTACTTACAAGTGACTATATCAGTGTAAATACAAATGTCAATACAAATGTAAACGCGGCTGTATCTACGTGTGTAATGGCGGTTGTGTTGTTGTCTGTAATGGCGTGTGTATTGTGTGGGGAATTTGGTGGTTCAACCCTTGCATTTTTATATTCGTAACGTTAAAATTGAGTGTGTAATTTTTTTCAGGAAAGGAAAATAAATGTTAAAACGTATTTTTGCGCTGGTTGTGTTGTGTGGGTTGTTTGTTATGCCAGCACGGGCGGAATTAAAAGTCGATATTATTGCAGGTGCCACGGACCCAATTTCAGTTGCGGTCCAGAAATTTGAACGTGGGGAAAATGTTTCTGCAAATGATGCTGCAATGATACGCAGTGTTGTTGAAAACGATTTAAAATCAACTGGGATATTTCGTATTGTAAATCATGATGCGTTTCCTGAATATGTAAAAATGGGTTCTATGCCGAACTTTAAATCATGGATGGCAATAAAGACCCAGGTCTTGGTTCAGGCTAAATTAACGTTGGATGCGTCAAAGCGTTATAAACTGGAATTCTATGTATGGGATGTAAATGGTGCAGAACAGATAGAGGCGCAGTCCCTGGTCGCATCAAAGAAGTCTGTGCGTCGATTGGCACATATTATGGCAGATGCAATATATGAAAGATTAACAGGCGAGGTCGGATATTTTGATACACAAATTATATTTATCGCGGAAACAGGTCCTGTGTCTGCACGTGTAAAGCGCATGGCAATAATGGACCAAGATGGATATGGAATGCGCTATTTGTCGGATGAAAATACATTTGTTATGTCGCCACATTTTTCGCCAAATATGCAAACAGTTGTGTTCTTGTCTTATCGTGATGACGACCCAATGGTTTGGACATTGGATTTAGATACAGGTGAACAACGTAGACTGGGGCAATTTGGTGGGATGAGTTTTGCGCCACGCTTTTCCCCAGATGGGTCACGTATTGCATTATCATTGGTAAAAAATGGCATTACACATTTGTATGAATATGATATTGAATCTAAATCGTTGCGTCAGTTGACGTTTGGTAATTCATTAAATACCAGTCCGTCTTATTCGCCAGATGGTAAAAAATTAGCGTTTAATTCTGATCGGTCGGGTCGTCAGCAGATTCATGTTTTGGATTTGGCAACTGGCGAAGAAACTCGTCTGACATATGGGGCAGGGCGCTATGCAACACCTGCCTGGTCACCAGACGGTCAGTTTATTGCATTTACAAAAATTGCTGACGATACATTCTATATCGGGGTAATGGACCCACGGGGCAGAAATGAAAAGATATTGGCTGGTGGTTGGTATATGGAGGCACCATCTTGGGCACCAGGTTCACGTCGTGTTGTCTATTATGAAACAGAAAAGGCTTTGGATAACATAGAACGTATCAGCCATATTCGCAGTGTTGATATTACAGGACATAACGTATATGACATTGAATTGCCTGATGGTATAAATGGAACCGAACCGACATGGTCGCCACGGTTGCCATAATTTGGAATGCTAATTGCGCTGGATGATAAGTATTTTATTGACGATGTTTGTTGGCACAGTTTATGCTGTGCCTGCACGTGTCGGTTATGTTGTTGATGGTGATACTTTTGCAGCACGTGTTTTATTACAAGATGATATTGAAATTTCTGTACGTGTGCGATTACGTAATGTTGATACGCCTGAATTGCATGGACAATGTATTGAAGAAATTATAATGGCAAATATTGCACGTGACAGATTGGCGCAATTAATACCAGTTGGGTCAGTTGTTGAATTAAAGAATGTCAAGGATGATAAATATCTGGGCAGAATTGATGCAAATGTAATTATGCCAGATGGTCGTGATGCAGGTGATGTACTGGTTGCTGAAAAACTGGGACGCCCGTATTCAGGTGGTCGTCGTACGGGCTGGTGTAATTCAAAATAAAAAATCCGCCGTATGGCGGATGTATGTTTATGCGCTGTGGCGATTTATTGCATCAAATATTTCATCCAGTGATGCATTGCAGGGCAACAGTGGTTCAAAATACACATTTGCGGTGCCACCATTAATTTTTCCGTGCTTTGGCCAGAATAAACCTGCGTCTGTGCCAACTGGTAAAATCGGTAATTTTAATTGATGTGCCAAATATAACAAACCGCGTTTTAATTTTATGGGGTGTCCCGGTTTTGTGCGTGTTCCTTCGGGAAATATAATCAATATTTGACCGTTCATAATTTTCTTGGCAACGGCATTTGCCAATTTATTCATATTTGTTGCGCCACGTTTGCGATTTACTGGTTGCAAGCCCATACGCCAAAATGCCCAACCATAAATTGGTATCCACAATAATTCACGTTTTATAATAAAAAATGAATTTGGAATATTTGTTGCAAGTATTGCAATTTCTAATATTGACATATGCTTGGCAGCAATTATTGCCTTGCCATCCAGGCGTATGTTTTCGTTTGGTTTGACAGGAATACCGTTTTCCTGGGTTGGTGGATAGTGAATTTGATATTTGATGCCCATAATCAGGCGTGCCAATACCAATACACCACTTGCGCAGGTTAATACCAAGAAATCATTTAATCGTTTATTTATCAATCCAATCAGCAAAAATGGCGCCCAAATAATCCAATATATTGCCAATATGAATTTGAATATAATTGTCTTTAACATGATATGTGTTCCTTTTATCCTTCTTTGATTCCGAACATTGTGACAATGTATTTTACATATTCTATGGTCCAGCGTTCAAGTCTTTTTGTGGCGTGCATTCCTGATAATGTAACAGGGCAGGCGACAATTTCAACGTATGGCATTTCTTGGCGTAATAAATATTTTGCGCGCAACATGTGGTCTTCGGTTGTGATAAGAATCAATCTGTCC
>JBJEXB010000014.1:0-4406 GCA_051885395.1 Candidatus Enterousia sp. | reverse complement strand
GCCAGATACATGTGCTGCGATACGTGATTATGCGGCTGCTAATGCACGCCCCGATATGTTAATTGATGATGCGATGGCTGCAAACATAATGTGTTTGCCGACACGTTTGTCTGGATTCTTCTATACTGCGATATCCGCAGGGTTCAGTTGGATGTGGACAGGTATCGGAACCAGTGCATTTACATTTTTTGTTGGTGCGTTGTTTGTTGTTTTGTTTGCGGTAAATATGTGGAAATTTGCATTAATGGCACTGGGGGTAATTGCAGATTTATTTATGGGAATATTGATGTTGCCATTTACAGCGATTTCAGAAACACTGGGCAAGACATCGTATAAAGGTATCGCTGGCAGCGTATTTAATGGTTTCTTAGGGCTATTTAAAGCAGAATCTTTATCAAACCAAATACAGCGTTTTGTTAATGCTGCGATATATTTTGTTTCATTGTCAATTGTTATATCAATATGCGTTGCGTTATTATCAGGGACGGTTACCGCAGATATGACGACACAAACGCCGTCGTTGGAAAATGAAGGATATCTGGTAACCGTATTAACAGGATGCTTGGTATGGTATTTGGCATCAATATCAGATAAATTGGCAAAACAATTGGGCGGCAGTATTGATGGTTCAATGGGCGAACAATTTGGCAAGGATGCGGTTAATTGGACCAAGGCTGGATATAAAAACGTATCTAGCTGGATAAAGGCAATACGTAAAAAATAGTTTTAAAATTATCCAATAATTTTCAGGTATTGACGGGCAACTTTCTTAATGCCATGTGTGCGGAACGCAACAGTTACGATGTCGCCATTTTCGTCGATTGCAACACCGCGCCCCATGTCGGCATGTTCACATAATTTCCCAACAACAGATTGTGTTGTTGTCACGCGTCGCATGGGGCGAACACGATTTTGGCGTGGCGCACCATAAGACGTTGGAATCTGATACGCGGGACGTGGCGCGCCACCCTGAAAATCCAGGTATTTACCATCCATTTCTGTGATAAATCGCGATGGCGAATTATATTTAATTTCGCCAAACACCATACGTGACATTGCATTAGATATAATCGCAACGCGTCTTGCACGTGTTATCGCAACGTATGCCAGGCGTCGTTCTTCTTCCAGTGCGCCTTCGTTAATTGTTTTATCGTTTGGAAATATCCCATCTTCCCAGGCGGGCATAAAGACAGTGTCAAATTCCAGTCCCTTTGCGGCATGAATTGTCATGATACTGACAGCATCTGTATTTTGAATGTCGTTGTCATTATCATCTGTCATCATCAGGGATGCATGTTCCAAGAATTCAGACAGCGTATCATACTTTGATATAACATTGGTTATCAGTTCGCGAATATGGTCCAATCGTTCAGGGGCATCTGTTTCTGTGGATTCGCGCCACATTTTCATATATCCAGAATTTTCCAGCAGGCATTCTGCTGCGTCAACGGGTCGCATAGATTCCCAATCAAAATCAAATGCGCCCAAAAATTCATTTCCAACAGCGCGCAATTTTGGTGACAGATTTGCATTCTTTAATCCAGACATTAAATTGTCGCCACTGTCACGCAGTTTCGCAATTGCCGCAGGTCCAAATCCGCGTCTTGGTTTGGCGATTACGCGAATAAACGACAGGTCGTCAAATGGATATACCAACAATCGCAGATATGCAATTGCATCCCTTATTTCGGCACGGTCATAGAACTTTGTTGTGCCAACCAAACGATATGGAATGTTTCGCGTTGCAAATTCTTCTTCGAACAGGCGAGATAATGCACCCGCACGAATTAAAATCGCATATCCTGAATAGTTTTCTGCCACATCACGACGCAATATTGCATCGGCAATTACGCGTGCTTCATCCCTGTCGGTCGGAACCGTTAAAACATAGACAGGTTGTCCAGAATTTGTTTCGTCGGCACTGTGTAAATCCTTGCCCAGTCTGTTACTGTTATGACGAATTAATGAATTTGCGGCCCCTAAAATATTTGGCGTACTGCGATAATTTGTTTCCAGTCGAATAATAGTCGTACCAGGATATGTTTTATCAAAATTTAATATATGTTTAATTTCCGCACCACGCCATGAATATATAGACTGGTCATCATCGCCAACACAACAAATGTTTGGTGTTGTAGCCCCGCGTGTTAGCATTTCCAGAAATTGCATTTGTGCGTTATTAGTATCTTGGAATTCATCAACCAATATATATTTAAACTGCCTTTGATATCGCGCCAATATATCTGGATTTGATTGGAACAGTTCCAATACCTTTAATATAATGTCGCCAAAATCAACCGCCCCCAATCGCGCTAGTTCATTATTGTACGCAGTTATTATTTTTTCCGCGACACCTGTTGGCTGTAATGAATTTAGTCCCTTGTCCTTGTATGCGGATATACGTTCAACCCAATCGGATGGATTATAATCTTTTGCATCCAGTCCCATATCCAGAAAGATTGATTTTAATACCGCCTTTTGTTCTTGTTCGCCATAAATCAGAAAATCACGACGTAACCCCGCCACAATCGCATTACTGCGCAATATGCGCAAACATATTGAATGAAATGTCCCACACCACAGGTCAGATGCATGCCACCGTGGCGTATCTGGCGCGTCCGATTCTGCAAATGCTGCCAGACGCGATTTCATTTCATTTGCAGCCTTGTTCGTAAATGTCAACGCCAGTATCTGCCATGGCATTGCCATGTTATTATTCAAGATATACCCAATACGTGTGGTTAATACGCGTGTTTTACCAGTTCCAGCCCCTGATAATACCAATAATGGACCATCCGTCGTTTGAACTGCTAATTTTTGTTGTGGGTTAAGATTTTCTAGCATTAAATTCACGGCACTATTATAATACACAAAGTTTAATTATCAAAAACATTATTTATGTGGGGAAAATATGGGACGTGTTATTTGCTTTGACATTGAAACAACAGGATTTGACTGGGCACATGGTGACCGATGTATTGATATCGGCGCGGTAGAGGTCATAGATGGTAAAATAACAGACAATACATTCCATGAATATATAAACCCAGATGGCAAAATCATAACGCATGAAAACTATATGGTTCACAAGTTATCAAATGCGTTTCTGGAAGATAAGCCGAAAATATCTGTCGTTGCACCAAAATTTCTGGAATACATCGGCGACAGTCCTGTTGTTGCACATAATGGAATTGACTTTGACTTTCCGTTTTTGAATTACGAACTGAAAAAATTAGGCTTGCCTGAAATACCCCGCAGCAGGCAACTTGATACACTGAACATCGCCCGTAATCGTGTGTTTGGGTTGAAAGTATATACTTTAGATGCGCTGGCAAAGTTTTACGGAATATCATTGGCATCGCGTGCGGATGCACACGGGGCATTAATTGACTCTGAATTATTAGCGCGTGTTTATATTGAACTTGAAAACACTGCGCCAGCCCCTGATATATCAGAAATTATTAAAAAGCAACATGCGGCATTTTTATCGCATCCAAAAATTGGCACTGATTTTCCGCGCCGTGATTTTCCTGTGTCAGATGAAGAATTGGAAATACATAACGCATTTATGGAAAAATTAACAGGTGCCAAAAAATAATCATCGCATAATAAATAAAAACGGGCAAATGCCCGTTTTTTTAATTTGTTGTTGGTGCACTTACACATTGTCCATAATTATCCAATGTCTTATTATCTTCGCATGATTGTACACATTGATTACCAAATACTGTATATCCAACATTACAATAGCATTTGGTATTGACCCATGCGGTTTTGATCTTGTCAGCTTTTGTTTTGTTTGGACTTGGATTTTCTGTACCTTTAACATCGTATGTTGAATTATCTGGACACAGTAATGACTGATAGAACATTTCTGATATGCTTTGAATACATTGCTTTTTATTGTTCGTTGTATCGCCCGTTGGGCACGAATTTGTATCGTTTTGGAATACAGCATATGCACATGTTAATGCAACATTATAACATGCGCCCGTCATAACACCATAAACACTGCTGGCGGATGCATTGGATGACCATGTGTTTACCTGGGTAACCTGTTGGTTATAGCATGTTGCAACATCGACCATACAACTGGACGCATAATCTGAAATAATCTGATGCTGGGCTGCACGAATGTTCACCATTGCACGTTGCAGATAATTTACAACAATGTCGTTGTATGGGTTATAATTTCCTTTGTTGTCATATGTATAATACTGACATTTATCCAAAACAGGACGGCACAGACCTTCGTCTGTTGATTTTTGTTTGGTTCCGATTTTCTGCATCAGGTATTTGATATTACATTTACCGTCACCTTTACCTGTTTGTTCTGTGCCGTTTTCTGTGTATTTTTTACAATTTGTTTCATCAATTGTGGTTTTTTCATAAGCTGTTTTTATAAA
>JBJEXB010000013.1:0-22487 GCA_051885395.1 Candidatus Enterousia sp. | reverse complement strand
TCAATATTCTGTGTTTCAAATAATAATTCGCCTGTTTCATCGTCCGTGCCAACCACAACCTGTTGCGTTAATACTTCGCCACTCGCACGCTTTTGCGCCATAATTTCATTGTATGTAACAAAATCACGCGCATTAACAACCGCCATTCGTTTATACCGTTCATCCATTTCACGGACAGCCCACTTTAACGCATTTACCGCAGCCACAGGGTCCAGTTTTACAATTGGTGTAATCAAATGTGGAATATCATCCCAGAACCCGAAATCAACACCCTTTGGGTCAATAATCATTAATTTACATTTATCAGGCGTAAAATGATAAACGATTGATGTTATAATTGATTGTACAAATACAGATTTACCAGACCCTGTACGACCTGCAATCAACATGTGTGGCATTTTTGCCAAGTCAAAATACATTGGGTTTCCACCGATATTTACACCCAACGCCAATGGAATTTTATATTTCGAATTAACGAATGCAGAATCTTCAATTAATGAACGATATTTAACCGTCTGGCGATTTAAGTTTACCATTTCAACACCAATCAGGTGAGTATTAGGTATATGCGCGATACGAATATTTTGTGTTGCCATGGCACGTGTCATATCCTTGACGGTATCATTAACCTTGGCTATACGGGTACCAGCATCAGGTTCAAATTCATACAGCGTTACAATTGGTCCTGGACGAATTCCAACGACACGACCATTCACACCATATTCTGCAAAATGAATCTCCATTGCCTTGGCATTTTGTTTTAGTTCGGGCGTCACAACATTTTTACCAAAACTGGACCGTTCCAAGAATTTTGGGTCTGGCAATTGATATTGTGCATCTGTATTACGTGATGCGGCGCGTGCAGGTATCGCAACAGATTTCGTTTGCACCACTTTGCGTGACGCGCGCGATTTTTTTGTCTGCTTTTCGTCGCCATCTGACGCATCCGCATCAGATAAATCTTCATCATCGTCTTCTGCGGCTTCTTCATCAGAATTATCAGTGTCAGCAACATCATTTGCAATAGGACGCGCCAAATGAAATACACTTGCCAGCCAACGCAATACGCGCCAAATACGCGATGCCGTTGCCTGAACATGTGACCATTTTATATGTAATACTGTGGCTGCCATAACAAAAAATCCTGCCATCACCAACAGTCCCAACAATATCCCCCATCCACCAATCAACCAACCAACATCAGTTGCCACAATTGCACCAAACATTCCGCCATACGTCGCCATTGGTGCGATTAATCCAAATGCTGCACTGCCTGCACATATCGTAATAAATGTACGCAGCAAATTATAGAACGCGCCAGACTCCTCGTCCCACTTAAACAGCCATACCAACCCTATACGCGCCAACACCATAAATATAAACAAGGCTGGCACAAACCCAACCAAATAACGCAAGAATCCAACAATCTGCCCCAGAACTGATTGATTGCCAAACGTACTGGCAGCCGCAAATCCATCCAGATACGGATTATGACGCAACAACGAAAAAATCGCGACAATACCAAAAACAACCAACAATGCACCTGTGGCGCGCTTTGCAAAACTTTTTAATGCCCCAGAAACACTGTCTGGCAAAAACTTACTTTCCATAGCGAATATTGTATCACAAAAAAAATAAAATTGTTATTCAGATATATGTTTTTTTATATACCATTTAACCAGGTCTGCCGTCACCATACCGATAAAGGCACCCAATATTACATCTGTTGGCCAATGCGCCCCATAACAGACACGTGACGCCCCAACAATAATTGCCAATGTCCACGTAAACCATTTAACGCGTGGTACCAACATCCCAAACATAACCAGCCCCGCAAACGTCGCCGTCGAATGTCCCGACGGCATTGAATTAAACGCCCAATCAAATGTGCCTGGAAAAAATCCAACCATATCTAATGCTTCAAAAAATATAGGTCTGGCGCGCCCGATAATAATCTTTAAAACCTTGGCAAATAAACTTGCAGATAAAACACTGCAAAATATAAAAAATGCGTAACTATGATTTGTTTTTTCTATAAAATCGCGACAAATCGCCCATAAATTAATATAGTGCTTTGAATTACGAATATTTGGTTTTGATTTTATCGCCTTTTTAATATAAAAGACCAATAAAACCACACCCGATACAATAATCCATACCTTGGCATCAAATATAATATCAAATATGCCCCATAACGAACAATCAAACCCGCGCATAAATAAGTATAATGGATAATCAAACCAAAACACACCCGCAAGCACAGTCAGCAGTGTCACAACCGTACCCACTGCCAACAATTTCCATTTCATACGATTATCTTTTGTTAAAAACATTTCTTTAAACCCACATTAAATTATTCATCTGCAATCAATCGATTATAAATCTTTTTATCCGTTAAAATTTGAACAGAAACTGCACTTGCCAACGCATCTTCGTCAACACCACTGGTTATAACTGGGCATCCGCGACGTATTGCATCAGGTGATACATTTTCATCTTTGTTATAATCTTTGGCATTAAAATTATTATTTATTACATTCAAGAAAAATACATTCTGTTGTTGTGTGGAACGAATATTTGATAAACACACAATTGGAAATACACCACGTCCATCAATTGCACGCCCCTGACCTGTCTTGATAGCCTTGTTCAATAATTCTAGTGCACCACCGTTTTTCAAATCGATTCTGGTTGCGATACGCGCCGCGCCTGCTGTTGGCGTGCCAACCAAAACACCACGCTGATTTTCATAGAATGTGGCAGCAATTGCCTCTGCTGTGCCACGCGTAGTATTTGACATCAAAACGACAACTGGCGCATCTGTTGCGGCATTACCATTTGGGACAACTTCAACCTCTGCCTTAGCCGTTTCAACAATACGCATCACAGGTTTATTTCCCATAAACAACGCTGCAAACTTTGCAGCCGCACGTTCGTCATCACCTGTTGCAGCACGCAAATCCAATATGATGCCAGAAATATCGTCGTATGTTGATAATGCCTCTGACACAATTGAAACACTGGATGGAGAAATTTTATGAACAACAATCTCTAAAATCGCACCTGCATCCGCTGCGCCACGATGAACAATATCTGCATCTGCTAAAACAATCGTCGCCCGACGTAAAACGACGTCACGTTCACCAGATGGTGTTAATAATTTTAATTTCGATGTCCCCGAATTAAATCCAGACACCACGTTCGCAAATTCCGCATCAGACAATTCTGCTGCATTCGTCCCATTTACCTGAACAATTAAATCATCCGCGCGAATCCCCGCATTGTCCGCAGGTGCGCCCTTGTAAACCCCAGACACACGAAAGTTTCCACGCGCGTCACGTGATGCCTCTATCCCAGAATGGGTCAGGATACGACCATCTTCGGAAATTTCGGCACTGCGTGAAAAAATATATCGCCCATTTTCATCAATGCCCTGCATCAAACTGTCAACAACCATTTGATACATTTCACTTTCACTGGCGTGTTTCAAAAACGCATCATTTTCACGTAACTTTAAAACCAACGCCGTCGTTATTTCGCCAAAACCGTTCCAATCACGAGCCACAGGGCGCGGATAATTTGCAATAATATTATCCTTCCATACCAGAACGATACGTTCATCAGTCGCGGCAATATGTGCATTTGGATTTAATTTTTCCAGACTTTCAATTGCAACATTTATATTTTTTCCGCCCCACTTTACAGTATCCAGTTTTTCATATATATCTGCAAATGTTGCAGATACATCAAACACGCGCAATCCAGATTGTACAGGTTCATCATCAAAGAACAGGCTGTCGGCACCACGCGCCCCCGTTGCACCCAGCATCAGAAAAACACATAAAAATATTTTCAGCATTTTCAACTGTAATTCCCCCCATCCTTTGATTTATGCGCATCTGCGCGACATCAATACTTGGTGTCACGCAGGTTAAAGTGATACAGAATAACGTTCGAAATATAAACACTGGTCAATGTTCCCATCACGATAGAGAACGTCATCGCCACTGCAAAATCTTTCAGCAATAATCCACCGAATACATACAAACCAATCATTGCCAATATTGTTGAAACACTGGTCATAATTGTACGATGCAACATTTCATTAACAGACAAGTCAATCAAATCATCCATCGGCATCTTGTGATATTGTTTGATATTTTCATCAATACGGTCATAGTTTACAACCTTGTCATTAATTGAATATCCAATACCCATCAAAATAACTGCAATTGATGTCTGGTTAAATTCCATACCCGTCACGGAAAAGAATCCGAACATTAATATAAAGTCTAATATCAATGATACGAACGAGCCGACCGCATATCCGCCACGATAACGTATCCAGATATAAATACTCATTAACACGAACGATACCAATATCGCCAAGATACCGCCACGAACCAATTCGCCACCAATTTTTGGTCCAACAATTTGAACCTGAGAATATTGTACCTGGTCGCCTAAGATATTCTTTATTTCACCAACACGTGCATTTTGTTCTGCGTCCGTCGCACCTTTTGGTAAGCCGACACGTATCAGGATTGAATCACCATCAACGCTTTGTAATTCTGGGCTGAACGCAGCCAATTCAGAACGCATTTTATCAATGGTAAATTCTGGTGTGATGGGCGTAACCTCCATCGCGATACCACCAGAAAAGTCGATACCATAATTCAATCCACGTGTTGCCAATGATAAAATTGACAATGCCACCAATATACCAGAAACCCAGTACGACAATTTCCGATATTTCATAAAGTGAAATTTCATAATAAATACCCCTTACTTGTTTTTGATATAGCCAATTTTTTTATTCTTGCCATTCATCAACCAATCTATCATAACCCTTGATAACAACAGGCACGTAAACAGTGTGGTAATAACACCGATTGACAGTGTTACTGCAAATCCACGAATTGGACCTGCACCAAACTGGAACAGAATCAATGCACAAATCAAATTTGTCAGATTTCCGTCCATAACCGTTTTCATTGAACGATTAAAGCCTAAATCAACCGCACGCAATGTTGGAACGCCGGCACGAACCTCGTCACGGATACGTTCAAACGGCAATATGTTTGCATCAACCGCCATCCCCAGTGTCAACACGATACCTGCGATACCTGGTAACGTTAATGTCGCACCAAACAATGCAGACACACCGATAATCATTGCCAAGTTTACCAGCAATGCGATATTTGCAACAACACCAAACGCACGATATGCCATTATCAAGAACACAATTATAAACAGCACACCAACCGCAGAACCAATTTTACCCTGTGCAATAGTATCGGCACCAAGCCCTGCCCCAACGGTACGTTCTTCGATTACCTGTAACGGTGCAGGCAACGCACCACTGCGCAACAGCACAGCCAAATCTTTTGCACCCTGTAATGTAAATCCACCAGAAATCTGACCACGACCACCAGGAATTGGTTCACGAATTGTGGGGGCTGACAAAACCTTGCCGTCCAAAACGATTGCAAATCTTTCCCCAACGTGTTCCGTCGTTAATTTTGCAAAGCGACGCGCACCTGTTGAATCAAAGTTAGTTGTCACAACAGGCATATTATTCTGGTCAAAATCCGCCTGGGAATCTTTCAGGCTTTCGCCAGATACCTCTATCCGCGAATAAACAGGCACCATTTGAGATGGCGCATCAATATACGGCAAGAATTCTGTTCCTGCTGGCGCACGACCTGCCGACAATTGTTCGGCGGTTACATTTTCATTAACCAAATGGAATGTCATCTTTGCGGTTTGACCGATTAATTCTTTAATACGTTCTGGATTATCAACACCAGGCAACTGAATTAAAATATATTTTCCGCCCTGCGTCTGGATAGACGGTTCCTTGGTCCCCAGCGCATCGATACGACGACGAACAATTTCTATACTGCGCGCCAATGCATCATTAACCATTTCCTGACGTTGTTTGTCAGAATACGACAAAACAATCGTATTTCCATCTGACGAAATATCAACAGAATTACCCAATGTGCTTTTCAAGCGTCCCTTTGCACGTGACACATCATCAGAATCACGTACTGTAAACGATACCACACCATTGTTATTACGCAGGTTTGAAAAACGAATTACGCCCTTGTCACGGTCAATCAAAGACGCACGCGCATCATCATATAATTGTACGGATTTTTCTGCGAACATCGTATCCGTATCAACTTCTAATAATAACTGCGCACCACCTTTTAAATCCAATCCCAACGGAATTGGTCCAATCCATGATGGAAAATACGGCGCTAATTTTGGCGACATCGTTGGAACAGCCAACAACACACCAAACAGTGCAATAAGTACAATTGCCAGTTTCTTAAACATAACCCAGTCCTATCCTTTATTCAACATTTGCAACGGCATTTTTGCTGATTTCAACAACAACGCCCTTGGAAATTTCAACATCAATTGTATTTTCGTTTACTTTTTTAACTGTCCCATAAATACCTGCTGCTAATACACGATTACCAACCTTTATAGAATCAAGCATTTTTTTGTATTCTGCCATACGCTTTTTATTTGGACGAACCATAAACAAATAAATGATTCCAAATACAATAACGCAATACAGCAACATACCCCACCACTGTCCCTGGGGCGCGGTTGCCGTCACAGTATCAATTGTTGCATCAACAACAGGTGCATTTTCCATCAGATTTCTCCTTATGTTTTATTAAATTTAATTATGATGTCAGAATAGTAAAAAAAAACATCACTGTAAAGCACAAAAAACAAGGCATTTAGCCTGTAAAATTACGCACGTTCAAACCAAGTATCAACCGTTGCAAGTGGTATAAATTTATAAACAGGTCGCCCGTGATTACATTCACCACCACGTTCTGTTTTCTCGATATCACGCAATAGCGCTGTCATCTGTGCCATATCCAGTGTCTGCCCTGCCCGTACAGAATGATGACACGCATAGTTGGCAAGTTTCAGATGCAGTGCTTCACCCAACCTTGACGAATGTCCGTTGGCGCGTACCTCGTCCGCGATATTGTGCAATAAATCCGCCCAACTTAAATCCCAATCTGATGGCTTTTCAAAAATTGCAACTGCATCATCACCGAACGCATCAACGACCAGCCCTGCATTACGTAAATCATCAGAAATCGACAGAACTGCCATAACATCTTCGACCCGCAACGACACAACAATCGGCGTCAATAAAGGTTGTGTTTTTATCGCGTGCTGACGCAGACGTTCATACGTGATACGTTCATGTGCCGCATGTTGGTCAATAATAACCAAATTATCCCCAGATGACGCCAATACATATTTATTGCCAATTTGACCAATCACACGCCCCAATGGCATATTATCACTATTTTCATCACGTGTTTTATCCTGTATGGGTTGCGATTGTATTGCAGGCAATGCGACAGGCGCCGCCACCCCACCAAACAAATTTACCATTCCCATATCAATTGGCGCACTGGGTGCACATACACGCGACGCATTACGTGGCAGTCCAAAATCAATTTTTTGCATGGGCGTCGTAATCGGTGCATTATAATTTTCAGCGGATAGCCCACATTCACTGACCGCACGCACCCCCAATGGCGTTGCCAACACATTACGCAAAGCCTTTATAATAAATGCGCGCACATGCGACGGTTCTAAAAAATGCACTTCCGTCTTGGCAGGCGACACATTTACATCGACCGAACGCGCGTCTAAATCCAAATACAACGCGCACAATGGAAATTCACGTGCATGCATCACATCCATATATGCCGCACGCAGGCTACCAACCAAAACCTTGTCCTTGACAGGACGACCATTTACAAATAAAAATTGGTCAACAGATGATGCACGCCGTAATGTTGGTTCTGATATATACCCATGCAGGCGCATTCCGCTGCGCGATTGCGACGTGGCATCAACCCGTAACATACGCCCTGCCACATCATCGCCCATAACCGCAACAATTCTGTCCAATAATTCTTGATTTTTAGGAAAACGCCATTTGTTATTTAATGTAAACCCAACGTCCGCGCGTGCCATTGCCAGACGTTTAACCACATCCAACACCGACATCATTTCTGCCCTGTCCCCACGCAAGAACTTTAATCGCGCAGGTGTACGTCCAAATAAGTTTTCAACCCGAACACGTGTTCCGCTGTCCCACGGCGATATAGAGACATCACCAGTTGCGGCATTAATGCGCCATCCATTACCATCCGCGCTGCGTCGCGTATCAATATACATATCAGACACAGATGCTATTGATGGCAATGCCTCGCCACGGAAACCCATAAACGAAATATTTAATAAATCATCGTCTGGCAATTTAGACGTCGCATGACGCGTTATACATTTTTCCAAATCGTCCCGCGACATCCCACCGCCATTATCTATGACAGATATCAATGTGCGCCCACCATCAACAACATCTACCACAATCTGGTCTGCACCTGCATCCAGCGCATTTTCCACCAATTCTTTGACAACACTGGCAGGACGTTCTACAACCTCGCCAGCAGCAATTTGGTTTATCAAAAAATCTGGCAGAACACGTACGGTCATTAATGTCTAGTCTTTGAATTTAACTTCTAAGATTTCATATTCTTTTTCGCCACCTGGCAATTTTACAATGCATGTATCACCAACGCATCGCCCAATCATTGCGCGTCCAACTGGGGACGTACACGATATAACCTGACGACCATCAGATTCAATATCTGACAATATTCTGCATTGCATACGATTACCGTCTTCGTCTTCGGCGACAACACGCGCCCCAAACACAACGCGGTCGCCCGACAGACTATCAATATCAATAATCGAAGCATTTTCAATAACATTTTCGATAAACTGAATTCGTTTATCAATTTGGCGTTGCTTTTCCTTGGCGGCACTGTAATCCGCATTTTCAGACAAATCACCCAGCGAACGCGCCCACTGTACTGTTTTCAAGATTTCTGGGCGTTGTACTTCCTTTAAATCTTTTAATTCCGCAACCAGGTTATCAAACCCTGCACGTGAAATTGGCTTTTTTTCCATCGATTTTAATCCTTCATATTTTTTCAGATTATACGCATTCATTTTAATTTTGCAATTGTCAAATTATTGGCTATACTTTCCATAACACATGAGATTAAAGTCCACAATCTTGTCCAGATTTTTAATGCGCCGATTTTTTTCCGGCGTCGGTCTGGTTATGCTGGTTGTATGCGGGATTATATTCGCAGTAACATTTGTAGAACGCCTGCCGGCAAACGCAACCGCGATAGAAGCATTGGTTGAATCCTGGGTACGTTTATTGGAATATGTACCACTGTTTTTACCATTGGCGGTATTTATGGGAACATTGCTTGCATCATATAACCTGACAAAATCCAGCGAAAGCATTATTGTATCCAGCGCAGGTTTGTCGCCATATCAATCTGCCCGACCATTTTTAATTGGTGCAGCATTAATTGGTGTATTTGCGACAACGGTTATAAATCCATATTCCGTAAAGTTATCAACACAAAATATATCTGTGGCACATTTAAAATTGGTCGACAACAAAATCTGGTTACGTGAATCTGGGGACAACGGATTCATCACTATGACCGCAGACGCTATAAAAAAATCCCCCGACGGATTAATATTTAATAATGCAACCGTATATGCCCAGGATGCACAATTTAAATTAACCCAAACAATTAATGCAGACAGCATTGAATTAAATTCTGACGGATTATATTCACCAAAGGCAAATATATTGGATTCAAATGGCGTGACGCGTACCGATGCATGGCATACAAAAACATTATTAACACCACAAACCGTTCTGGACCGATACCTGCAACCAGACCAGATATCATTTTGGCAATTACCTGGATTTATTAAAAAAATGAACAGTATTGGTGTCACGGCACGTGGGCACATGGTACAATTTTGGACATTGTTGTTTTTGCCATTAACGATGATTTCAATGGCAGCGTTGGGCGTCGCATTTTCGCAAACACGCCAGCGCAGAAATTACAGTTTTGGTTTAAAATTTGGGACAGGGATAATTACCTGTTTTGGATTATATTTCTTGGTTAATATGTTCAGCGCATTGGGCTCTACTGGTGCATTGCCATCGTTATTGGCAATTGTTGCGCCGCCATTAATAATTATTGCCATTGCCGGAACATTCATTGCCAGTTTTGATACGATTTAAACAAAGGAACTCCTATATGCCACTGCACAAAAAGAAAAGTAATACCCTGCGTAATATTATTATCGGCATCATTGTTATAACGATAATAGTATTAATGATAATATCATTTTCACCTGCGAGTAATGTAACAGAAATTGTACTGTACCCATGAACCGATATATCGATTTATTTTTAGAAGCCCTAAGTGCGGAAAAAGGTCGCAGTTCAAAAACATTGGCAGCATATGAATCAGACCTGCATTTGGCAGACGCTGCAATTAATGGTGGATTAATAAACGCAACCGACAGTGACATACAACAATACCTGTCATCCCTGCCTGATAAATCAACATCTATTGCCCGCAAGGCAAGCGCACTGCGCGGATTTTATAAATTTTTAATGCTGGAAAAAATTATTGAAAAAAATCCGACAAAAAACCTGGAGTTGCCACGCCGCAATCGCAGTTTGCCAAAATTTTTATCTGTGGATGAAATTGAATTATTAATATCATCCGCTGGCGATACACGAAATTCTGTACGCTTGCGCGCAATGCTGGAATTATTATATGCATCGGGCTTGCGCGTATCAGAACTGTGCGAATTGCAATGCACTGCAATTTTGGGCAATAAATTACTTATCCATGGCAAAGGTGCCAAGGAACGCATTGTCCCAATGCATGGCGGTGCAATTCACGCGCTAAATCAATGGATGGAAATGCGTGGCGATAATCCTTCTAAATATGTTTTCCCAACATACAGCAAAACAGGACATATTACACGCGATGGATTTTTCAAAATTTTAAAAAAATGCGCTGTGCTGTCTGGCATTGCACCCGAACGGGTCAGTCCCCACGTATTGCGTCATTCATTTGCATCACATTTATTGGCAGGCGGCGCAAACCTGCGTGTAATTCAAACAATGCTGGGACACGAAGATATTTCAACAACCCAAATTTATACACACGTTTTACCAGAACACCTGCGTGAAACTGTCAGGAATCATCATCCACTGGGTAAAAACACAACCAAGGAAACATCCAAATGATAAAATTATGTGAACACCCTGGATGCAAAAAGCCAGGTAAATGTCGCGCGCCCAAAACACGTGAATTAAAAGAATACTGGTACTTTTGCCAAGAACACGCTGCTGAATATAACAAGAATTGGAATTACTATGACGGCATGACTGATGCCGAAATGGAGGCAGACTGGGAATCACGCGTGTTTGGCGCACCACTAAAAGAACCACACAAAACACATATGAATGCTGATGACTATGTAAAATTCATCAATCAGTTTTTATCAGGTCGTGATACATTTGACCGTACGCCTGCCACAAAACGCGCACTGCCAAGCCCTATCATCACAGCATTAAAAATATTTGATTTACCTGTGACTGCATCTTGGAACGAAGTCAGCGCAAGATTCCGTGCACTTGCGAAACAATATCATCCAGACACTGCGCACAACAAGGCAGACGCTACCATAAAATTTACCCAAATTTCCAATGCATACGAATTGTTAAAACAACATTTCGGCAAAAACTAATCAGAATAATAAATCAATTAGAATAGTGCAGATGCGCGCACCCCCGATGGCGTAGTGTACATGTAGTTACATGAACGCGCCGACAGCAAGCAATTGACCATTATAATTGATTTAGGTATGCGATGGCGTCCATAGCGGCAGTACACCCCGTCCCAACCGCTGTTGCAATTTGCATTTTAATTTCGGATTCTACGTCGCCTGCAACAAACATACCTGCTGGTAATGCAGATGGTGCCAGGCGTCCCATATTGTCACGCGGGACATCTTCGGTTAAATAGTCTGTGTTTGCTTCGTGTCCGATAGCAACAAACAAGCCGTCTGTCACAATATCTGTGCCTGCTGTGGTGGTTACAACCAAACGGTCATCATCAGTTTTTGCAATTTTGGACAAATCAGTATTAAACAAACATTCTATGTTTTCACGGTCTGCAACGCGCTGGCGCAATACAGCCTCGGCACGAGTAAATGCACCCTTGCGATAAACAATTTTTACATTTTTCGCAATATCTGCCAAATACAACGCATCATTCAATGCGGAATTACCGCCACCCATTACAATAACATCTTTGTCATAGTAAAAGAATCCGTCACATGTTGCACAATATGATACGCCCTTGCCCATCAATTCACGTGCACCTGCGATTTCCAACTTTCTGGGGGACGCACCTGTTGCAATAATAACTGTTTTAGCAACGTAATTTTTTCCATCATCTGCGGCAATATTAAAACCACTTTCCACGTCGCCCGCAATCATTTTGGCAGAAACAAAGTTAACCACTGCACCAAAACTTTCCGCCTGACGCTTCATAAATTCAGCCAATTGCATTCCACTGCCACTAAACCCAGGATAATTTTCCAATGTTGCAATACCTGCCATTTGTCCACCCAGTGTCGCACCACCCAGAACAATCGTTTTCTTATTGGCACGCGCACAATACAACGCTGCGGTCAACCCTGCAGGTCCAGACCCCAGAATAACAACATCATACATTGTAATATCTGTCATGATAAAATCCTTTTCCTTTTGCGCTTACAATATCATAGGATAATGGCACGTGCAAACAAAAATCGTAATATATAAAACTGTTGAATATCCGTGAAATAAGAATTAAAATAAACAAATAATTTCAAGGGGCAAATATGTTAGACATTAAATTTATTCGTGAAAATCCAGACATTGTAAAAAATGCATGTCGTGTAAAATGTTTCGACGACCCAACGGACGAAATATTGGCACTGGACGCACGTGTTCGTGAATTAAAGACGATAACCCAAACGATGACCGCTGAAAAGAATCGTATCACACGGGAAATTCCAACCGCCACGGACAAGGCACCATTGATTGCGCGCAGCAAAGAAATTTCTGCGGAAATTGCGGCAGACATGGCTGAACTGGATGAAAAGCAAGAAAAATTAAACGACCTGATGCATCGCGTACCACAAATCCCATCACCTGATGCACCAATTGGTCGTGACGACAGTGATAATGTCGAAGTACGCCGTGTTGGCACCCCACGCGAATTTGATTTTACCCCACGCGCACAATGGGATTTGCTGGATATGAACAATTGGTGGGCGCCCGAAAAAATAGCAGGTATTTGTGGCACACGTACATATGCGCTAATGGGCGAAGCCGCAGAATTAGAATTAGCAATTGAAACGTATGTAATCCAGAAACTGATTCAAAAGGGATTCCGCTTTGTAGAATGTCCGTCAATTACAAAGCCACAGACAATCTTTAATGCAGGTCACTTTATGGGTTCTGACCTGTCGGTCATGGATAATGATGTATTTATGTTGACTGGCACTGACAGATGCCTGGCAGGGACAGCAGAAATTATCCTGAATTCCTTGCACAGTGGCGACGTATTGAATGAAAAAGACCTGCCATTAAAATACGCAGGATTTTCACCATGTTTCCGCAAGGAAGCGGGCGCCGCCGGTCGCGACACACGGGGACTTGTGCGCTTTCACCAATTTAACAAGGTTGAACAATATATATACTGCACCCCGGAACAATCTGATGAAATGCACGAACATATATTGAACAACCTGTGCGAAGTAATGGAAGACCTGGAATTACCATACCGCGTAATCGCAAATTCCACAGGCGATATGGGATTTAACAAAGTCAAAATGAACGATGTCGAAGCATGGTTCCCCAGTGAAAATGCATACCGCGAATTAGGCTCTTGCTCATCAATTGGTCAATTCCAAGCCCGTCGCACAAACACACGCTATCGTGCATCAGACGGCAGCATGCAATTCTGTGCAACATTAAATAACACAGGTATTGCACTGCCCCGTGCATTGGTTCCAGTAATTGAAAACCATCAAAACGCAGATGGCTCGGTCAATATTCCAAAGAAATTACAACCATTAATGGGCGGACGCACAAAAATTGGTGGCAAACACTAATAAAAACAAACGGGGCAAATGCCCCGTTTATTTATTTCTGTTTATCTTGTACTGCGAACGATTTTGCAGAACGAAATGGAAAGACAAAATCTTTGAACATATTTGTTGATGATTTATATTTCCAACGCTTATACGCATCCAGTAATTTACGCGAATTTTCCTCTTCTAAATATGTCAATTGATTTGCACGTGCATCATAAATTGCACGCACAGCATTTATTACATCATTTACTGCCAGATAAACAGAATTATCCTCGTTGCGCATAAAACCTTCTGCAGATAAAATGTTGGCGTCATCATACCTGCTATTTATATACTTGGCAGGATTCGCCTTTATCATTCCCCATTGAACTATGGTATTTTGAATTTTTTTTGCTTCAATCTTATCCTTAGCCTGCTCCATGCGTCTGGTCAGGTATTGTTCAACTTCGACAAAAAATTTTTCAATCGTCTTATCATAATCAATCATAATGCCCTCCTGTTACTTTACTTTATGTTTTGAATCATACGCGCAAAAACACCCTTTAAACAACTGGTTGGCATAATGCGTACTGCCATCTTGTCCAGATTGTTGTCAGATATTAAAAGGTACCATTTCTTGATACAGTTAACCAGTTTATTTGTATAAAACGGTGATTCTGGTGTTTTGGTATATTCAGCAATTGCATTTTGAACATTCTTGTACGCGGCATATAATTCATAATTATATACATCCCCCATACGCAAATTTTTTAAATCCATATTTGGAATATTATGGACAGTGCAATATTGTGTAACACTGTTGTTCCACTGCATAATCATATTCTTATAAGATATCATAACTGCAATCCTTTTTATTTCTATACACAATACATTATAGACAAAACAACAAATATGTCAACATTATTTATAAATAATAATCTGGACGTTCGTATTCACATACTTCAACCGCATAGAACCCATCACGTGACGTATCAATTTCGGTAATAAACCGATAACATGTTTGGTTTTCATAATGAAAATCCGGTAAATTTGATGCCACATTTACATAAACAAAGTCCTGATTTTGCGGTATTTGTGATAAAAACGTACCACGCACATCACCTGCATTATCTGCGACAAAGAATTTACGCATATTTGTTTTGTCACTCATAACTTTTGTAATCTTTTCTGATGGTGTGCATTTTAAAATATAATTATCTGCATTACCCACAGACACCCCTTCGCATGTGCGCAACATATCAGCCGTTGTATTCATAGCATTCGCACCTGTTACCGCTGCGACACATGTAATTAAACAAAAACATATTTTTTTCATCTGATTTACCTCTATATATATGACATTGTATCATAAAAAATAATGTAATATTGTTGAAAATTTCAAATTTTAGTATAATCTGTACTAGTTATATAAAAAATCCTAAATAAAAATAAGGTACAAACATGAAAATTCGCAACATTGCAATCATTGCACACGTTGACCATGGAAAGACGACTTTGGTTGACAACATGCTGAAACAGGCTGGCACATTCCGCGCCAACGAAAAGGTCGAAGACCGCGTCATGGACAGCGGTGACATCGAACGCGAACGCGGAATCACAATTTCAGCAAAACCAACATCTATTTTATGGAATGACTATAAAATTAATATCGTTGATACCCCAGGTCACGCAGATTTTGGTGGCGAAGTTGAACGTATTTTATCAATGGTTGACGGCGTTGTGCTGCTGGTTGATAGCGCCGAAGGTCCCCTGCCCCAAACAAAATTTGTGTTATCCAAGGCTTTGAAATTGGGACTGCGCCCAATTGTATGTATTAACAAGGTTGACCGTGCGGATGCCCGTCCAGACGAAGTATTAAGCGAAACATTTGATTTGTTTGATAAATTGGGCGCAACTGATTCACAATTGGATTTTCCATATCTGTATGCGGTTGGACGCGATGGTTGGGCGGTACGCGACCTGAATGATGAACACAAAGATTTAACCCCACTGTTTCAATTAATTGTTGACCATGTCCCAGCCCCTGATTGCAATGGAACACGTTGTCAATTGGACGCACCATTTTCTATGCTGGCAACCACATTGGAAGCAGACCCATACGTTGGTCGAATTCTGACAGGAAAAATTGAATCTGGTACTGTAAAGGTTGGACAATCTGTCAAAGCAATCAATATGAACGGCGAATTTATTGAAAACGCAAAAATCACAAAAATCATTGAACATCGTGGTGTTGAAAAAATATCCCGTGACAGCGCATCTGCTGGCGACATTGTTGTAATTGCTGGATTTTCCAAGGCAACAGTGTCTGACACCCTGTGCGACCCGTCCGTAAACACACCAATTCCTGCAATGCCAATTGACCCACCAACCTTGACGATGACATTCTTTGTAAACACATCACCATTGGCTGGAAAATCTGGCAAAAAATTAACATCACGTATGATTGGCGAACGCCTGTTCAAAGAAGCCGAAACAAATATCGCTCTGCGCGTCAGCCAAAGTGAAAATAACGAAGCATTCGAAGTATCAGGTCGTGGTGAATTGCAATTGGGTATTTTAATTGAAACAATGCGTCGCGAAGGATTTGAATTAAGTGTCAGCCGTCCACGCGTTGTCATGCACGAAAATGAAAACGGCGACAAGATGGAACCAATCGAAGAAGTCGTTATCGACGTTGATGATGAATTTTCTGGCGTTGTTATTGAAAAAATGACCAAGCGTAAAGCAACCATCACAGAAATGAAAGCATCAGGTGCAGGCAAAACACGTATTGTATTTTCTGCCCCGTCACGCGGACTGATTGGATACCTGTCAGAATTCCGCACCGATACACGCGGCACAGGAATTATGAACCGCGTATTTGATAAATATGATGTATATCGTGGTCCAATCCAGCAATATCGCCCAGGCGTTTTGGTTTCGATGGAGAAAGGTGTCACCGCTACATACGCCCTGTTTAATTTGCAACCACGTGGTACGTTATTCGTCGGTCCCCAAACAGAAGTTTATTCTGGTATGATTATCGGCGAACACAGCAAAGAAAATGATTTGGAAGTAAATCCAGTCAAGGGCAAAGAATTAACAAACATGCGTTCAGTTACTGCGGATGAAAAGTTGTTCTTGGCGCCCCCTCGCAAAATGTCATTGGAAGAAGCACTGTCCTATATCCTGGATGATGAGTTGGTAGAGGTAACGCCTGCCACAATTCGTCTGCGTAAAAAGGAATTGGACAGTAACACACGTAAAAAAACGCGCAAAAACGTTGAAATGTAATAACGCCCCGTTTGGGGCGTTTTTTTGTATCTAGACCCCCATTACGCGTTTCATATAATTACGAAACGCCGCGCGATTATCACGACCGGGAACCGCGCACGCCAATATTTTTACCAACGCGTGTTTTATGCGGTGCCACAAACTGTTTGCGCGACGATATTCGCGCCACGCGTTTTCGTACGCGGCCCACTCAGACGCTGAAATTACTGTATCTGCGTGCGTATATTGCAATCCAAAATCGTCCATAAATTTCTGCATATATTTGCCGATACCAATTATCTGGGGCGCAGGCGTGAAATGTTCGGTTGGTCTGGATTCAGCCGACGCCCAAACAAACACAGAATTTAATCCCTTGGTTTTATCCACCAAAAATTGTTGATCAGCGTTATCAGAATTTTTTGAATTACGTTTAATCTGAATCACTGTGCCACCAGGTCGCATAAACAGTGCCAAATGCAACGCTGTCCCAGCGCACCCGGCCAATACACGACAATTTTTTACAATCGCAATTTGTTGCTGTATTGGCATAGTTTCTGGGTAAATTACGTGAAATCCATTTTTCTGGAACACCGATTGCACCGCCCGTTCGCCAAATGTGCGACGCAACCGCAACGCGTCGCGCGAAACATACACGCAATCATATTTAGCGTCATTATCAGGCACCGAATTTGCGATTGCATCAAATGTTTTTGCAAATGCGTCTGTGGTAAAACTAGGTCCCTTGGATAATTCTGGGACATACACATTACGGAATCGCGTTGGCTGTTTAATAACCATAATATTTTCACGCGCAACCCCCAATGCCGCCAAAAATTCCAGATAATATTCTGGGATATTATCGGCCGCAGAATTGTACACAATTACGCATTTCATATTTTTATATTTATCGGACAACAATGCCCAGGCGCGCGTCAAACGTTCCAACAACACGTGACCAAAATGATGATGCAAATTTCCCAAAAACAAAACATCGTCGTCAATATACCGTTTGACCGCGTGGTGGATTGCGTGTGGGTGTGCGGTGGCACGAATAACAATATTTGACGCCGCAACAAATTGCCCGCACGCGTCATAGACGCCATGCTTGCGCGGTTTTCCCACCGGCCAAACCGTTCCATTTTCAACGCGCACAACCGATGGCGACCGGGCCGTCTGTATGTCTTTGATTCGCGCACGCACATCTTGGACATATTTGTCAGGTGCGTATATTTTTATATCTGGTGTGTAATCCATTGTTGAAATTTTCCCAATCACAGTGTAGATTATATATAACTAAGCATAGGTAAAAATTAAAAAAATGACAAGACGTTTATTCCTGTTTGCCGCCTATGATGCACATGGCATTATTGACGACGCATTGGTGTATTATGTTCGCGCGCTGTCAAAGCTGGGTGATGTTGTGCTGGTTATGGACAGCGATGCCGACGAAAAACAATTAAACAAGATTAAGCCATACGTTTTATATGCCAACGCCTCTCGCCACGGTGAATATGATTTTGGTTCATATAAACGTGCATACACATATGCACGGGATAACGACATTTTAAACAAATATGATGTGTTGTATTTGGTAAATGATTCTGTATATGGACCGCTGCATGATTTGCACCCAATTATCACAGATTTAGAATCCCGAAATCTGGGGGCTTTTGGGCTGGTGTGTAACCCACATCGCGACCATCCGCATATTCAATCTTGGTTTATTGGATGTGATAAATCTGTGTTTATGTCCGAATGGTTTGATAAATTTATGCGGTCTGTAACAAAATTACCAGACAAGGGTATGATTACAAAACTCTATGAACAGGGTTTTACAAAAAATTTAATTGAACAAAATATATCATGGTACTGCCCTTGGAATGCGCCAGGTCGCAGCGTATATAACAATGTCGCGAAACTATATAAACGCGGCATGCCATTTCTGAAAAAGAATGCCTTTAACCGTATGCACGGGGGGCTGGGGATGCGAATTGCATATATTATGCGACACATTCCACCCACCGCACGCGACGCTATTTTACAGGATGCAAAACGCGTATATGGGCATCAACACGTTGACTGGTTATTAACGCGCAATCCTATTAAAATTATTTATCGAAATATCCGCCACGCAACCGCTAAACTTTTTACTGGGAAACTATGATGAAACAAAATGCACATCAAACAAAACGCATTGCTGCCATAACAATGGCACGTAATGATGAATTCTTCTTGAATCGCTGGATTAAATATTACGGCGCGCAAATTGGCGAAGAAAATTTGTACATATATCTGGACGGTCTGGACCAGAAAATCCCATCAAATGCAGGACGCGCAAACATAACAAAATTACCACACAAAGAGGAAGAACGCCAACGTGGCGACAAAACGCGTATATTGTTATTGTCTGATTTAGAAAAAAAATTATTCGCTGACGGATACGATATTGTTATCGGCTGTGACTGTGATGAATTCTTGGTAGTCAATCCAAAATTAAACATGACACTACAACAATACCTGTCAGGAATACATGCACATACAACTGTATCGGGACTCGGACTGGATGTAGGTCAGGATTTAAATTCAGAGCCTGCCCTGGATATGAACGCACCATTCTTGACACAGCGCAAATATGCCCTGCTGTCCACACGATATACCAAGCCTGTTGTGTTATTCCGCCCCGCCACATGGGGCAGTGGTTTCCACAGTGTAAAGGGTCATAATTTCCACATTGATAAAAATCTGTACCTGCTACACTTTGGTTCAGTTGATTTAGATATGATAAAAAATAAATTAGGTGACCGTGCTGCATCTTGGAACACGCATCTGGAAAAGCGCGCCCGCACAATAACAATTGTCACAAATGCCAAGAATAAAAATAAATCAAAAAAACTGGCACGTATTATGCAAACCATATTGCGCCCAATTTACGATTTAAATAAACCCGCGATGCTGGGGCTAAAATGGGTAACAAAAATCCCAGAAACTTTTAAAGAAACCGGAATTTAATTCCGGTTTCTTTTTGCATATTCTTTTAATAAATCATAAATCTGATTTGAAATAACAGATGCATCAAACCGTGCCAGTCCATCATACGCCGCACAAATCATTTCATCAATATCAACCCCACCACGCCATGCGTTTGTCATACATTTTGCTAATGCATCCGCATCACCCGGGTTATATAACATCCCCCCGCGACCATCCAACAGAATATCACGCGGTCCATTTTGACAATCAGATGAAATATTTAACGTCTTTACAATTGCAGCTTCTATCAACACCATCCCCAGACCTTCGCTGTATGATGATAAAATATTTGCAATTGCATTTTTCATATATCCAAATGGATTTGACAGACTGCCTGTAAATATAATATTTGGCGCAGCATCCAGCGCATTTGCGATTGCCTTGTATCTGTCTGCCCACGAACCATCACCGATAATTACTAATTTTACATCAGGTCGCGCATTATCACACCAAAACTTATTAAAACCGCGCAACAGTGTATTAATATCTTTGTCTGCATACAGCCGTGACACGCATACAAAATAATCAGACACTTTCACACTGTCCGCGTTTTCAGCACGCGCCACCACAGATGCAATATCCACAGGATTAAATATGTGCGTAATTTTATTTGCATATTGCGGATACATTCTTTTGAAATCCGCAACAAACCCAGGCGTTAACGCAACCATTAAATCATAGTTTGGCATATACTGCGCCGCATTTTGCGCAATAAATTGTTGTAACGACGAATGCCACCACACAATTTTTGGCACTAGCACCTTTTTAAATTCGCGATGGAAAGAAAAATTATAATAATCAACAAAGACATCTATATCGCGCCATTGGTCCCAATTTATAAAAAAGCGACGAATGCGACGATACACGCTGCGACAAAAATGCTGCACCAGACGCAACAGAAAAAAGTGCGATAAATCAGTCCCCAGAAAACGCAATGGATACAGCGCAGCAGTATGCACCTGGGGATGCGCGTCAAACCATTTTGCATACAGTGGTGTACGAACACGCGAATATGTCAAAACGAATATTTCCACGTCACCGCGCGCCAACAGATTTTCCAATGTATTGATAAAAACATTTTCAACACCGCCGATTTTCATATCGCGCAGGCAAAATGCAACCTTTAACTTTTTCATTTACACTTCCTATCGGCATTTATAAACGTCAAAATATCACAACGCAATTTGCAGGCAAATTTTGAATCTGCCCCGTCCAACGCACCGACACGCGACAGTTCATGAAAGCATTCACGTGCAGTTTCTAAATCAGCATCATTGTCCAAATACTTGATTTTACGAAACGCCCAATTAATAAAATACCAACGGAAATTTTTTGACCACATTTTCATTTGATATTCCGTTGCACGCTCTTTGTATAACGTGTATGCCGTCTTGATTCCTTTACACAGACTTTGCATTATTCGCAATTGCTTTGCCCCCAGAACAATCCCACCAAAATTTGGAATATAGAAATACAATGGCAGTGGTGCAATCGTAACACGCGGATTTTTTAGCATCACCGCAGACCACCACGGGAAATCTTCAAATAAAATTCCTTTGATAAATGGTGTATCTGCGATTAACGAACGCCGATACATATTTTTCCATACCTGGCAATGCTTAATCAGCCATTTTTTCTTTCTACCTGGCGCATTATGTGTACGTTCTGTCGCGTATTCATATACATCATCAGTAACCAAAGTTTTTACACGCGCAGGATTATACTTTTTATGAATACGACGCGGAATAACATTATCAGTATCCATTTTCAAGAAGTGTCGTATCATCAATTGTGGGCGATAAATTCTGTCGTATGTAAAAGACACAATATCAGACCCATCGCGCTTTGCCATAAAGTACGCGATTTCCATCGTCTGGGGATGAATAAAATCATCACTGTCCAAATACATTATATATTCGCCGGTGGCATACGGTAACCCTGCATTACGTGCATCAGACAATCCGCCATTTTCCTTGTTAACAATAACAAATCGTGCATCACGTGCAGCGTATTCAGACAAAATCGCGGCAGACCCATCAGGACTGCCGTCGTTAACACATATTGCCTGCCAATCGGTAAAGGTCTGACATAAAACGCTGTCC
>JBJEXB010000012.1:0-4630 GCA_051885395.1 Candidatus Enterousia sp. | reverse complement strand
ATCAACTACTAAAATGTTTTTCTTCATTTTTTACCCCCATTTTGTGTTAAACAAAAAACCACCAAAATCATTGGCGATCGGGAAGTTCAAAAATCATAAAACAAAATGACCCTGCGGAATTTCGGATGAACCTTATAACCGCAGCATCCCGACCAAAAACAGGTCGAGATAAACAATCACCCATACATAAATGTTCATTTATGAGCGTGTTTCGTTTCGGATACCAATACGACAGCGTCGCATCGTTGTTTTATGGGATTTTGAAGTCCCGAATCCACGTCCGCCGTGAATCCAACACAAAGTATAGAATAGAGCGTCATTAAAAACAAGCGAATAAAGAAATGCTTTTGACAAAAACACGGATAAAACATATAATTTAAATATCGTCAACCAAAGGATTTAAATATGAACACTTGGGATGCGGTTAAATTATATGGAATGCTGGGGCTGGCATTTGGATGTGCATCACCACGCAATGGTGCGGGTATGAACGCCCAGAATATTTTATACACGGACACAATGCGTGTTGCACACGTACGTTATACCCCTGATGGCGATTATATAAACATGGAATTAATAAAAAACGGTCGCGCAACAGAAAAATATACGGAAATAATTGCCGCACCAGAATCTGAAACAACATTTTTTGGTGATACAATATTAATCAATCACACAAACACAACCAATAAAGCCATCAACATATCTGCACTGCGCAGAACACGCCAAAGATAGCAACATTTAAAAATCCCCCAATTGGGGGATTTTTATTATTTCAACTTGCCACAGCAATGTTTGTATTTTAATCCAGAACCACAGGGGCAGGGGGCATTACGACGCGCCTCCATACCTGATGCCTGATTCAAACCTGCATCATGTTCGGCACGTTGGCGTTCTGTTGCATCAACATCTTCACGTGTTAATTCCATACGCGCCAAATAAGACACCGACATTACCTTGAAATTATTAACTGTATTTTTGAATAATTCCAATGCTTCGCGCTTGTATTCATACAAAGGATTTTTCTGGGCATATCCACGCAGACCAATTGACATCTGCAAATAATCCATCTGTTGCAGGTGACGCTTCCACACTGCATCCAATGCACCCAACATCATTTGACGTGACGCCATTTGCATTAATTCTGGACCATATTTTTCCGCCTGATGGTCATAACGACGATTTGCCAGATTTACCAATGCTTCATAAGCCTTGCGTTCGGTAATTCCGTCATCTGTTTTCCATTTTTCAATATCTGTTATATCCAATGCAAATGCACGCATCATCGCATCGTGAATCCCCACAAGATTCCAATCCATCGGTGTTGATTTTTCTGGGATATTCGCTTCGCAAATGATTTCGACAACGTCACCAATCATTTCGCGCGCCAACGGTTCCAAGTTTTCACTGGTCATTAAATCATCGCGCTGCTTGTAAATAACACTACGTTGTTCATTCATAACATCGTCGTATTTTAACAATTCTTTACGTGATTCGAAATAGCGTGCTTCAACACGGCGTTGTGCTTTTTCTAGTGCTTTTGTTATCCACGGATGCGTAATCGCTTCGCCTGTTTTCAGACCCAGTGTTGTCAACATACCATTCAAGCGCGCCGCACCAAATATACGCATTAAATCGTCATCCAACGCCAAAAAGAACTTTGAATCACCTGGGTCACCCTGACGACCTGAACGTCCACGCAACTGGTTATCAATACGACGTGATTCATGGCGTTCTGTACCAATTACATACAAACCACCAGCATCCAATACCAGTTTTTTGTTTGCCTCGATTGTTGCATAGATTTCTTTCTTTTTATCTTCATAATCTGGCGCATCTGCATCCAGTTCTGCAATCAAATCTTCGGCATTTCCACCCAGTTTAATATCTGTACCACGTCCTGCCATATTTGTTGCAATTGTAACAGCACCAGGGCTGCCGGCCTGGGATACAATTTTCGCTTCTTGTTCGTGATGTTTTGCATTCAGAACCGCAGGCTGAATACCCAATTTCTGACGCACAACCGCGGCTAATTCTTCGGACTTTTCAATAGATACCGTACCAACCAAGACAGGCTGTTTACGTTCCATACATTCACGAATTTGCTTTATAATTGCGTCGTATTTTTCTTCTTTGTTGCGATAAATTTCATCATGATGGTCAATACGTGCAACAGGTCGATTTGTAGGAATCGATACAACACGCAATTTATATATTTCTTCGAATTCTGCAGCCTCGGTCATGGCGGTACCTGTCATACCAGACAATGTTGGATACAAACGGAACAAGTTCTGATATGAAATACTGGACACAGTCTGATTTTCTGGCTGAACAGTTACATGTTCTTTTGCTTCTATCGCCTGATGCAAACCTTTGCCAAACCGACGACCTGTCATAACGCGTCCTGTAAATTCATCAACGATCAGAATTTCACCATCACGTACAACATAGTTCACGTTTTTCTGATACAAATGATGCGCCAATAACGATTGCTGAATATGCATAACCAATGCGGCATTTTCAGACGCATACAAATTATCGCCAACCAATAATCCTGCGTCTTTCAATAAACGCGTCACAGAATCAACACCATTTTCAGTCAATGTAACATGGCGGTCTTTTTCGTCTTTCTTGTAATCATCTGGCGACAATTGTGCAACAACCGCATCAACCTTTGCATACAGTTCACTGGTATCTTCGGCAGGCCCAGAAATAATCAACGGGGTACGCGCTTCGTCAATCAAGATACTGTCAACTTCGTCAACAATTGCAAAGAACAGCGGGCGCAATACCTGCTGTGCTTTTGAAAATTTCATATTATCGCGCAGATAATCAAATCCCAATTCAGAATTTGTTACATACGTTATATCGCACGCGTATGCGGCACGACGTTCATCATCCGTCATATCATGCTGGATAATTCCAACAGACAGACCCAAGAAACGGTAAACCTGACCCATCCAGGTTGCGTCACGCGATGCCAGATAATCATTTACAGTAATCAAATGCGCACCCTTGCCATACAGTGCCTTTAAAAACATTGCCAATGTTGCAACCAGTGTTTTACCTTCACCAGTTTTCATTTCTGCAATCTGACCGCCCGTCAAAACCATACCACCAATCATTTGAACATTAAAGTGACGCAGTCCGATTGTACGAATTGATGCCTCGCGCACCAAGGCGAAGGCATCTGGCAAAATATGCTTTTCTTTTTCGCCATTTGCGATACGCTGACGCAATACATCTGTTTGCGCACGCAGTTCATCATCCGTCATTGCATGATATTTTGGTTCCAAATCATTAATCAAAGACACGGTTTTATCGTACGATTTTACCAATCTGTCGTTTGCCGAACCTAAAATTTTACCAATCACATTTTTTAACATCTGTCCTTACCTTTATTATCCCAAGATTTATAGCAATTTTGCACCATTTGGTCAAGTTACTTTATGATATAATGCAATTACAGAAACAAACAAGATGTCCCCATAAAAAATAATTTGGTTTTTACCATAAAATCGTGTACAATACAGGCGTAAAATATACGGGAACAGGGGGATATCAATTATGCGTGAACCGGTACAAAAATTAAGTACATCTGACATAACCAGCGAAGTATATGTTATTGCACCGACCCAAATTGAATACATTGCACAAATTTTTGGCGACAGCGTTGCCGATGCAATGAACATGCGAACATTTTCCCAAAAGATAAAACAAATCGCGGCATCATCACTGCGTCGCGCATTAACTGCCGCCCGTCACCAGGGCGAGGGCAAGTAATTTCCCATATTGTCATTGCAAGTGTAACGAATATTATCTGAACTCTGTTTTCTGGATTGTCACGCTGCGCTATCGCTTGCTCGCAATGGCAGAAATTCCAGCTCTTTTGACGTTGCGAACGTAGTGAAGCAATCCAGTTTATAATGAGTGCGCCATTCGGCGCGCATCTATTATCTATGCTCTATTATCTATGCTCTAAAAAAACGGGGCAAACGCCCCGTTTTTTATAATGCATCTGCGCTGCCAAACAAACTGGTTCGTACAGATATTGCGTTTTTATTTGTTCCCACATTCTGGGCACAAATGTATGCACATTTATCAGCGCACGCTGTACCTAAACTAGATATATACAGCCAACCTGATTTTGCAGGACTGGTCATCTGACACCAACAATTCGCACCTGTTCCACCAGCCGAATAATTCTTGGTTTCATCAACCGTCAAGCTTGTCCCCGTGTTCGCAGTGCAGGCCATCGATCCAACAACATTTCCGTAAGAGAACGTCGCAGTCCAATCTGTCTTGCCAGCCGACGCAGTTATATTTGCAGGCACAATACTTGTCGCGTTCACATTTGGATCCAGTTTAATTTTTGGCCCCGACGACCACCCTTTGTAACTTACCATATCATCATATACAGAGTAGGTTGTATCACCGTTCTTGATACGCAACGACTTACTTGTGTCGCTGGTCATTGACAACGCATTTGTTGACATATTGCCATAGAATGTTGTGCCGTTTATCTTTACATTCAGTGACGGGGTCGTCTTTTTATCACTGCGCAGATATAATTTATCACTACCCACAAGCAGTATACGCCCACAGTCACCGGCCTCGTCAGCCCCCAATGCAT
>JBJEXB010000011.1:0-23394 GCA_051885395.1 Candidatus Enterousia sp. | reverse complement strand
GAATATATTTTTATCACGTGATAAAAAAATTTCGCGCAAAGTCCAAGAATTAATCTTGTCTTATTGGTTGGAAAATCGGTTTAATAAAAACCAGGTGTTGGATTTATATATGAACCGCGTATCACTGGTTGGTGGTATGCGTGGGATTGATGCGGCGGCACGTACAATGTTTCAAACGTCTGCAAATAATATGACATTGGCGCAAAGTGCGCAAATCGCTGCGATGTTAAAGGCACCAACAACATACAGTCCATTGCGTAACCCCGAAAAGAATATCGCCCGTGCGCGTATAATATTACAAGAAATGGTCCGCCAAGGATATATTTCGATAAACCAGGCACGTATTGCAGCAACTGAATTGTCACCTGCAACGCCTGCACCTGATACAAACATATATCGTTATTGGACTGATTTCGTTATGGATGAATTGCGGTCACGTATGGGTGAATTTTCATCAGATATGTATGTGCATACAACCATAGATATGAAATTACAAGAACGCATTGCCGCGATATTGCCGTCGCATGTCGGTGCATATCAGGGGGCTGTTTTGGCAGTTTCGCGTGATGGTGCAATTTTATCAATGGTTGGCGGTTCAGATTACCAGACCAGTCAGTTTAACCGTGTATTGGCTGCGCGCCAGCCCGGCAGTTCGTTTAAACCCGTGGTGTATTTGGTGGCATTGGAAAACGGTATGACCCCAGACATGTACGTAAATGACAGTCCATTTTCTATCGGTGATTATACACCACAAAATTATAATGCGCGATATTATGGTGATATCACATTGGCGACGGCATTTGCCAAAAGTGTGAATTCAGTGCCACTGAAATTAACAGAAATTTATGGAATTGATTCTGTGCTGGATATGGCGGGACGATTGGGGGTTGGAACACAATTGCGCCGTGAATATTCAACGGTATTGGGGGCGTCTGAAATGAATCTGTTGGATTTAACGACGATATATGCCGTGATTTGGAATAATGGTGCATCGGTTCGACCATATTCAATTACGCGTGTCACAGACCCAAATGGCAACATATTATATGAACGTAATCCATCAGACCCAATTCAAATTTTAATGCCACAAACAGTATCTTCAATGGCAGAACTGTTGTCTGATGTGACCGCACCAGGTGGTACAGGACATCGCGCTGCTGCCCCAAATGTATTGGGTGGAAAAACCGGCACCAGTAATAATAATCGTGATGCATGGTTTATTGGTGCGACAGATAATATGACAATTGGCATCTGGGTTGGTAATGATGATTTTTCACCAATGGATTCCAAGGTTACGGGTGGCACAATTCCTGCGGAAATATTCCACGATATCGTCTTGCATTAAATGTAAAATTTTGCAAACATTGCCCCGTAAATAATTTGTGGGGGAACAATGTCCGAAAAAATACAGGCATTACCAAAATCATTGTGGCGTATGCAGTCGGGTGGTTTTATCCAGGAATAAATTTCTGTTGAAAATGTGTTTTAATCAGATTGGCTTTTATGATATAATTAGCAACATGAGAAAAAGATTATTACACATTTTACCCGTGATGCTGTGCGTTTTGTCGGGTGCAGCGCACGCAAATTGGCAATATCCTGGAACATACGTTGGCGATGGCTGGTATGCAGATGATGGCAGTCGGTTTGTTATATCTGTACGTGGTGGCGCGTCATATTCGTTTGCATCGATAAAGAATGAAATTGGCTCTATGACGGCAGAATATTTTTATAATCCAGCAGATGGCATGGTGGTATCTGGTGCGTGGTATGATGCGTGCGTTGATTCTGGTCAATGCGAAGGATTTGAATACGCAGGTATTGGTGATTTGGCAGCGTTGCCCGCCAAGGAAGATTATTCATCATTTTCATTTGCCGCAGGTGCATCAATTGGTTGGACAATTCCAAATCGCCCCCAGTGGCGGATAGAGGCTGGCTGGGACCACATTTCTGAAACAGAATATAATGTATCCCCGTTATTTGATGGTGACATAACATTAACCAGTGGGATGATTCTGAATGCACAAAGTGGCAGTGTCCAGTCCAAGATTTCAACTGATATAATCAGTGCGATGGCATTTTATGATTTCTTTGATGGATTCAAAAAGCCTGTTAATAAAATGATACCGTATATCGGATTTGGCGTCGGATATGCGGATACCAAGACAACATTGAATTTATCAGACTTATACGGTGATTTATCAACATCAGTTGATTTGCAACAGTTTGGCGAATTGGATGATTACAAGGTTTTGCAGTTTTATCGTTCTGAAACATCCACATCAAACATTGCAGGCTTACTGGCAATTGGGTTTTCGTACGGTATAACAGATACGCTGTTTATGGACCTGGGGGCGCGTGTAATGTATATCCCAAAAATTAAATGGGCATTGACAAACGCGGACGACTCGCGTCATCGCGATTGGTTCAGTGGTGAAAATCTGATATACACAAATGTAATGCTGGGGTTGCGATTTGAATTTTAAAAGACTGCCGTTTGGCAGTTTTTTTAATCACATTTTTACGCCATATTTTCCGCGACCAATCGGGCGATATGACAATGCCTCGGCTAAATCAGATATTTCAATATCCTGTGCCCCACGCAGGTCTGCAATTGTGCGTGCAATGCGTTTAATGCGGTTATATCCACGTGCAGACATATTCATCTTTTCAGCGGCTGTGTTTAAAAATGTTGTTAATTCGCTGGTCAGTTTTACAACTGCATCTAATTCTGCGCCATCCAGTTGCGCATTGACGATACCCTGGCGTTTAATTTGTATCTGGCGTGCTGCAACAACGCGTTTTCGGATTTCCTGACTTGTTTCAACGTCTTCGTCAGGTGTTGCGTTCATTTCCCACGGATTTACTGCATCAACATCTACGTGCAGGTCAATTCTGTCCAATAACGGACCCGATATTTTATTTTGATATGCTTCGGCGCATCTAGGCGCACGGGAACAAGACAGCGCAGCATTTCCCAAATGACCGCACGGACACGGATTCATCGCCGCAATTAATTGAAAGCGCGCAGGATATGTTGCATTATGACGTGCACGGGATATAGTGATTTTGCCACCTTCCATTGGTTGGCGCAGTATTTCCAATGTTGCGCGATTAAATTCTGGTAATTCATCCAAGAACAATACCCCATTATGTGCCAGTGATATTTCCCCAGGGCGCGCATCCGAACCACCACCAGCCAGTGCAACAGGGCTGGACGTATGATGTACGGCGCGAAATGGGCGTGATATCATCAGACCTGTATCTTTTAATTTTCCTGCAATGGAATATATTGCGGATGTTTCTAATATTTCGTCAGACGTCATTTCTGGCAGTATTCCTGGCAATCGTGATGCCAGCATAGTTTTCCCAGACCCTGGCGGTCCAACCATCAACATTGCGTGACCACCTGCGGCGGCGATTTCCAATGCGCGCTTTGCCGCTGCCTGACCATGAACATCTGCCATGTCGCCCACTGTATTCTGTGATTGACCGGATTCTAATTTTTCTGGCAGTGGCAGTTCAATTGTTCCCTTAAAGTGATTTATTAGTTCCAGAACATGAAACGGTGCCAATATATTTGTATGTCCTGCCAAACGTGCCTGTGACCCTTGGTCGCCAGGGCATATTATCCCCATATTATTTTTGTTCGCCCATACACTGGCTGGTAAAATACTGTCCGTCGGCAGGATGGTGCCGTTTAAACTAACCTCGCCCAGAATCAGGTATTGTGATAATTTATCCTCGGGTAATATCCCCAGCGCGCACAGTATCCCACATAGTATCGGCAGGTCAAAGTGTGAACCACTTTTTTCAACATCTGCTGGCGACAGATTAACCGTCAAACGTTTTGGTGGCATTGAAATATTTAGCGCACTTAATACATTGCGTATTCGTTCCGCAGATTCTTTGACCGCGCGGTCAGCCAGTCCAATAATATTGAATTCGGGTTTTGACAGCCCCGATGCCAGTTGTACTTGAACATCTATGCGTGTTGCATCCATGCCGTTAAATATGATTGAATTCAAAGAAATCATAATGTGAATAATATATCTTGCACTGGGACAATTCAAGTTCTAAAATGCCACACGTAAAGACAAGGATTGCTTATGCCGATAAAGAATAAAAATGCTGCGCGTGAATGGTTTAATACGATATTTTATGGCGCACTGATTGCAATAATATTTCGCAGTTTTTTAATCGAACCATTTAATATACCATCTGGGTCAATGATACCGACATTACACGTTGGCGACCACATATTTGTTGAAAAGTGGGCATATGGTTATTCGCGCTATTCTTTCCCGTTTGGTTCATGGGGATTGTGGAATGGGCGCTTTATGGCATCAGAACCTGATGTTGGTGATGTAATTGTATTTCGCAATCCTGTGGACGAATCCCAGGATTATGTTAAACGTTTGATTGGTCGTCCAGGGGACACAATTCAAATGAAAGAAGGACGACTGTTCATAAACGGCGAAATGGTAAAGCGTGAAAATCCGCGTCCATATATCGTTGCGACATTACCAAAATCATTGCGCAGTGTTGGATATTATCTGGATAATATAACGATAAAGGGTAACAAGATTTGGGTTGATAATAAACCTGCGGACTTTAATTATACAATCGAATACAAATCAGATCGCGAATGTGAACATTTCCGTGGTATGTGCGGCGTATTCCAGGTAACAGAATATACCGAAACATTACCAAACGGCGTATCACACAGTATAATTGAATATGCCAACGATGCGCCATTGGATAATACACCATTGTTTACGGTACCAGATGGACACTATTTCTTTATGGGCGATAATCGCGACAACAGTGCGGATTCGCGTGCAAATATTGGATATGTGTCGCGTGATAATATCCTGGGCAAGGTATGGTTTATATGGTATTCGCATAATTACTATGCGCCGATGTTATCCGTATGGAATTGGGGTAACAAGATGCGCTGGTCGCGGTTTGGGACGGGTGTGAAATAAAATGAAAGACATTGGATATATATTCAGGAATCAACAATTATTAGCCCAGGCATTAACGCAAAGTGGCGTTGATGCACGGAATAATAATGAACGCTTGGAATTTATTGGGGACCGTGTACTGGGGCTGACTGTGGCACAAATGCTGTACACGATGTACCCAAATGAAAAAGAAGGGGAATTGGCGCGTCGTCATTCCGTGTTGGTATCGACCGAAACACTGTCGCGTGTTGCCCGTGAAATAGAATTGGATAAATCATTGCATTATGGTCATATGACAGCAGGGCGCACGCGTCACATCCTTGCCAATGGGATGGAGGCTGTATTTGGTGCCATATTTATCGATGGTGGATTTGATGCGGCACGTGATGTAATTATGCATTTCTGGCATGATTTAGCATTGGCAGATGCCACCCCACCAAAAGATTCGAAAACAAAACTGCAAGAATATGTACAAAAGAAAGATAATGGTGCATTACCTGTATACGAATTCTTGGAAACAACAGGTGCCCCGCATAACCCTGTGTTTAATGTACGGGTAACAGCGATGGGCAAATCTGCAACTGGGTCTGGTTCGTCCAAGAAAGGGGCAGGGCTGGTTGCAGCAAACGCGTTGTTAAAAATCCTTGCAATTTAAGTAATTGAAAGATAAAATCACGGCATAATCAAAGGATAAAGTATATGTTTTCATTTTTATTAGTATTGTTAATAATCGTTGCAGTTTTAATGATTGGATTAATTTTGCTACAAAAATCCGAAGGCAGTGGTATGTCTGGTTCGTCTGCAGCATCAATGTTTGGCGGTGCATTAACTGGGTCTGCGGCTGGTAATTTTTTGACCCGTATGACTGCATGGTTGGCAACATTATTCTTTATATTATGTGCAGCATTGGCATTGGTGTCATCAAAATCAAATATTGCACACCAGCAAAGTGAATTACGCCAAGAACTGGTTGCACCCGACGCCCCACAGCCAGAAAGTCTGGATATGGATACATTGATTGAAAAAGTATCGGATACAAATAAATAAATGTAATAATAAGAAATCCCCAAATTGGGGATTTTTTATTCTGTTATTTTTTCGCGCAATGATTGCAGTTCTGCCAATGCTGACGACAAATCTTTGGAGTCTTCCCTGGGGAACAGGGTTTCCCAATTTGCCCCTTTTGTAATACTCATAAAATCTCATTTCTTTTTATAATTATTACACCATAAAACGTGGCAAGAAAAAAGCCCCGTTATACGGGGCTTTACAGAATAATTTTTTAATTATTTTGATTTCTTTTTTGGTGCTGCTTTCTTTGCGCTTGGCGCTGCCTTGTATGCTTTGACCAAGAATACAACACATACTGTCGCAATTACGCCAGACAATGCTGTCAATGCGCCACCGATAATATCAAAGTTTGTTGTGTACAAGAATAACACAATCGCAGCAATCAGAACAATTGTGTACATCATATTGTCTTTCAAGACTTTCAGTAATTTTTCCATTTTATTTTCCTTTCGTTTGGATGTGTGAATTATATCATGTTTAGGATATTTTTTCCATTAAAAAAGAACCGCGACCAGCGCGGTTCGAATTACTGTTTTATGCGTTATAAAATCACGCGTCCGCCTAAACGTGCTGTGCGTGGTATTGGACCAAATGATGAACGTGGGCTGACATAAATGTTTCCTGTGATGGTAAAATCGCCACAGAATTGTAACATGTTTAAGTCACGCAGGAACAAGTTGCCGTCAATTTTTATATCACATGGCAGTGTATATTTACGCATGTTTTGTAAATACAGGTTACCTTGGATTTGTGCGCCGTCGTGCAAAATAGTTGCATCCCCACGATTGTCAATTATGATATCGCCATACATTATGCGTGTTGCGCTGTCCTGGGCGACTTTGATTGTTGGGGCAGGCGTTGGTACAATATACACAGGCTGGGTTACCATTTTACGATTTGCATCGTGCTTTATTGGCAACGCTGTTGTTTTTGGACGTGGTGAAATCTTGCGTTTTGGTGTGACATAGTTATCAGCGGTTATTTCAACTGTTTGTGCTGGCACAACAATAATCTGGGATTTCTTGAATTTTAATATATCTATAATTAAAATTGAAAACATAACGATTATAGCAACCAGCAAAGTAATATTTACCAATCCAACCAAATCAATTGAACGAATCCATTGCCAGATGCGACGAATTCCGCGCCCCAAAATTTGGAATGGAATGCAAATGATATTCCACACGCGTTTCCAAAATGTCATTTTTGTATTTTGACGTGATGCGCGACGATTTGCAACGGCAACGCGGTGTGTGGCGGCTTTTATTTTATTTCCTTTTTGCATAGGTGTGCCTTTTGTATAGATTTTTGTGTATAAATGTTAGTTATATGATGCCCTAAAAAAACGATTTGTCAAGCAGTTTTGTCAATGCCTTTTGTCAATTATTAAACAATGTTCCAGATTGACGTACATCTGTTTTTTCAATACCATATATACTATGTTAAATCGCGTTGGCTTATTTGTTCTGTGTATTTGTTGTGTTGGGTGTAACACAGGTATGATAAATATGCCTGATAATTTTGTTTATGTACCATTAAATGCGCATGGTTATGATATCGCCACATGGCAAAAAATATCAGATGACAGCACCCCAATTCGAATTTATATAGAGGGTGACGGACACGCATTTGATGCACATGGCGCACCGACCAGAAATCCCACACCACGTTCTGACGCGGTGCGTAAAATGGCAATGCGTGACGCGTTCCCAAACGTTGTTTATATTGCGCGTCCGTGCCAGTATATAATGTCGGATATTTGCAGCGTGTCTGATTGGACATCTGGACGTTTTGCGCCACAAATAATTTCTGTAATGTCGGATGCAATTGGTCAGATTGCCGAAAATCGTCATGTGATATTAATTGGATATTCTGGTGGTGCAATGTTGTCTGGTTTAATAATCGCGCAAAATACCAATTTAAATATATCACAATGGATTACCGTTGCTGGTGTATTGAACCATTCGGATTGGTCGAATTATTTTGGCGATACCGCACTGTCAGATTCTGCCAACCTGGACACATTGCCGCGTATTCCACAATGTCATTTTGTCGCAGAATCAGATAATGTTGTTCCATACACGTTGTCTAAAAAATGGACACACGATAATGTAACCGTTATTCCAAAAACGCGTCACAATGATTTGCGTGATTTTGTTCCAAATTGTGCAAACAAAAATTAAATCTATATAAATTCAAAAACCAGTACGCGTATAATCCCCCCCAGGTCACATTCACTGCGTACGAAATTCCAACCATTACGGGCAAAGATGTCACGTACGGCGATGTCTTGGTCAATGCCGATTTCCATATATATTTTGCCACCACTTTTAATCCAACGCTGTGCATTTTGTGCAATCGCAGTGTATGCCGCCAATCCGTTTTCGTCTGCAAATAATGCGATTTTAGGGTCATGCATAGCACCGCTATCAACACGATTGTCGCCACGCGCAATGTATGGTGGATTTGAAACAATTATATCAAATTTCCCAAAATTTGCGTATTTGCTTGTGAAATCGCCACGCTGAATATGCAGACGTGTTTCCATACCTAAATCCTTGATATTGCGTTTTGCAACGCGTCGCGCACGCCATGATTTTTCAATTCCAACACCGTGCGCACCTGAAATATTTTTCGCCAATGACGCAATAATACATCCTGTCCCCGTCCCCAGGTCCAGAATATATGGCGCGTTACCATTTTTTGCATCTGATATGACACAATCAACCAATGTTTCTGTATCAGGTCGTGGGTCCAGCGTATATTTATTTGTATAAAATTGAATCCCATAGAACCATTTTTTACCGATAATTTTTGCCACAGGCACCCCACGACGCAATTGTCGTGCCATATACCAGACTTTGATATTTGTCAGATCTTTTACGTTTTCTGTAATTATTCTTGCGGCACGTACGCCACCTGCCGATTGCAAGATTGTGAACGCTTGATTTATTTTCATACATCCATTATAATATGCGCTATGAAAAAAGCAAAAGATATAATGAACTCTAGTCTGCTGGTTCGCATGGTAATGGGACTGGCAATTTTATTAACAGTTGTTGCAATATATTTGGTCGTTACAAGGCCTGAAACTACTGTTACAGAACCCGCATCAGGATGTCGGACGGTTGTGGTTGTCGCATCTGGTGATACGCTGTCCCAGTTGTTGACGGCACAGGGAATCGCACATAGTGATGTGAACGCAATTGCCCAGGTTTTGAAATCAGACGCTGGGATTTCAACACTGCGTGCCGACCGCGACAGAATTGAATTCTTGCGTGACAGCGCGGATGAACCTGTGTCAAAAATTGTTATTATTCCATCCCCATGGCGTCAGTACGAATTGACCTGTGACAATGACGGCACATGGCGTTGCCAGACAAACGATATTGAACGTGATACACGTGTTGTATGGCGTGGTGGCGAAATCTTGGATGGGGACAGTTTTTATTTAGCAGGTCAGCGTGCTGGAATTCCAGCAGGCATTCTGGCAGATGTATATGATTTGCTGGCATTTGAAATGGACTTTGAACGTGATGTGCGTGCTGGACAAAAGTTCTCGGTCTTGTTCGAAGAAAACTTTTCCGAAGGTAAAAAGGTTGATAATGGTCACGTTTTGGCTGTATCGTTCGAGGCATTACGTGGCAACGTACAAATGTACAGATATCGTAAATCAGACGGCACAATTGGGTATTATGATGCCGATGGTAATGGCGCGATTAAATCGTTAAAACGTACCCCCATTAATAATGCCAAGGTTACCAGCAGTTTTTCCACCCGCAGAAAGCATCCAGTCCTGGGCTTTACACGTGCGCACAAGGGGGTTGATTTCCGTGCCGCAACAGGTACCCCAATTCCAGCTGCTGGCGCTGGACGTGTTGTTGCACGCGGATATAACCGTGGGCATGGTAATTATATAAAAATACGCCATAACGGTTCATACGAAACATTGTATGCCCACATGTCAAAGTTTGTTAAAAATGTAAAGGTTGGCACCACCGTTCGTCAGGGTCAGACGGTTGGATATGTTGGTTCAACTGGATTATCCACAGGTCCGCATTTGCATTATGAAATTATTAAAAATGGGAAACACGTAAATCCAATGACTGTAAAGTTGCCTGCAATCAGCAATCTGAACAGCACAGAAAAGAAGAAGTTCCTGGAATACAGAAAGGTTATGGAAACAGCAATTGACCAGTTATCCAAGAACCCCAGTTTCTTTATCCAGTTGTAAAAAATCCCCCGATTGGGGGATTTTTTTAGTATGCAATGATACAACACGTTGTATATATCATTCTTTATTTATCATTTCATCCATCATTACGGCATATTTGAATATGCGACGTAACACGTCTTGGGGAATTAAATTGCCACCGTGAATATAACAATGTAATTGTTTTGTGTCACATCCCAACAGATGTGTTAATTGCGTTGTTGATATATTATCACTGTGGTGAATACGACCCAACGCTTTACCGAAATAATCAGCACTGACTATGATTGCTGTCATTTTTTCTTCTCCATCGTTTTTATTTTGTTAACCCTCCCCGCCCCATGGGCACCCCTCCGATGGCGGGGAATAAAAAACACCGTCTTGATTAAGGACGGTTGGAGGTTAGTAACTATTCGTCATAGTGTCACTTATTTAAATATATCGTGACCCTCCAACCACGTTGGAGATTATTTTTGACGACGAGGTTACTACACCCCACATCAGTAATCATCCGATGCAGGGATATTATAGCAATATTTATTTGGGAATCAAAATATTTATTCGTTGTGACATCCGCCACAGCAACAATGCCCATCACCACAGTCGTGGTTATGACCGCAACATCCGTCGCCAGCCCCACATTTGCAATGACGCATCAGAAAGTATGGATGATTTGATTTTAACCAACCAATTGTTGAATCAATACCATGACCATGCACAACGTATGTTTGGTCTGGCAGATTCATATCAATAATTGAATATATGGATTTACGCAAATTGGCAGCGTCCCCTCCAGGAAAATCGGTACGTCCAACACCATCGCGGAAAAATGTGTCGCCAGACATTAATATGTCATAGTCTGGGAATAAAAACATCATGCCACCTGCGGAATGACCTGGGGCATTAATTGCCTGCATCCACACATTCGGCAGAATTTCATATTCCCCTGCCGACAAATTCTCAGGACGCGTAAAGTTCGGTTTAATGTGTGGCATTTCAAAGAAATCCAATAATGGATTACCCCACAAAACCAAATCCATATCTGCGTGGTTCATATACCACGGCACATTGAAACGCGTGGCAAGTTCTGGTGCCGCAGAAATATGGTCACTGTGACCGTGGGTGGTATATATTGCCCGCAGGTGCAAGCCACGTTCGGTTAATAATTTTTCCCATGCCTCTGCACGTCCCCACGCATCAATAATAACAGCATCGTCACCCGATGTTACCAATAATGAATTGGTATTTTCGGGTGCCATATGCAGGATTTCAAATTTTACGTCTGTATTATTTGTCATCTTTCTTTTTTGTTTTTTTAGCAGATGATTTTGTTGTGGTTTTCTTTTTACCGAATATGATTTCTTTGATTTCGTCACCAGTCAATGTTTCGCGACGTAATAATTCATCTGCCAGGCGTTCAACGGTCTTTTTATTCTTGGTCAGTAATTTTGTCGCGTCACGGTGCGCGGTGTCCAACCAAGCCTTGATTTCAGTATCAACCATTTCTGCGGTTTTTTCAGATGCATTTTCCAATGCACTGCGTCCACCAAACGTGCTGGCTTGATTAATTGCCGCCAATCCGATTTTTTCAGACAATCCTGCTGTTGTAATTGAATACCGTGCCAAACGCGTTGCCATGGCGATATCGCTTTCTGCGCCTGTGGTGATTTTGTCGGCACCAAAGAACACTTCTTCGGCGGCGCGTCCTGCCAAATCTATGGACAGTGTGGCGCGAACTTCTGCAATGGTCATTGAAACCTTGTCATCAATTGGCAGGTGTTGCACCATACCCAATGCGCGCCCACGTGGAATAATTGTCGCCTTGTGAATAGGGTCGGTCACATCAGAATACATCATTGAAACAAATGCGTGTCCTGCTTCGTGATATGCGGTTAATTTCTTGTCTGCGTCACGCATTTTGCGAATCTTGCGCGGTCCCATTAATATTTTGTCGCGTGCTTCTTCGACATCAATTGGCGCGATCGCATCGCGACCACCGCGCACGGCGTGCAGGGCAGCCTCGTTCAACAGATTTTCCAAATCCGCCCCTGAAAATCCAGTTGTGCCACGTGCCAGGTCTTGGATATTAACATCATCTGATATTTTAACCTTTTTTGAATACAGGTCTAAAATCTCGCGACGACCTGCCATGTCTGGCAATTCAATATATACCTGGCGGTCAAAGCGTCCTGGACGCAACAGGGCAGGGTCCAGCATATCTGCACGATTTGTTGCACCAATTACGATAATGCCAGTGTTGTTTGCAAATCCGTCCATTTCAATCAGTAACTGATTTAATGTTTGTTCGCGGTCTTGGTCATTATATGAATGTTGGCTGCGACGCTGACCGATGGCATCAATTTCATCAATAAACAAAATGCATGGCGCATTACGTTTTGCCATTTCAAATATTTCTTTGATTTTTGCAACGCCAAGACCCACGATAATCCCAGAAAAATCACTGCCCGATGCAGCAAAGAACGGAACATTTGCCTCGCCTGCAATTGCACGCGCCAACAGGGTTTTCCCAGTTCCTGGCTGACCCGACAACAGAACGCCACGTGGCACACGCGCACCAATTCCTTTAAATTTGTCGCGATTTTGCAGGAAATCAACAATTTCCATTAATTCCTGCTTTTCTGAATCAATGCCTGCAACGTCTTTGAACGTTGTCTTGGTTTTTCCAGTTGTGATTTTGGTTGGATTTTGCTGTGTCAATGCGCGACCGATACCGCCGCCTTTCATTCCGCGCAGTAACCACCATATAAACAGTAATGCCAACAGTACGGATATTCCTGTCATCGCACGTTCGCCAATTGATTTTGATGCATCAATTGATATTGTCGCGCCAGATGATGCCAATTTAGTCAATAATTCTGGGTCGTATGCAATAGTTGATGTAAATTTTGTGCCGTCTGACAATGTTCCTGTTGCGTCATTACCGTGAATATTCATTGTTTTGATATCGTCTGCACGGCGAATTACATCAGAAAATGATAATTCCAGTGGTTGCGCCTGCTGTGGTACCCCAGGCAGACTGGGCATTTGTTTTGGACCCATAAATGCGAACAATGCAATCGCACCAAACAATATGATGAATATAGCAATAAAAGTCTTTGATGAATTAATTTGATTTTTGTTTAATACGTTTTTTTTGTTTTTCATGTCTTTTCCTAAAACTTGACCTGTTACCTTCGGGAACGATAAGTATTTCATCACCTAAACGTCGCACTGTACAATGCCCCAGTGTAAATTTGCAGTCACTGTGCAGTTTATTTAGTGCAAGGTTTAATGATTTCAAGCGCGGTTGATAATCGTTCCCCCCGATTTTTTGAATTAACCGTCCCAGAAACTTTAAACTAATATCGGGGGCTGGGTCAAATAGAAAAGAACAGGAAAAAAATGCTTCATTTCCATCAATAACACTTTCAATTCGCCAATTGATATCGTTATCCAGTGCATCACGTGCGCGCCCCAGATTTTCAATTGCCAACATTATTCTGTCGTCACGAATGCCCAACGCGTCACGCAATAAATGTCGGTTCTGGCGGATTTTAACACGCGTATAGTGTGGATCAAAATTCATTTCATCATGAAAATATTTGATGTTATTATCATCACAGTATTTTTGCAGTTCTGACCGATAGACTTTTAATAACGGGCGTATGATTTTTACACCATTGCGCATTGATACATCGCGCATTGCCGCCAGTCCTGTAACCCCACTGCCACGTGCCAGGTTCATTAAAAATGTTTCAATTTGGTCATCTGCTTGGTGTGCAACCGCTAAGGCATCAATATTGTTCTGCTTGCACCAATTGATCATCATATTATAGCGTGCGTCGCGCGCTGCTGCCTCTAGCCCAGATGTTGGTTTGTCATCATCCCAGAAAAATACTTGGCATGGCACGTTCAGACTTTTGCATAAATCTTGGACATATTGTGTTTCTAGGTCTGCACTGGGGCGTAATCTGTGATTTACGTGCAGGGCGGTTATATCCATTCCCACGTTATGCATCCAGTGCAACAGGCACACAGAATCAATGCCACCACTGACTGCGACAGCCAGTTTTTTCCCAACATAATTCCCGATAAAATGAACAAAATTCTGATTCATACCGTTTGTATTTTATGTTATAATTCGCAAAAATAAAGGAAAAAGAAAATGACGTCTAAATTAAAATCAATTGCTGTATATTGTGGTCATGAATTTGGAACCAATCCTGAATACGCACGCGCGGCGACGCGTGTTGGTGAACTGTTGGGACGTAATAAGTTTCGTATGGTATTTGGCGGTGGCGATGTTGGCTTGATGGGTACTGTTGCCAGTGCCGCATTGGCAGCAGGTTCGCATGTTATTGGCGTATCAACACGCGATGTGGTGGCAAAACAAGAACCTGTCCATGCAGAAATAGAAGTTGATATCGTATCTGGTGTAAATGAACGCAAACAAAAGATGTATGAACTGTCAGATGCGTTTATAATTATGCCTGGTGGAATTGGCACACTGAACGAATTAACAGATATTATGACAATGCAACAGATTGGCGAAACACGCAAGCCATTGTTCTTTTTAAATACTGCAAAATTCTGGGAAGTGTTCGGCAATCTGTTCGTGCATATGCAACACGAAGGCTTTATCGAAAGTGTCACAGATTATAATATGCATACCGCATTGACACCTGATGAATTGATAAAGCAAATCTTAGAATATTAAAATTCTATAACCTTGTCACGGGCGGTCTGACCGCGGACAATTTTAATGCTGGTTTTTGGAACATTAAAATGTTCCGCCAGCATTTTTATTACGCTGCTATTTGCCTGACCATCGGTTGCCGCAGACGTCGTATATACGCGCAAAACACCATTTGCGTCATCGACAATTTTATTTTGACGTGCGTGTGCAGTAACGCGGATATTTATCTGCATATTTCAGATACCACGTTTTTAAATTCGGCTGTGCGTGCACCTGCAACCAGATGCAGATGAAAGTGAAATACACTTTGTTTTACAAACGGTGCGTCCGCCCCAGCATTTGCCAGAATATTAAAGTTTTTATCAATCCCCAGTGCATCTGCGGTCTTTGAAAAGCAATCCCAGAATCCAGATTGGGCATCTTTTGGGGCATTTTTCACAAAATCCAGTATGTTTTGATATGGTCCCTTTGGAATTACCAATGCGTGTTTTTCAAATATAGGGTTAACATCAAAGAAACTGATAGCGAAATCATTTTCATAAATTTTTTTACATGGGATTTCGCCACGAATTATTTTTGCAAATACATTATTATTATCATACATCTTTTTATTCCCATTGTTTATACGGCATCAGCGTATTACACTGATTTCATAAAATCAAGCCTTGAAATCAAAATCATGGGTACTATATTTCTGTTACAGAGCATACAAAGGAGATTTATATATGTTCAAACCTTTACACAATTATGTTTTATTAGAAAGATTAGCCGAAGAAACAAAAACCGCTGGTGGAATAATTATTCCTGACAATGCACGTGAAAAGCCATCTCGTGGGCGCGTTATTGCAACAGGTGATGGTGCATACGAAAATGGCGCGCGCATCCCAATGTCTGTTAAGGCTGGTGATATTGTATTATTTGCTAAATGGGCATCCAGCGCGAACGAAGTCAAAATTGATGGTACAGATTATGTGCTAATCAAGGAAACGGATATACTTGGAATTTTATAAGGAATAACAAGTTTGTGCGATTTTCACACAAAACCACGAAATCTAGGAGAAATATTTATGGCAAAAGAAATAGTTTTTAATACAGATAAACTCGCCGCAGGTGTTGATAAATTAGCAGATGCGGTAAAAATAACTATGGGCCCCAAAGGGCGCACAGTTGTAATTGAAAAATCGTATGGCGCACCTGTTGCGACCAAGGATGGTGTGACCGTTGCAAAGGCGGTGTCACTGCCCGACCCAATGGAAAACGTTGGCGCGCGCATGGTCCAAGAAGTTGCCAAGAAAGCAGGTGACGATGCCGGTGACGGTACAACAACTGCGACAGTATTGGCGCAAAAGATTATCCGCGAAGGTCGTCGTGTCATCGCTGCCGGGATGAATCCAATGGATGTAAAGCGCGGAATTGATATGGCGGTGTCAAGTGTTGTTGCAGATATTGAATCACACGCCCGTCCTGTCAAAGACAGTGCAGAAATCGCCCAGGTTGCAACCATTTCTGCAAATTCTGACCATGACATTGGTCAGAAAATCGCTGATGCAATGGCGCGCGTTGGTCGTGAAGGTGTTATCACCGTCGAAGAAGCAAAAGGTCTGGATACAGAAATTGACGTTGTCGAAGGAATGCAATTTGACCAAGGCTTTATGTCACCATACTTTGTCACAAACAGTGAAAAAATGTTGGCAGAATTAGATGGCGCACAAATTTTGGTGTCAGAAAAGAAAATCACAGGTTTACAGGTATTGTTGCCAATATTGGAACCGATTGCACAATCTGGTCGTCCATTATTGATTATTGCCGAAGACGTTGAATCCGAAGCGTTGGCAACATTGGTTTTGAACCGTTTGCGTGGCGGATTAAAAGTTTGTGCAGTCAAAGCCCCAGGGTTTGGTGACCGTCGCAAGGAAATGTTGAAAGATATTGCCGCAGTAACAGGTGCAACAGTTGTATCTGATGATATGGGAATGACGCTGGAAAATATTACCCCAGCCGTTCTGGGTACGGCTAAGAAAGTTGTCGTCAGCAAAGATTCAACATTGTTGGCACAGGGTGGCGGTGACAAGTCTGCAATTGATGCTCGTGCAGATGAAATCCGTAAATTGTTATCGACAACAACCAGTGAATATGAACGTGAAAAATTGTCAGAACGTCTGGCAAAATTGGTTGGCGGTGTCGCCGTTATCAAGGTTGGCGGTATGACCGAAGTCGAAGTAAAAGAAAAGAAAGACCGTGTTGATGACGCATTGGCTGCAACACGTGCGGCTGTGGCTGACGGTATTGTCGCTGGTGGTGGCGTTGCCTTAATCCGCAGTGTGCGTGCTCTTGAAAAATTGACAGGTGCTAATACCGACCAAAACGTTGGTATTGATATTGTCCGACGTGCAGTTGTTGCCCCAACAGCCCAAATTGCAGAAAATGCGGGTGTGTCTGGCGAAATCGTTGTTGGCAAGGTTATGGAATCGTCAGATTATAACTTTGGATATAACGCAGCAACTGGCGAATATGTTGATATGATGGCAGCAGGTATTATTGACCCAGCCAAGGTTGTAAAAACAGCAATCCAGGCAGCGGCAAGTACCGCAGGTGCAATCTTGACGACCGGTGTTGTTATGACAGACATTCCCGAAGAAAAAACATCCACCCCAATGCCAGGTGGCATGCCAGGAATGATGTAATATAAATTACACTAATAAAAATCCCCAGAATGTTCTGGGGATTTTTGTTACAGTTTCAAATTAAATTCGTGGGAACGCAGTTCGGTTGCCATTTGGCGAAGTTTTCGTAACATTCCGCATCGTCGTGCCATTCGAAATGCCATTGTTGTCGATGTTACAGGCTGTAACGGGTTTTGTGCATAACTTTCCTTGCGTTCGGCGGTCATACGCCCCAAGAATGTTTCAATAAATTCTGCGGACATTTTATTGCGTCGAACCTGTTTATATAATTTTTTTCATCCGTTCATTATCCTGTTGTTTTTCGTAATGAAAAACCACCCAAATCTTCGGTGGTCAGGAGTTTTTTCGTCAAAATAACAAAACAGCGCCAAATGGCGCGTCTAATTGAAAGATGTTTTGATGCACATGCAGAGGTTCTGACACCCCATCAATGGAAATCCCATTGACACGTATATGGTATCGAAAAAAAAGTTTGTGGTGCAACAAAAACAATTATAAATTTTGTCAGTGACGAATTTTTTTAATAAAAATAATGTTGCAAATACATTTTTTCTTGCAATCTTAATAAAAACGTATAAAATACACAATCGTTGCACCCATGGCTCAATTGGATAGAGCATCTGACTACGGATCAGAAGGTTGAGGGTTCGAATCCTTCTGGGTGCGCCAGTTATTCAACCGTCGCTTGTCGGCGGTTTAATTTTTATAATTTTGATTGGAATAGGTTTGTTTTTACTTTGTTCTGATTTTGAATCCGTGGTACATGTGGTTAAAGTGCATTCGGCAGACGGATTTATAGTTGCTGTCGCCCAGTGCGATTTGTTCGCCTGCGCGGATAACGTTGCCGTCATTATCAAATCGCAAATGATGTGTCGCCATATTCATACAGCCATCGATTTGGCAGTTTGATTCCATACGGTGTAATTTTGCGCCAACCTCTATCAAGCGGCGTGCCGCAGGAAATATTTGTTCGTTACTGTCAACCATCAGTCCATAGCACATAACAATTGTGTCTGTATCATCGGCAATACGTACCAGTCTATCTATATCAGATGTGCTGAAAAATTGGACTTCGTCAACCAGTACAATCTTTGTGCCAGGGGTGGGAACATAATTTTTTAAATCTGGCAATGCGCGTGCATCTGTATCAATTCCAATGCGTGAAACAACGCGTGTATCTGCAAAGCGTGTGTCATATTGAGGCTTTATAACTTCAACAGGGGTATTATTACGACGAAAATTATACGCATTGATAATCAGTTGTGCTGATTTAGAACTGCCCATTGTTCCGTAATGGAAATGCAAACTTGCCATTTTTATAACCTTTGGTTTATTTTATGTTCATTGATTCCAAGCGTTCGATTCGTTTTTCAACTGGCGGATGCGTTGCCAGCAAAGAACTGCTGAATTCGCGCAAACTTCGCGGATTTGCAATGCAAACCGCAGACATTGATTTCATTTTATCCAGACATTCAACACGTGAATCTGTTGTGATTTTCTGCAATGCGCTTGCCAATGCGTGGGGATTGCGGGTTATATATGCGCCTGTTGCATCAGCGGCATATTCGCGATTTCTGGAAACTGCCATTCGTAACAGTGGTGTGATTATAAAATTAAATACCATGAACGCCAGCCATACCATCAGTAATACGGCTGCACCACCTTTGTTATCGTTGTCATTTGATGAATGTCCGACGCCAGATGCCAACATTCGACCAATGAAATCCGCAGCGAACACAGTAACGCCAACGCCTGTAATCAGCAGCATATCCAGACGTATATCGCGATTGCCAATGTGTGCCATTTCGTGCGCGATTACACCTTCCAGTTCCAGACGGTCCAACCGTTTAATTATTCCGCGTGTCAGGGCAACAGATGCGTCACGCGGACTGCGTCCCGTTGCAAATGCGTTCATAGATGCATCATCGATTATATATACCCGTGGGGTTGGCAATCCTGCCGCCAATGCAACATTTTCAACTGCACGAAATATTTCGCGATTTTCAGGGTCTGAATCATATATTTGATGTGCGCCTGCAATATTCAGCATCATCGCATCGCCAAACGCCCACGAAATCCCCAGCCATATAATACAAGCAATTGCGGTCGGTATCGCGACAGATATGGTTGTTTTTAACGCTTGGTCTGCTGGAATTACCATCCACGTAAATAAAAATACAAGTGCAATGAATATCAGTGGGAAAAGCGCAACCAATATTGCTGTTTTGATATTATTTGAACGAATATGGTCATAGACGTTTTTGATTTTTCTCATAGCAAATGGTTCCTGTTAATTTTTTGATGTATCGCCCGTATTATAAACAAAAAAACAGGCGAGTCATGAAAAAAATTATTAAATTAATCATGCTGATGTTTTGTTGCAATGCATACGCGTCAGGCGCACCATTTGCGTCGTCTGATTATCTGTCAAATGCCGCTGATGTTTGGATGCGTGTTTTAACAGGAAATGGCACAGCAGGCGAAATCGCCAGTCGCATTCAACCAATTCAGGCGTCCGACGCGTCACAGTTTGCAAATTTTATATCAATTCTGGCGTATAACGATACTGCGTTTGCAATCTTTGAATCAGATGCACATATGGCGCGTGCATTGGATTTTTTGGCGCAACCATTAAATGCGCGTCGTCAGGGTTGTCCGCCAAATGTGCCAGAATGTGGTAATGTTCGACATTCTTTGGTAATTGATGGTGGGGCTGGTGCATCTGTTTCAGACTATGACAAGTCAAATAATTCTGATTTTAAAACAAAAACAACCGAGTTTGTTGTTCGTGCCAAGGCATTCGTCAGTGACGCGATTGCTTTTGGTGTTGGATACACGCGCACTGATACAGATAATCGCGACAGTCCAATTGATATATCTGCAACAGGAAACAGTGTTACAATGTTTGCTCAGTATTTATCAAAATCTGGATTATTTGCAAACATTGGCATAAATGCAGGTAACATAGCGTGGCGTTCTGATAAAACAATTGTTGGTGTGCCAAATGACGAAGACTTTAATACCGATTTCTGGGGTGGGCAAATAAACACAGGTGCGCAAATCGTCGCAGGGCAATTTGTTATGACGCCCCAGATTGGTATGAAATATATGCGTGTATCATCAGATTCACATACAGATACAGCAACCCAATATTTTAAACATTGGTGGTATAATACCTTGCGTGCAATGGCTGGTGCCAGCGTCGGATTTGATTTTATTGCATCTGGATTTACGGTTCGCCCAATGATATCAGGTGGTGGCACATATGATATAATCAGTCATGGCACCGACAATGTATCCGTCCGCGTGGCAAATTATGATACATATGATATCCCTGTCCAGACAGCAGCGCGTGCAGGATTTACTGGTGGTGCAGGCATTGGTGTATATGGCGCGCGATTTGCCGCGGTGCTGGATTGGCGCATGGATATACGTTCTGATTATACCGCGCATACAGGTATGATGAATATCAAGATTACATTTTAAAACATGTATGATTTGTGATATAATACAACACATGAAACGTGTGTCTGTCAGTATATTTTCTGTCTTTGCTGTTATATGTGCTGTTATTGCCAGTCCGTCAGACAGTATGTTGTCCGCAGCACAGTTTCCAAAAAATTCAGATGATTTGACATTCAGTCAACGTATGGATTTATTGACAGATGGATACAAAGCCTTTGATACTGTATTTGATTCAAATGGCGTGTGTATTGAAAACTGTCCTTATGTTGGGATGACAATTCAGGAATTTAATAACCGTATGGATGTTGCAGCGCAGCAAGTACAGCAAGATTTAGCAGAATTAAACCAGCAAAACCCGATTCAAGGTACAGTTTCTGCATCCGAAGACACCGTCGTTACCCAGGAATTTCAAAATAGTATGGACGTTGCGGCGCAACAAGTACAGCAAGATTTAGCAGAACTAACCCAGCAAAACCCGATTCAAAGTACAAGTTCTGTATCAGATAATGCGGTAGTGTCATCTGCAGAACCAACAGAATCTGGAAATGCGCCTGTTTATTCTGCGGCACCATCAAATAGCAATAGTATCAGGGACTCTGAGAAAAAGATTCCTGTTACATGCCCACTTGGGAACAATTCTGTCCGTGTGTCAAGTGAAATGGGTTGGCGTGCCAGGTACAGACGTAATCATAATGGTATAGATTTAGCGGTTCCGACAGGAACACCAATATATGCTGCAGCTGATGGCAGGGTTGTTATTCGTAAAAATAATCCTGGTGGATATGGATATTATTTATCAATTCAACATGATAAAGATTATTACACTGTTTATGGGCATTTAAGTAAATGGCTGGTGTCGGACGGTCAGACTGTTCGTGCAGGACAACAGATTGCAAAAAGTGGCAATACAGGGCGTTCAACTGGACCGCACCTGCATTTTGAAGTGTTAAAAAATGCGCCATTGGTAAGAAGTGGCGCAATCCCTGTAAATCCGCGCACTATAACCCGATGCACATGGTCGCCAAAGAATAACCGTTCAAATACACGTGACAATCGTCGTTAGTGTTTATGAAAGCGCACATCAAAACTGCCGTTATTAATTGGTGTGGCGGAAATAATGTATGGGGATAATACGCTGTCGCGCGCCCATTGTTGAAATTTGATTTTTAAAATACCGCTGGCACCTGTGATAATTGTTGCGCGACGTACATTTGATGTTGCAATTTTCATAATGGCGTGCCAGGCTTCCTCTTCTGTATATGTATGTAAGTCCAGTGTAATATGATTGGGGATTGGTGTGTCTGGGGCTGGAATTCGTTTCGCCAGATGTAATTCACGCACGGTTTTACGCGCGGCATCTATGCTTGGCGTAAACTGCACATCAATCATATGTAAAATATCGTCATCTGTTAATTGTTTCATAACAAACGTATATCAGTCGTGTTCCAGTTTATTTTCTGGTTTTTCTAACTTTTTTGTCCATTCGTTATCTGGGAAATTCAGTTTTAACATATCCGCGTATCCTTTGGCTTGTTCTGGCAAACCAATTGCAGTATAACATTCTGTTAATCTATATAATGCCTCTGGCGTCATGACAGTTTCTTGGGCGTCGGTCACAACCTTTTGCAAATGCGATATTGCAGATGTCCAGTTTTGGCGATGCATTTCACCGCGTGCAGCATACATAACTTTGCCAGCGATATAGTTTTTTAGAATAATGATTTTATTTTCTGCATTCTTGGCATATTCGGTGTTCGGGAACCGTTCAACCAACTGTTGGAATTGTTGCAGCGCATATGCAGACATTCCAGGTTCACGACGTACGTCAGACACCTGGCGATAATAGCACATTCCGCGCAAATACAAAACGTAAGGCACGTCTGGGTTGCCAGGGTGGAAACGCATAAAGCGGTCGGCCGCCAATATTGCGCCAGCAAAATCACCATCCATATAATGCGAATATGCTGCCATAACTAATGCGTCGGCTGCCCATGGACTGGATGGGTACTGTGATTCTGCCTTTAAAAATTCTGCTGCGGCTTTATCATAGTCTTTGTCGTTAAATTCATCATATGCGGTTTTATAGATGTCAGCCAATGGTTGTTCGGCAACGATTTTGTTGTCAGACCCAGCGCATCCTGCCAATGTTGCGCCAGTTATTATCATCAGAATCAGTTTTTTCATGTCTTGTTATTCCTGTCTTGATTTTATTTGTTTTGTTTCAGTATAATCAAAACTATGAAACTAGGCAAACATATTTTCGGGGTCGGTGCAATGACCGGCATCAGTCGTATTTTC
>JBJEXB010000010.1:0-4900 GCA_051885395.1 Candidatus Enterousia sp. | reverse complement strand
CCTGCGTAATAAATCGCTGTATTCCGATGGGTATATTTCACGCGCAGAAATGGAACAATCACAAACATCATACGAACAGGCACAGCAGACGGTCAATAAAATGCAATATACGTATGACCGTGCGGTAACAAACCTGGGGTATGCGACAATCACATCCCCAGTTGATGGCACAGTCATTTCGCGCAAGGTTGACCGTGGGCAAACCGTCGCGGCATCGTTCCAGACACCTGACTTGTTTGAAATCGCCGAAGATTTAACAAAAATGCAAATTGAAACATCTGTATCCGAGGCAGATATTGGTGTAATCAAAACAGGACAAACCGTTACATTTACCGTTGACGCATATCCAACAGACATTTTCCGTGGTACTGTACGCCAAGTACGCCTGTCACCAACAACAACATCAAACGTGGTTGTTTATACCGTTGTAATTGATGTTGATAATTCAGATATGCGATTGATGCCAGGTATGACCGCGTTTGTAACAGTTATTGTTGACAGTGCAACAAATGTATGGAAGGCGCAGAATGCAGCATTCTTGGTACGTAATTTCAGTAATTTTGTTGAAAACCTGGATTCAAATATAACGCCTGAAACGCATCTGGCAATTCTGCGTGACGGCGAAATTCAATTTGTTGAATATAAAAAGGGTCTGGAATCTGCAACAGAAACGCAAATTATTTCGGACCAAATTCAAAAAGGCGACAAAATTGTTGTTGGATATCAGGGTCAACAATCCACAACCGCAAAGAAAAATAATTCACGTGGTGGACCAGGCGGCCCTGGTGGTGGTCCAATGTAATATGACGGTGGGGAAAATCATGAAAAATACACCTGTTATTTCTATGAATAAAATCTGTAAAAGTTTCCCTTTGGAAACTGGTGGTGTTCAGCAGGTTTTATTTGATTTGTCGTTTGACGTGCAGCCTGGGGAATTTGTATCTATTATGGGGCCGTCGGGTTCTGGGAAAGCAACATGCATGAACATTATCGGCGCATTGGATACCGCAACATCGGGAACATATAAACTGTATGGCACTGATATTACCGCAATGAGTCCTGATGAACTTGCCATTGCGCGTAATGAATATATCGGATTTGTTTTTCAGCAATTTAACCTGCTGACCAAACGAAACATTCTTGATAATATAATGTTACCATTGATGTATCGGGGACTGCCATTGTCACAGCGTCTTATGCGCGCACGTGAAATGTTAAAGTTGGTCGGACTGGAAAAATTCGAATCATATTTACCCAATCAATTATCAGGCGGTATGAAGCAACGCGTTGCCATCGCACGCGCACTGGCAGGTAATCCAAAGTTAATTCTGGCAGACGAACCAACAGGCGCACTGGACAGTAAAATGGGACATGAAATTTTACAGTTCTTTAAAAAATTAAACAAAGAACTGGACATCACAATTGTAATGATTACACACGAATTTGATATCGCACAATATTCAAATCGATTGATACACATTTATGACGGTCATATTTCGTACGATGGTCCCGTTCCAAAATCAGAATCCGTTTTACAAAAGGCACATAAAAAATGACATTTAATGACATATTAAAAGAATCCTGGCTATCAATCAGCGGTAACAAAGTACGTTCTTTTTTGACGGTGCTGGGGATTGTAATTGGTGTTATGGCGGTGGTAATTATGGTGGCGGTTGGCGAAACTGTCCAACGCCAGATAACGGACCAATTTTCTGCACTGGGGACAAATACGATTATGATACGTGCAGGTGCTGCACAAAGTGCTGGTGTTCGTACAGGTAACCGCAATACGTTAACAATCCAAGATGCGGAATTCTTGGCGCAATTACCCAGCGTCGCCGCTGTTACCCCTGTTCAAAATGCAGCCGCCCAAATTGTATATGGCAACAAAAACTGGTCTTCGTCCATGGTTGGCGTATATCCAGATTATGCAACTGTGCAAAATATTGAAATTGAATATGGCACATTCTTTGACCAGTCTGCGGTGCGCAATGCATCAACATACGCAATTATTGGACCAGATACCGCATCTGAACTAGGCATGCCAAAAAATGCCGTTGGCGAAATAATTCGTGTACAAAACACACCTTTTACTATTATTGGCGTGACCAAGGCAAAGGGTGATTCTGGTATGGGCAGCCAGGATGATATGTTGATAATTCCAATTACGACATTAAAAAAACGACTGTCGGGTTCACGTTTTCCAAATTCAGTTCAAATGATTGCGATGAAACTGTATTCCGATGCAGATAACAATGTTGTAATTGACCAGATTACTGCCCTGTTGCGGCAACGTCACAAATTATCTGATGGGGATAATGATGATTTCCAAATAACAGATATGAAACAGGTTATGGAAACAATGACGACAGTCACAGGTTATATGAAAATGTTACTGATTGCGATTGCGGCGGTGTCACTGTTGGTTGGGGCAATTGGCATTATGAATATGATGCTGGTATCCGTTGCAGAACGTACACGCGAAATCGGCATACGAAAAGCAATCGGTGCGCGTGAAAACCAGATTATTATTCAATTCCTGTCAGAATCTATTCTAATATCATTTATCGGTTCAATGGCTGGGCTTATCCTGGGGGTTGGATTATCCCAAGGAATTGGTCGGTTTGTTATGGGATACATAGTCCCATTCAGTGCATGGCCCGTTATATTATCAGTCACGGTTGCAGTTGTCGTTGGTCTGGCATCAGGGGTATTTCCAGCCCTGAAAGCCGCAAAATTAAACCCTATCGACAGTCTGCGATACGAATAAAAAAGACAGGGACATCCCTGTCTTTTTTTCTGTGACATATAGAACCTATAAAGACAGCGGAATACTTGTGCATCGGCATATTGCAGAAGTTAAGATTGCTAGACCGTTACGACCTGGGAAGTTGTACACCATATAGACCGCAATAAGCATAATAATAATCCATCTAATCTGCACGTATTTGCAAGCCAGCAAGCCCATTGGGAAGCACATAAACAAGACGCTGCAAGATATGGCACAGATTATAGTTTCAATGGCAAAAAACACTGACTTTGCGAAATTGGCCAAGATATAGTTATCCGATAAATGGGGCAGATTTGGCCACAACGGCGGGCTTATAGGAGTCAGTAAAATAATAAAATCCCCGCGGAACACGGGGATTTTTGATGTATATTTCGTATAAGTTTGGACTTATGCTTATCACTGGCGGATGGGGAGGGATTCGAACCCCCGGTGGACTTGCGCCCACAACGGTTTTCAAGACCGCCGCATTCGACCGCTCTGCCACCCATCCGAAACTTATATCCGTCGGTCTCTTCAAACCTACGGTTTTGTTCGCTTGTCGCACCTGACGGTGCTGCTTACCACTCGTTAGCGTGCGAACTGCGCTAACACTTGTTCTTACGGACTCGTACGCAAGACCGACGCTATTGCCCCACTCTGCCACGACACCGAAACTATTTTTGTTACATAGATATTTTTATAACTATGAATAAATGCCTGCTTATTTTATATTTATTTTTTCCGAATTGCAACTGTAAAAATCACTGCACCTGCAATAAACATTAATCCGGACAACAACTGTCCCATGGTAAGTCCCCAACTGGTCAAGAATCCAATTTGAACATCTGGGGCGCGGAACTGTTCACAAAATATGCGCGCAACGGCATACGCCATTCCCAAAATCCCGCCCAGCGCACCAGGATACCGACGCAATTTTGTAAAACGATACAAATAAAACATCAATAGGAATAATAAAACGCCTTCGGTTGCTGCCTCGTACAACGGGCTGGGGTGACGCGGAATTGGCGTATCGCCTGTGAATATAACACCAAGTGGGGATGTGGTTGGGCGCCCCATTACCTCCATATTAATAAAGTTTGCTATACGTCCAAAGAATAATCCAATTGGTACAACAACTGACATTATATCAAGTATGCGAAATGCTGTTTTATATATTCCACCACTGGTTGCAAAATCATGTTTTCGATGCAAATTCCATACAAATAAAAATACCGCGGTTATAACACCAATTAATCCACCATGAAAACTCATTCCGCCATGCCATACAGCAAATATTTCCAACGGATGCGCAATAAAGAACGGCAAATTATACAACAGCACGTAACCCAACCTGCCCCCCAGGATTACCCCCAGAATTACAGCCGTCAATAAATCATCCAATTGTTTTTTAGATAATTTTATCTGGCTGTCTTTGCGTTCCATTAAATATTTAAACAAGAAATAACCGCAAACAAATGCAGCAACATATGCCAGCGCATACCAGCGCACAGGTACGCCAAATACAGAAAACGCAACTGGCGAAATTGGATTTATAGTTATAGCCATTTTCAAATATTTTATTGATTACGTTCAATCGTGCCGGTCAAATTTTCGATTATTTCCTCTATTTTTTTTGCACGTGCCGCGTTATTAGATGCCTGGGCTTCGGCTAATTGTTTTTTGGCGTTTTCTAACTGAGCCTTGACTGCTTTCATTCTGTCTGATTTATGATTAGGAATGCTGCCTTTTATTTCAAAACTTTTTGACTTGGTCATATATATCCTCCACTTGTTAATTTTATCGTTTATCCTTGAAATACCCATATAATTGTATTATATATGCATCAAATAACAAGGAGAAAGTTATGATAGCAAAAAAATCAGGTACAGGTATTGATTTATATCTGAAACGTATATTCGCATTGATGTTTGGGGCGGTGGGATTAACTGCGGTGGCCGCATGGTTTACTATGGCGACACCATTGTTTAGTCTGATGTTCACATCAACTGGATTATCACCATTATATTATATATTGTTGTTTGGTGGATTGGCATTATCTATCTGGGCGCAGGTTCGCGCGTTCCACATGAAACCAGCAACCGCAGCATTATTATTAGCATTGTATGCAGT
>JBJEXB010000009.1:0-4939 GCA_051885395.1 Candidatus Enterousia sp. | reverse complement strand
GTTTGCACTGTCACGCAGTGGAAAAATGTATTTGTTCCATAACGATTTGAACCCTGGCAATATATTGGTATCAAAAGATAACCGCGTGTCATATCTGATAGATTTGGATGGAATAAATATAAGCAATACAACATTCAGTTTGATACGAACGATACAATCGTTACCAAACTTGAAATATGGTGAATTATTGGATTTTTACGAAGAATTAACCCATCAAAAATTACCCAAGGTAAAAATATTAGCGATGCTGAAACTGTTACAAACGGCAAGTATTGCACGTCGTAAATTTGAACAAGCATTTAACATAACGCGTTAATTCTTGCATTTACACATCAAATAAATATAATAGTTTGAAATTGCACCCGTGGCTCAACTGGATAGAGCATCGCCCTCCGAAGGCGGGGACTGCGCGTTCGAATCGCGCCGGGTGCGCCAGAATAAAAAAAGCCCATGACGTTAGTCGTGGGTGTTTTTATTCTGTATGCATTTGACGATACGAACGCGCAACAAAGCGTTCGAACCGCAGCAAAAAGGTGGACGTGTACACCGATTGTGCGCCAGCACAATTTTGCAAGGTCGGCGAAGCCAATCCGCCACGGGTGCGCCAGAAATTTAAACCGTCGCTTGTCGGCGGTTTTAATTTATGTAATCTTTTAATATTTATCCTTGTTTTTATTCCTATGGTTTGGGTACAATATATTCAGTACAATAGAAAGGAGATAGATATATGTTCAGATTTCTTATCGCAGCAGTATTGCTGACGGGATGTAACAGTATTTATATTAAACCAAACACACTGGATACTGATGCGGTTATATATGCTGACCGTGGCGGATATACAATGCGCCGCAGTATAAAACAGCAAATGGAAAAACGTGGATACGTTGTCGTCGTAGGCAAAGCAAAACACGGTCGTGACGGTGATGGCGAAGCAGACATAGATATGAACAAATCAACCATTCCTGATGATGCGAAGTATATTATCAAGGTAGATGAGCATGAAGATAAATTCCGCCCGATTTGGTGCGCGTTTAACGGATTCTGGTGGTGGCATTTTAATGTTTCAATTGCCGACCAAACAACAGGCAAAGAAATCCTGTCGTGGCGTGGGCGCGGTTGTCAAAACAGTTCTTTGCGAAAACTGGATACAATATTAAATAAAATGGAAATAAAAAAATGATTGATTCTGTATTAACCGTTGTTAAATCCTGTGACGATGTAATATTGGCAACATGTGGGGATGCATATCCTGATGCACGTCATGTAACAAACGCAATGAACCATGATGCAACAAATTTAAATCTGTTTTTTATGACGGGACGTGACACACCAAAATATAATCAATTACAGAAAGAGCCGCTTTGTTGTTTATATTATTTTAACCCTGCAAATCGACATTCTGTGCGTTTGTACGGCGAAATTAAATTTGTTGATGACATTCAAATTCGTAAAAAATATTGGCGTGACGAATACAAAAAGTTTGGATATTCTGGGGCAGAATCAAACGATTTTATATTGATGCATTTTGTGCCAAATTCTTATAAGTTCTATATCGGTAACGATTTAAAAACAGGATTAATTTAATGTAAAAAAAATCCCCACAATTGCGGGGATTTTTTTTTACATTCATGTTATTCATCAATGTTTGTGTATTCACAGAAACCTTCGCTAGTGTCACAACGTGAAATTGTGCCTTCGCTGATAAAGTATCCCTGTGGATGCAGACATGCTGGGCAAACTTTTGGTGCTTCGGTTCCAATGTGCCAGTTACCGCAATTTGTGCAACGCCACATAACAATTTTATCCTGTTTGAACAAAGTACCATTTTCAATTGCATCAATCAATGCACGAAAACGGGATTCATGATAACGTTCTGCATAACCAATGTTTTTCAGGATTTCGGCGATTTCAACAAATCCTTCTTGGGCTGCAATTTGTGCAAACTTTGGATACATTTCTGTGTTTTCTTCGTTTTCACCAAATGCTGCGGCTTTCAAATTTTCCAATGTTGTTCCGACTTTGCCCGCAGGGAATGATGCGGTGATTTCCAACATACCACCTTCCAAGAATTTAAACAGGCGTGATGCGTGTTCTTTTTCCTGTTCTGCTGTTTCCAAGAAAATTTTACCAATTGCCTGATAACCTTCATCTTTTGCACGGGACGCAAAGAATGTGTAACGGTTACGTGCCTGGGATTCGCCAGCAAACGCAATCAACAGATTTTTTTCTGTCTGGGTGCCTTTTAAAGACAATGCTGCCATGATGTTTTCTCCTTTTATCTATTGGCTGTTAATTTGATGCTGAAAATCATATCAAAATATTCTGAAAAAGCAAGTTTTCTATTTTACATGTTCTTTGTTCAAAACATCGTTGATTAATCCCTGGTGCTGGTCATACAGTTTTATTCCCAGAAATGCACGCGCTTCTTCTATAGTACGCCCGTATCCCCAGAATGTACCACTGGATGTGCTGTATTTTGCAACCACCATATCAAATCCCATATCTATCAATCCATAGCAATTAAAGGTTGGTTTCATCGCCTGATAAAATTCAAACAATGTGTGTTCTGTGCGATTTAACTTTTTCCCTAGAATTAATTTTTTGTCGCGTATTTGTCTGATTTGATATTGGGTTTCGTTTTGAATACGCCATAAACCTGCAATAAATTCAATTTGTGTTGGGGCTAATTCCGAAACACGAACACGTGTACCATTGGAACGTAATGCAAATTCACCCTTTGCACACGCAACGTGATAAGCCGCCATTTTTTCGCGCAGATCTTTATACTGGGTCGCCAGCGGATTTGTTAGTATCATTTGATTCCACCTCTAAAAATCTTTTTTCTATTATGGAAATCAACTCACTTACCCCCACCCTTCCAGCAGCACTGATTGCTGTGATTTCTGGTCGTTTTTTACGACCAAATGATTTCTTGAACGCGGTCATACGTTCTTTGAACATGTCTGCGTCAATTGCATCAATTTTGTTTATAACTACGATTTCTGGTTTCCCAACCAGACCGCCACCATATGAATCCATTTCATGACGAATTGCGGTATATCGTGATGCCCAATCAGGTTCTGTGCCATCAATTACATGCAGAATCATTTTCGTACGTTCAGCATGTCCCAAGAAACGATCACCCAAACCAACGCCTGTATGCGCACCTTCGATAAGTCCAGGCAAATCAACCATTACAAATTCACGATTATGCGCGTACATAACACCCAGTTGCGGATTCAGTGTTGTAAATGGGTAATTTGCAATTTTTGGACGTGCAGATGTTACCGCCGACAGCAATGTTGATTTTCCAGCATTTGGAAATCCAACCAGTCCAATATCTGCAATTAATTTCAAGCGTAAAACAACGGTGCGTTCTTCGCCTGGCAGACCATCATTTGCCTGGCGCGGGGCGCGATTTGTCGGGCTTTTAAAATGCAAATTGCCCCACCCACCATTACCACCACGGGCAGCGCGATATTCCATACCATCGGTATTCAAATCTGCATATTCAATTTCTTCGTTTTCAGATAAAATTACAGTACCTGTTGGCACTGGCAAACGCAGCGTTTCACCAGATGCACCTGTGCGCATCTTGCCCATACCATTTTCGCCACGTTGCGCAACAAACTTTGTCTTGAAACGATAATCAATCAGCGTGTTAACATTCGGCACTGCATAAAAGACAATATCCCCACCGCGACCACCGTCACCACCGTTGGGACCGCCGAATTCAATGTATTTTTCGCGTCGGAAACTGGCACTGCCGTTCCCGCCGTGACCCGCCTGGATAAAAATCTTTGCTTTATCTAAAAACTTCATAATATATGCCTTTTACGGTCATTATAACTTAAAAACTTGCATTTTCCAGTACGAATATTTATAATATTACCTATCGCGAAAGCGATGATGATTCTGAATCCGTTGCGGAATAATCGTTTTGGACCCGGGGGCGGTACCCGGCATCTCCACCAAGAATACATATGGGGATGAATTAGGCTCGACAGGCGAAATAAAGGCAAATCGGGTGAATCCGACACGGTCGTCGTTAAACACCAAACAAAAACTGAATGGCGATAGAATCGCTGCGAACGACAATGTTCGCCTTGCAATGGCTGCCTAATATGGCGTTGAGTATGGTTGGCAATGGTTGACCTGCTCGTTTTAGCAATTGCGGGGTCGGTCGGGTACCTGGCACCAGAAACCCGACAATTTATAAAAAAACAGAAAAAGGAACATGATATGTTTGGAAAAATAAAAAAAGTATTCTTTAACGGTATATTTGCATTTTTGTACATCTCTTTTATTGCACAGGTAGTATATGTTTTAGGATGGGCTGGCAGCATTGATAATATTATGCTGGGACTGGGTATGTTGTCATTGGAATGGTTGGTTTTGATTGCAGCACGTTACCTGTCAAAGCGCAGCAGTGGCGCAGCACAACACAATGGCTTCAATAATCGTCGCCGTTAATTTTTGTGCCAAAAAACAATTGCGTCCCGATTTTTACACGGGACGTTTTTTATTGCCTTGAAAAATTATTAAAATGCCTTATATTTGTTTCACTATGAAAGAATATATATTACCCCTTCGTGATTTAGTTGTACATCCTGGATTAACTTTGCCAGTGTATATTGACAATCCACAGTCTATTGCATGTATTAATGCTGCCGCCAATGGCACTAAACGCTTGGTCGTCGCGGCACAACATACATGGGCATACCCGACTGTGCGCGACGATATTTATGACACGGGAACAATTGGCGAATTAACCCAGGTTCTGCATATGCCTGATGGCGCAATTCATGCTGTAATTCGCACAACAAATGCTGTTCAATTAAATGACATAACTGTTGAAAACGGACTGTTTTCTGCGGACGTCACCCCAATTGAAATCACAGATGACCCAACAGATGAAAAGATATTGGCATTACGCGAC
>JBJEXB010000008.1:0-4999 GCA_051885395.1 Candidatus Enterousia sp. | reverse complement strand
CGTGGTGTATGAATATCAAAGTGGGATGCCAACTTACCAAATACCCGCGTATCTTCGGCAGCGATTAAATCCACATTACGCAAAACATCAATCGCGCGTGGTGACATATCAGACAAATTTCCAATTGGTGTCCCAACGATATAAAGCCCTGATTGCATTCGAAATCCTTTTATAGTAAAATGATACAAAAATAAATGGATTTTTCAATGCATATAAACAGAATTTTTGGCTTTTGCGGATTAATCGCAACACTGGCAGGATGTGGTCATCCCCAAGGTGATTGGTTTGATGAATATGGAACACTACAAACATCAACCCCCGCACAAATGCAGTATGGAACATTTGATGCAACGGGTGTGGTCCCAGACAACTTAAATTCTGCTGACACGCACCGCGTGGCAGTGTTACTGCCATTATCTGGCGATAACGCCAATGTAGGTCGCATGATACGCACATCAATTGAAACAGCAATTTTACAGCGTGGTCCGCAAAATCTGGCTGTATCATTCTATGACACAGCACCAGATGGCACCGCCGCTATAAACCAGGCATTATCAACAAATCCAGAAATTGTAATCGGACCATTATTTGCTGGAAATGCACGCATTATCCGCGAAACAAAACCAGACAGCCTGCCTGTCTTATCATTTACATCTGACGCAACCGCCGTTGGACGTGGCGTTATGTCAATGTCGCTTATGCCCACCAACAGCGTAGAGGCAATTGTTCGCGAAATGAAATCTGATGGGACAAAAAACTTTATCATCATTGCCCCAGATACCACATCTGGCAGTTTGATGGCAGGAACTGCGCGTAACGCAGCGTCCATATACGACATACCTGTCACAGGTGTATTTTACTATACAGAAAAAGACGCAGAATCTATCAAAAACACAACCGCGGCAGCATCTATGAACGCGGCACGCGTTGCGGCAAACAATCGCGCACGCGAAATTTTATCAGACATCCTGACAAACGAACGATTGACCGCAATTGAAAAATCAGCCCTTAATCAGCAATTGGATAAATTATCAAAAACAGACACATTAGGTGACGTACCCTATGACGCAGTATTATTCTTAGGCTCTGGTGACGACACACGGTCCCTGGCATCATTCTTGCGCTATTATGGGGTTGGCGCACGCGATGCACGCTTTTACGGAACTGCAATGTGGGACGGCGCAGATATAGCATCTGATTTGACACTCAGTGGCGCAAAATTTGCGACATTGCCACCTGTTTCTGAATCTTTTGCAAACCTATATGAACAAATTGACGGCGTAACCCCAACACGGCTTGCGACATTTGGATACGACGCAACAAATATGGCAATGGGAATGATTTATTCAAACAAATCAAACGCAGCATATTTATTAGACCCCAGTGGATATGTTGGAATGGATGGACTGTTCAGATTAAAGCCCACAGGCGAAAGCGAACGCGCATTGCGCATTGTTGAACTGAACGGTTCGGGCACACCACGCAATGTAAAGGATGCACCAACAAACTTTATGACACCGATTTATAACATCGAACAGCGTCATATTACCCCAGCCCGTGCAATGCCATTGGAAACAGTTGGCATAAATCCGACAAAATATATAAATATTCCTGAACGCTTCCAGGGCAAGTATAAATCAAAAACGTTTGGTGCAAATACCAGCGCAAACCAACCAAAACCACGTCAGGAAAATATTGTAATTGTACCAACCGATGACAATGCCGCAATCGAAAATCCAGACTATAAACCTGTCAGTCTGGAAACAGTTAATCGAACATATATCGATGAAATCGAAATCGAAGAATAATAATCCCCCACAAAATGTGGGGGTTAATTTTTATTAAATACGCCTTCTAATTCTAACAATTTAATTTTCTTATCTATACCACCTGCATATCCTGCGAGTACATTATTCGCCCCAAGAACACGATGACACGGGATAATCAAACTTATATTATTTTTACCAACCGCACTGCCCACCGCACGTGACGACATACGTGCCACACCACGATTACGCGCAATCTGACCTGCAATACAACCGTATGTCATGGTTTTACCATACGGAATCTGGCGCAAGATATTCCAAACCTCTATTTGAAAATTGGTGCCAATCAGATGAATGGGCGGTGTAAAATCAGGAATCCCACCCGAAAAATAAATATCCAACCAGCGTCGTAGTTCCTGAATAATCGGTGTTTCACGCGGGACATTGTTTTCTTTGTCTAGGCACTTTGCAAAATACTTTTGCCCTTGAAACCACAGACCAACAACACCGATTTCATCTGCCGCCAATAATATTTCTCCAACCGGTGATTGATATAGACCTGTATAATGCATCACATCCCCTGCAATTATTATTAATGATTAAATATTAACATCATCACTTAAATTAAACAGCAAAAAACAAACACAAAAAATACTAGGTATCAAATAAATAAAAAGTTATCCGAATAAAAAAGCGCCGTTTCGGCGGTTTGTGTTCTGGTGGGGGTCAACAAGCAATTTTCTAGCCACAGATTTCTCGGGGTTCCTTGACATTGGATGCCAAATAAAGATATTCAAGCAAATAATATCCACGTAAAAACTAATACAATGTATTGCTTTTTGCCCAATTTTATATAATATGAACAAATTTTTTTAAGATAAGCGTTTTAGTAATTCGTTTATCACTTCTATTCTAGCCTGTGCCATCTCAATCGCTGCCAGATTAGAATCGCGATTATTAACCGAATCTAAATACATCTGCTCTTTCCTGCGTAACTCCTTCAAATCTTCTGCAAAATTTGAAGAACTTGATACTTTTTTTAGAATCTCATTTCTTGCAATATCCTTTAGCATATATTTTCTTGTGCGCTTAAATTGCGTCATTATTAGACCCACTATAAACAACAGTACAATCCCCAGTAAAAAAGCCTTCATTTTTTATCTCCTTAAAATTATAATACTTGATAATATAAAAACATTTAATCAATAAAAATTCAAATTATATTCTTTTGCGTTCTGTTAAACCTATTTAATTACACCTCTTAAAATGTTTTAGCAGGACTAAATTCTTGTATCGTAAAATAAGGCTCATTCACATATCTCATCCCCATCTTATTATAGATTATAACATAAAAAGTTCGAAAATCACTAAAAAAGCACATGTTCCGTATACCCTACTTTCGAACCGCATAAAATCTTAGAAATCCAAAGAAAAACGACCGGATTTTGTCCGGTCGTTCATTCTGGTGGGAGTGGCTGATTTCCTCGGCACGTTGTGCCTGTGGAGAAACCGTGACGGCTCGATTGCGCTATACTTATCTCGCCTACTTGTTTTCGAACCTGCGACTTTCGTCGCATGGCCCAAACCCATAAACCACATCGCACCAAAACAAAAACACACCATAAAGGTGTGTTTGTGTTTTGGTGGGAGTGGCTGGATTCGAACCAGCTCAGTCATAAGACAACAGATTTACAGTCTGCCCCGGCTCTCCAACTCCGGCGCACGCCCAATCTTGTTTTGCCACTTTCATGGCTTGCCATACTATGTCCATCGGACAAAGTATGGTGCGGGCAGCGGGAATCGAACCCGCATTTCAAGCTTGGAAGGCTTGCATACTAGCCTTTGTACTATGCCCGCAACAAATTCAAAGCCCTCAGATTATATACCAATTTTCAAACAAATCAAGTAAATATTGATTCATTTTCCCATTGGTATGGGTGGAAAGCAATCGCCACCCGATGTTGGACAACAATTAAATCCCAAATCCCCCATATCTGTATAGACTTCGCCTGTACAGCAACCGTTTTTATCGGGAAACGCACCATCCAAACACTTAACAGCACTTGCTGCCTTGTGCGAACTGGTGCCATCAAATAATTCGATTAAATCCTGACGTTTTGCATCGTTTTTACCATGAATAATTCGCGATTGCGCATACATACCGCATATAAACCCAATGCCAAAGCACGCAACAAAACCGATACACACAAAGATTTTATTTTTCATTATTATACCCCAATATTATTTAATTGGTGGAAAGCATTCGCCCTGCTCTGGACAACAGGCAAATTCCAAGTTCCCTAAATCCTTAAATTTTTCATCACCACAGCATCCAAACTTATTTGGCGTGGTGCCGTCTGGGCATAAACCTGCATCCAAGTTTGCTGCAATGCGTGCATATTTTTCTTCGTCTGTTTCAGCAGGTCCCAACACCATCATCGTTGTTTTTACAACAGCATCTGGCGCAGATACATTTTCTTTGCAGTATTCATCGTATGTTGACTGCAAAACATCTTTTTCATCAGACGCAGCCCCTGCAATTGCATCCGGCAGGCGTTCACACATCTCCTTTTGTGCGTCACTAATTTCTGTGGATGCAACGTCTGTTACTGTGTCATCACTGGTTGTTGCGACAGATATCACCTTGGCACTGGATGCAGATGCCATTGCATTTGTTTTTATGGCATTTTCTGCATTATTGCTGGCGTCCGCAATTGTAAGTGCACCACCACGATATGATGAACGCCGCCCCGATGCACGCACAACACAGTCCTTGCGATACTGCAACTGCAATTGCGACAATTGGTCAGACGCACCATTTGTGGTTAATTCATCAATCTTTGCCTTTATCGTTTTGCAATCCATTCGCGCAGATACTGTTGGCGTTTTTACATCTGCGGTATCGACTATATCCGCATCAATATCCGCGTCAGTAACATCATCCGCATACGATGGCACAACAGACATCGCGATAAAAGCACACAAAAATAATTTCAACATATTATTCATTTATAACCCTTTCCAATTCGAATATAAAATCTGTTGCAGGATTAATCAGTTTATCCATTTTGTTCAAGAAATTACGTGCCGCTTCCTGCATTTGCAGTTTTTCATATGTATCAACAATTGTTTCCTTGTTTTCTATCAATTCTTGTTCATCACTGACAGCAGAAACAACATCTATTTGACGTAATGCCAAGTTTTTATATTTCTCAGAATTTTCAGGACAACCA
>JBJEXB010000007.1:0-5172 GCA_051885395.1 Candidatus Enterousia sp. | reverse complement strand
CTAATATATTCGCGAGATAACCATTTTTTTCTTGCGTGCGATTTCCAATGACGGCGCAGTCACCAACAGACAATACTGTTACTGGGTGTGCAACGCCGCCATCATCATACAGACGCGTCATTCCTATTTTTGTTGTAATTAATCCGCTACGTTTCATTTTTTATTTGCCTTTATTTTACTGGTTGGTTAAAACGTTTTATTTCGTGCATCCCGTTCCAACGCCAGAATTTTACCTTTTTTACAATTTAATCTTTACATCTACACCAGATGCCAAATCCAACTTCATCAAGGCGTCAACAGTCTGAGGGGTTGGGTTAACAATATCGACAACCGCTTTATGATTGCGGATTTCGAACTGTTCACGTGATTTTTTATCAACGTGTGGCGAACGGTTTACAGTGAACTTCTGAATCAATGTTGGCAAGCGAACAGGTCCGACTACATCTGCACCTGTGCGTTTTGCTGTTTTTACAATTTCATCAACTGATTCCATTAAAACGCGGTGATCAAACGCCGTCAGTTTAATGCGAATTTTAGAAGTTGGTACCATTGTTCGTTTCCTTATATTTGCCCAGACCGGTAATCATTGGCGTTATTTCATTCCAATTACACCGGTCAGTGGCTGTTTAATTATTTAATAATTTTTGATACAACACCGGCACCAACTGTGCGTCCGCCTTCACGGATAGCAAAGCGACGACCTTCGTCCATAGCAATAGGTGCAATCAATTGCACTGTGATACGAACGTTATCACCTGGCAGAACCATTTCTTTGTCTGCTGGCAATGTAATTGTACCAGTTACGTCTGTTGTGCTGAAATAGAACTGTGGACGATAGTTGCTAAAGAACGCTGTGTGACGACCACCTTCTTCTTTTGTCAAGATATAGACTTCAGCTTCAAATTCTGTATGTGGTGTAATTGTACCTGGTTTGCAGATAATCTGACCACGTTCTACATCTTCTTTCTTTGTACCACGCAACAACAAACCTACGTTATCACCGGCCTCGCCTTGATCCAACATTTTGCGGAACATTTCAACACCGGTAACTGTTGTTTTCTGAGTTGGACGCAAACCAACAATTTCGCATTCGTCGCCAACTTTGATAATACCAGATTCTACACGACCTGTAACCACGGTACCACGACCTGTGATAGAGAATACGTCTTCGATTGGCATTAAGAATGGTTTGTCTGTTGGACGTTCTGGCATTGGGATGTATTCATCGCATGCTTTCAACAATGCATCGATAGATTCTTTGCCTAAACCGTCGTTTTTACCTTCCAATGCGGAAACAGCAGAACCACGGATGATTGGAGCATTGTCGCCATCAAAATCATTTGCAGACAACAATTCACGAATTTCCATTTCAACCAATTCCAACAATTCAGGATCGTTTGCCAAATCGCATTTGTTCAAATAAACAACGATTTTTGGAATACCAACCTGACGTGCCAACAAGATGTGTTCACGTGTCTGTGGCATTGGACCATCAGTTGCAGCAACAACTAAGATAGCACCGTCCATCTGAGCAGCACCAGTAATCATGTTTTTAACATAGTCCGCGTGTCCTGGGCAGTCAACGTGAGCATAATGACGATGTTCTGTTTCATATTCAACGTGTGCTGTATTAATTGTTATACCACGTGCTCTTTCTTCTGGTGCATTATCGATGTTATCAACACCTTTTTCACGGTCTGCACCGACACCATAGTAATGAACGATAGCAGCTGTCAATGTTGTTTTACCGTGGTCAACGTGACCAATAGTACCGATGTTAACATGCGGCTTGGTTCTTACATACTTTTCTTTTGCCATAGTTTTCTCCTTAGGCTTGGCTTGTTAAATTCGACTTCGAAATTTGATTTCCGATTCATTGGATTTCAATCGCAATCATAAACCAGAAATCAAAAATCTCAATCTTTTTTTTATTATTTTGTTAATTTCTTTATAACTTCATCTGCAACGTTCTGTGGAACTTCGTCATAGTGCGACAATTCCATATATGGATTTGCACGTCCCTGCGACAAAGAACGCAAGGTTTTGACGTATCCAAACAAGTTCGCCAACGGAACGTACGCAGAAATCAGTTGGTTTCCAAACTGGGTTTCAATACCGTTGATTTGACCGCGACGACTGTTCAGGTCACCGATGATGTCACCGACGTATTCTTCCGGTGTATTAACCGAAAGTTTCATAATCGGTTCCAGCAATTTTGGCGCAGCTTTCTTCATCGCTTCGCGGAAGCATGCACGCGCCGCAATTTCAAAGCACAATACATTAGAGTCAACTTCGTGATACTTACCATCTACCAATGTAGCCTTGAAATCCACCGTTGGATAGCCAATCAGAACACCAGTCTGTTGTGCTATCTTCAAACCCTTTTCAACACCCGGGATGTATTCTTTTGGAATCGCACCACCGACGATTTTGTTTTCGAATTCATACCCCTTGCCTGGTTCTAATGGTTCAAATTCAATCTTAACCTGAGCATATTGACCAGAACCACCAGACTGTTTTTTGTGGGTATATTCTTCGGTAACTGGTTTGCGGAATGTTTCACGATATGCAATACGTGGTTCACCAACATTAACGTCAACTTTGAATTCACGCAGCAAACGATCAACCAAAATTTCCAAGTGCAATTCACCAACACCAGCCAAAATCGTTTGACCAGATTCTTCATCAACCGACACGCGGAATGAAGGGTCTTCTTTTGCCAATGCTTGCAATCCCAAAGACATCTTTTCAATGTCAGCCTTGGTCTTGGGCTCAACAGCGATACTGATAACAGGTTCTGGAACGTGGATGTTTTCCAAAACAATTGGATTTGATTCATCGCACAGTGTGTCACCTGTAATTGTTTCTTTCATACCAACCAATGTGATAATGTCACCAGCCGATGCTTCTTTGATTTCTTCACGTTGATTTGAATGCATCAACAACATACGACCAACACGTTCACGTTTATCACGGTTAGAATTATAGATGTATGAACCTGATGTCAATTTACCAGAATAAATACGGATAAACATCAAGTTTCCAACAAATGGGTCATTTGCAACCTTAAACGCCAATGCGCTGAATGGTTCTTTTGGATCAGCATGACGTTCTGCAACTGTTTCGCCATCCATCTTTGTACCCTTGATAGAAGGAATATCCAATGGTGATGGCAAATAATCAACAATTGCATCCAACAACGGCTGTACACCTTTGTTTTTAAATGCTGTACCACACAAAACAGGATTAAAGTTTTGCGCAATTGTACCCTTGCGGATCAATTTCTTGATTGTTGCAACATCTGGAATATTACCTTCCATATAAGATTCCATTATCGCATCATCCAAAGTCACAACTTCTTCAATCAATTTGTTGTGTAATTCTTCGGCTTTTGCTTTTAATTCTTCCGGAATTTCTTTTACGTGTGGGTCTTTGCCCAAGTCATCTTCCCAGATAATTGCTTTCATTTCAACAACGTCAACAACGCCTTTGAAATCAGATTCTGCACCGATTGGGAAATTAACGACCAATGGATTTGCACCCAAGCGTTCACGAATCATATCAACGCAACGGAAGAAGTTTCCACCAATACGGTCCATTTTATTTACAAAGCAAATACGTGGAACGTTATAACGGTCTGCCTGACGCCATACAGTTTCTGTCTGGGGCTGAACACCCGACACAGATTCAAATACTGCAACAGCACCGTCCAAAACACGCAATGAACGTTCTACTTCCATTGTAAAGTCCACGTGCCCCGGGGTGTCAATCAAGTTAATACGATGATCACGCCAGAAACATGTTGTTGCCGCAGACGTAATTGTAATACCACGTTCTTGTTCCTGTTCCATCCAGTCCATAGTGGCACCGCCATCATGCACTTCACCGATTTTATATGTTTTACCGGTATAGAAAAGGATACGTTCAGATGTGGTTGTTTTACCAGCGTCAATATGAGCCATAATCCCAATATTGCGATACATATGTAATGGTGCGGTTTTTCCAACTGACATTTGTTCTTTCCTTATTTTTTTGTTTGTTTGTGATTTTATTCCTTAAAATCAAATTACCAACGGAAATGAGCAAACGCCTTGTTCGCATCCGCCATTTTATGTGTATCGATTTTCTTTTTAAATGCGCCGCCCTGACCATTCAGTGCATCACGCAATTCGCCAAACAATCTGTCTTTCATCGAGCGTTCGCCACGTTTACGTGCAAACATTACCAACCAACGCAGTGCCAACGTCTGCTGACGTGCCGGTCTAACTTCGACAGGCACCTGATATGTTGCACCACCAACACGGCGACCTTTTACTTCAACTGATGGTTTCAATGCATCTACTGCTTCCAAGAATGCAGTCAATTCATCACCATCTTTTGCAACTTTTTTCAGCGCGTCTAATGCACCATATACAATTTCTTCGGCAACTTCTTTCTTGCCGTCCCACATAACAACATTAATACATTTTGCAACAACCAGATTATTATATTTGGAATCTGGCAAAATTTCGCGCTTTGCTGCTGCTTTACGTCTTGACATTTTGTTTTCCTTTTTATTTCTTCACTGGGATGCGTCCCAATTACTCACACAGGTAAGCCTGTATGTATTATTATTTCTTTACTTTCGCCCCGTACAAAGAACGACCCTGTTTTCTGCTTTCCACACCCTTGGTATCCAAGACACCACGTATAATGTGATATTTAACACCAGGCAAGTCCTTTACACGACCGCCACGAATCATAACAACACTGTGTTCCTGCAAATTGTGCCCTTCGCCTGGAATATATGCAGTTACTTCGCGACCATTCGCCAATTTAACACGGGCAACTTTACGCTGCGCAGAGTTAGGTTTTTTAGGGGTTGTAGTGTACACACGCGTGCAAACACCACGTTTTTGCGGATTTTCCATCATATCTGGTGCCGTAGATTTTACGACGACCTTTTTACGAGGTTTCCGAATCAGTTGATTTACTGTTGGCATTCAAAATCTCTTTGTTATTCTGTACCTTTTCATCCGCCCAAACACGCCAGAAACTACACATCACGATACATGTAGCGATTGTAAATCCGTCGGATTTGTTCAGATTATTTATGTTTTTTGCTTTCCTTATTTACACAGAAAGCGAACATACTATAACCATCCCCCCCCAGATTGTCAAGAAAAAACATAG
>JBJEXB010000006.1:0-5264 GCA_051885395.1 Candidatus Enterousia sp. | reverse complement strand
ACAGATAATGCTGCCGTTTTAAACTGTTTACGGAATTTATCGCCACCATTAAATGATACGGCAATTTCGTATGGCACACCGCCGCCACCCTTTGGGCGCATTGTATTGAAAAAGAAATTATGGTTATACACCTGGGCGGCATTGTTAAAAATCTTTTTATCAGCGTCAACCTTTGCACTTTGGATAACGATTTCTTCTAATGACATTTGTTCGTATTTGCTGCCTGTAATTAAATCGTTCAGGTTAGATATGTATGTCGCAACGTGTTTTCCATGATGGGTTTTTAACGTATCTTCTGACATATATGGTGCCAATGCATTTGTTTCATATGGTAATTGGTATTGTGATAATGTGAACATGATATCCCCTTTTTTGTTTTGATGAAAATATTGTGTATTGGGCTGCGATAAAAAACAACAGGAATTTTTATAGCGTTTTTCTGAAAAATGGCTTGCGCTGTATGCGTCATATTTCTATAATCCAAACATCAAAAGGAGAAATATATGAAAAAATTATCAATCTTATCTGCTATTTTGGGTTTGGCGTTTATTGGCGCGGCATCTGCGGCAAATATTACAATTTATCATTCGCCATCTTGTCCACATTGTCACCACGCGCGTGATTTTTTCAAAGACTATTTGATTTATGAATATCCAACATTAACAGTTACCGAAGTTAATGTTATGGATGAAACAAACCGCCAAGTATTTTTGGACGCACTGGACAAATGCAAATATAACAGTGGTGGTGTGCCTGTAATTGTTGTTGGTGACAAATGTTTCCAAGGATACGCTGACGTTATGGCAGATGAATTACGGGAAGCCGTCGAAGTTGATATGTCAGACAGTGACAAGGCAACTGCCGAAAAAAATAGAAAGGCAATGGAATCTGATGCTGCTGCATTTCGCAGTGCAAATGCGTCACGTGCCGATGCAATCACACAATACAAGCCAGGCGCGCAAGCACAAAAAAAAACTAACAACAGCATATTTGGGAATACAAACCTGTATTGGTATGTATTGCTGATTGCAGCAGTGGTTGTTTTAGGAATCGTGTTAGTAAAGCGCAAGAAATAATCGATGCAAATGCGTGTTTAATATATCGGGAACAAATCAATGTTTAATTTAACAACACTTGATTATATATATGTGGGTGTCATATTGGCATCCACAATTTGGGCGACTATTCGTGGTGGTATTTACGAAACGGTTGCAACAATGTCGTGGGTTGTGGCTGCGATTACGGCACGTTTCGCATCACCTTTCTTGGATGGGTTGTTACAAAGTTGGTTTAACGTGTCCGAATCAACAGTTGGAACATTGGTCGCGTCGTATTTTGTCGTGTTCTTTGCGATATTGCTGATTGTTGGTTTTATAAACCAAAAATTGCGTGATAAAATCCAGGAAAGTATCATGAATGTAACTGACCATACATTGGGGGTTATATTCGGTATAATTCGCGGTGTTGTGGTAATGGGATTGGTGTATATGGGAATGCTGTGGTATTATTCTGATACGCCAATGATGCCGAATTGGATTTCAGATGCGCGTACCAGACCACTGATGCAGATAACGGCTGAAAAACTAGACCAGTGGTTTATCCCAGGGCCAGAAAATAAATTATTAAAGCGTGACATTATTGGTACACGTGAAGCGATGGAAATATACAACAATCTGATAAACCCAGCGGTTGCGCCATCAGCATCTGCGCCCAAAAAATCTGATGCGACATCTGTGGTAACGGATGAAAAAAATAAAAAAACATCAGATACGTCGGTTAAAACTGCAAAGCCTGCCGATACACCACAATCCGAAGAAGTAGGATATAAAACAACGGAACGTACAGCATTGGAAAATCAGTTGTTGCAAATAAAAACGGTTGCAGATGCAATCGAAGAACGCGAATCAAAGCATGAATCTGAATAAAAAATCATAATTAATAAATCCGCTGAATGGCGGATTTTTTTGTTGGCATATCTTCCTGGTGCATTCATACATCAAATACGCGATAATATTATTGTATTTAAAAAAAGGAGATATAAATGCTGAAATCAAAAATATGCTTTACGGTTTTCATATTATATGAAATTATCGCGGTAATATTGCTGCATTGTCCGCGTACATGTGACGCAATATTTTCAGGTATGTTCTGCAATGACAGTGTGTTTAAATACTTTCTGATATGTGCTGCGATTCCGATGTTGGCATTGGTTATTGGAATATGGATAAACGAAATATTCTTTGCACGTCGTCATCGGTCATTTATGCATCACGCACATGATGTTGTGTCAGATGTTGCAGATGGTGTAAAAAAGCATCTGGGGCGTGCATTTGACGCGCGTGATATGGATAAATATCTGGCTGCGGCAATATTGTTTGGTATAAAAAAATATTCAGACAGACATCCGCAAATGCGTAACACTATCCGCGATATTATGGACGGTGCAGATGGACGCACAACCGTTTATGATGACACAGACGATATAGACGACGATTATGAAGACACAGACAGTGACGATGATTATGTCGCGCAATCTGACCGCCGCACCAGCCGCCCACATGCGTCACGTGGTCGCGCATCTGCATCGCGTCAATCGACGGTGACATCAAAATCCCGCACTACGTCGGGTGGTACACGTCGCAAGGCACGTTAAATAGAAACTTTTATTTCGCTTCTGAAACCGCCATTCAAGGCGGTTTTTAAATGTTTTGTTAAAAAACGCTAAAAAGTCCTTGCATTAAATTATGATTTATTGTATAAATACTGACGCGCCGGTTTAGCTCAGCTGGTAGAGCATCTGATTTGTAATCAGAGGGTCGTTGGTTCAAGTCCGACAACCGGCACCAGTTTTAGAACGCACTATTTGGTGCGTTTTTTTTATTTAACGACCGACTGACACAAAAACTGATTCAACCTATTAAATTTTATCGTCGTATATTTTTCTACAAATTCCGGATTACGAGAATATATATCAAACACTTCATGCGGATAAAAGCCTGTACCACCGCCCAACAATGGAGTTAATGTTCTGAAATTACGCTCTTGAAATTCATCGTTGCTAAAATACATCTGCATTGCGCTATAGAACAAAAACATTTGTTCTGTCTGGCCATGCATACGTGTCATATAGTTTATAACCGGGATACGTTCAATACGTGAAGAATATATTTTTGACTGAGACATCTTTTGTGATTTTCGCGCCACCGCATTATTTACACGCTTTGAAAACTCTGCCGTATCCATACAAGGTTCGACACCATATTGCTGGGCATAAATCATGACTGTTTTTGGATCATGCAAATCATACAAAACAGGTACAGTATGATTGATTTTTTGCAATGTCTGTGTGTAATTTGCATATATTTTATGATTTTCCGGTATTTTATCTGATAACAGTACGTAATATTGAAAAGTGTTAAACAAATCAACATAACACCATAATTCATTATGCTGAGAAAATAATATCATATTATGGAACGGTTCGCTTGCGTCGCCATCAAGCTCTAAACTGACATCAACGGGATTCAATGGACAAAATGGGATAATGTTATAATTATATTTTATACTGTTTACAGCATTACCTGATTTATCCACAACCAAACCTGATTCCAAATATTTAAAATCAATATTTTGTGCCATTGCATAGTTAAATGCAATTTTTGCAATCCCTATTCGAAAAGCAGAATTTTTTAAATCAAAATTATAGCTAACAATTTGCAATGGTAATTTTGAGATGTCGCAACGCAATTCACGACTTAATTCTGGGCAAGAGACAACTTTGCCCGCCTTGATATTTGCTTCGTAATACTTTCCTTTATACACAATCGTACCAGTGCATAGCGGTGTAGATTTGGTGTTATTAGTTTTAGAAAAATTGTCTATCCTGCTTATGATTGGGTTAAATATCGTGGTAAATGGCACATCGATATGTTTGCTAATAAAATTATTACATTCTGGACAGCAGATGTCTTCGGATTCATATAAACCACCCAGCGCATTTTGAATAACGTGTTCTTTGCTGCGTGTCGTGATTTCTCGGTTGCAATAAATACAGTTTTTTCTTTGTGTCATAGCACAGAAATTATAATACTTGTTTTATATTTGTCAAGCCTGTATTCTGTTATCTTTATCTATGTGTAATAAGAAAAAGATAAATTAAACATGTACAAGCTGGATATAACTTGTTAAAATGCTATGCGATGCGGAGTGTGATGCAGATTGAAACATCAACTTGCTAAAACTGTTGGAAATTTGGTTTTTTTACTACGCCATAAGACCCGACACTCGGCACCAGAATTTCCGCAGGATACTCCTGCGGTTTTTTTATAGTCCTGCCCACGCAGGGCTTTTTTTTATAAAAGGAAATAAAATATGAATGACAAAAACTTTGATATCGCGTTTGAACAATTGATTCAACGCGAAGGTGGATATACAGACGGTAAAAATCAGATATCAGACCAGCCAACTAATATGGGAATAACACAGACCACATTAAATAATTATCTTAAAAAAAATCCGACGTCGGATATGCCGCATGATGTAAAATATTTAACAATGTTTCATGCGCGTACGATATATAAAGATTTATATTGGGATAATACTAAAATCCCACAAATAGAAAGTGCCCGCGTACGAAATGCCGTATTTGATATGAGTGTGATGAGTGGTCCAACAATCCCAACCAAAACACTGCAACAAACATTGAATGAATATATTAGTGCAAACTTGCCTAAAACAGGTTATTTGGGTAACCAGACAATAAAAGCAATAAATTCTATCCCTGCAAACATGGTTAATGATTTTATGACCGCACTGATAGAAAACAGAATGCATTCGTTGCAGAAAATGTCAAATTGGGCAACCGCCAAGAATGGTTGGACCAGGCGTACAATGGGATACTGATTAAAATACTTGCATTTAAAAAATAAGCGTACAAAATATACTTTATGATTAAATTACCAGAATTATTGTCGCCAGCAGGAACGCTGGATGCGTTTAAAACTGCAATTTTGTATGGGGCAGATGCTATTTATGCAGGGTTGCCTGGATTTTCAATGCGTGCCCGCGCCAAGATTACAGTCGAAGAGGTGAAGACTGGTATAACCCTCGCACACCAGAATGGTAAAAAAGTTTACCTGGCATTTAACTTATTTGCCCACGACAGGGACTTTGAAAATATGCCACGCGTCAGTGAAATAATAAATTATTTGCAGCCTGATGCATTGATTGTTGCAGATGCTGGTGTATTGATGTGGGTACGCGAA
>JBJEXB010000005.1:0-5431 GCA_051885395.1 Candidatus Enterousia sp. | reverse complement strand
ATGTTCGTTGTCGAACAAAATGGCGCAACACGTTTACCAGGCATTGCGCGACGCGCCGCCGATTCCAACGTACGCATTGATGTTGTACCAACTGCGATGACGCGCGTCGCATTATTAATAATTTCCGCCTGCGCTGCTGTTACACAACACCATTCACGGTGCATCTTGTGCTTGGACAAATCTTCGGTTTTAACAGGCATCCATGTACCCGCACCAACGTGCAACGTAACCTTGACCACGGTTGCACCACGTGATTCAATTTCACTCATTAATTCAGGGGTAAAATGCAACCCAGCAGTTGGCGCCGCCAATGAACCCAAAGGTTGACTGTAAACCGTCTGGTAACGTTCACGGTCAGAAATTTCTTCGTCGCGCTTCATATACGGTGGCAATGGTAATTTTCCAACCTTGTCCAATACAGCAAATACATCATCGCATAAAAATTCGATTTTTAATCCACTTTCATCATTTACAGAAAGTATTTTTATTTGTGTGCCATCGTCCAAAGTCAATATGTCGCCGACATGCATTTTTGTAAACTTCTTGCATAATCCCCACCATATTTTGTTGTCATCAGACATACATGTATGCAAGGTTATTTCGTGTTTACCATTTGCCATAAATCGCGCAGGAATAACACGCGAATTATTAAACACCACGACATCACCAGGCTTTAAATAATCCAAAAAATCACGAATATGTCGGTCAGCGACATTATTTCCATCCACCACCAACATACGCGATGCATCACGCTTTTCCAACGGATGTGACGCAATTAATTCTGGTGGCAATTCAAAATCAAAATCAGATGTATGCAGTGATGTGTTTATCATTTTATTTCTGCTTTTGGTTCATCGAATTTATCAAGCTGTCACGACGTGCAGTTTGTTGTTGCAATTCCAGCATGCGCAGTATGTCAGCGCGACTGATTAAACGAATATTCGCATCACGTGCGCCAATTACCAATTGCGTATCTGAAAAAGCACGTTCACACCCCAGCGTATCACCAACGTTAATGCTGCGATAATAATCCATTTCTGTATTATCAAATGTCATTACGCGTTGTACTGGGATTCCTGATACATTATGGAACACAACCTTATTATCCTGTTTTGCTGTTACAACATAGCGTGCAAAATTATCACTGCGTGATGTAGCACATCCACTCAGCATACCTGCGCCCAAAATAAATGATATTACTTTCTTATATGATATATTTTTCATTTCTTAAACTCTAAGCCTTGGTCTGTATAATTTTCTGACTTGTTTTCCCAATCAGGTTCAACACGCACAAACAAATGCAAACGCGCATTTACACCCCATTGGTTCTGGATATCATGACGGGCAGATGTGCCTATTTTCTGTAATTGTGTGCCACCACGCCCAATAACTATTTTCTTGTGCGCGTCATTCTGGACAACAATTTTTTGATATATATCCAATACACCTTCGGCATCAACATCAACCCGTTCTGTAACAACATTGATATGATATGGCAATTCCTGATGAATATATTTATAAATCTTTTCCCGTGTTAATTCTGCCAGATACAATTCATCTGGAACATCAGGCGCATCCTGGGCATCAAACAAATATGGACTTTCTGGCATAACCGCTGCCAGCGCATCCAGCATTTGACGCACCCCATCATCTTTTAATGCGGAAATCATAAATATTTCACGCCACGGGGCAAGTCCTGCGATTTCTGCCGCGATTGGTAATAAATCTTGCTTGCGGATAGCGTCAGATTTGTTCAATGCAACAAACAGATTTGGACGGTCCTTGATTTTTTCAATCAGTCCGCGCACTGTATCCGTTACACCTTTCTGGGCATCGATTATCAGCAAAATTGCATCCGCATCCCCTGCTGCATCCATTGCAGCACCAACCATTGCACGGTCCAGCCTGCGTGATGGGCGAAAAATACCAGGTGTATCAATAAATATCAATTGACGTGCGCCAACCATCTTAATCGCACGCAGGCGCGTACGTGTCGTTTGCACTTTGTGCGACACAATTGACACCTTGCGCCCCATGATTTGGTTCATAAGAGTACTTTTGCCAGCGTTTGTTGGCCCAATTATTGCAATAAATCCAGAATATGTCTTTGTCATAATTTGAACCATAGCACACCAAATCCAAAAGTGAATAAAAATCTTGCAAAACAGGGCATAGTTGATAACATACTGTGTCAGAGAGAGACCGTCATCAAACACAAGGAAATAAAAATGCAATTAACCGGTCCTGAAATTCTGCGTCGTATGAATACACCAATCCCCAGTAATCCTGATAATGCCCCAGATATTGTAATTAGTCCGTTTGATATAAGATGTTTGGGCAGTAATAGTTATGATTTACACTTGGGAAATGTATTAAAAGTATATAAACATACATTGCCATTTGGTATGAAGCCTGCAATTGAATTCGACAAAGGCAGAAAATATTCTATGGGCGATTGGTTTGATGACAAGGGTGCATATCTGGAATATCTGCACAGTCCACAAGAATACGATATTCGCAACCCTAAATTTTTATTAAATCCATGTGACGAAAAATCACACGAAACAATTGATATAGAAATCCCAGAAACAGGTCTGATTTTATCACCACAAATTGGATATCTGGGGGCAACAATTGAATACACAGAAACACGCAACCTGTTCCCGTATATTGATGGGAAATCGTCTGTTGGGCGCAATTTTATATTAAATCATCATACCGCAGGACGCGGCGACGATGGGTTCTGTGGTCAATGGACATTGGAAATTGCGACGTTGTACCCAACTGTTGTATTTCCACAAATGCGTATAGGTCAAATTTATTACGAAGAATTCAAAGGCGCACGCAATCCATACGATATCAATTCCGCCAGTCATTATAATGGTCAGCGCGGCCCAACACCCGCAGCCATTATACCAATTGATAAGCACATACATTTGCGGTAATATTCATCAAACAAAAAATCCCCCCTTTGGGGGATTTTTTTATTTAAATAGCATTGGATTAAATGCTGTCAGCATTTACCCAGCGACCGCTTTTTAATAATCCAGGTGCCATACCTTCGTTACTGCGCAGTGCATCAATTACACCACGTGCCTTTGGTGCATCCAGATTAATTATACGTACTTTGTAAAGGTCACCTTCTTTGACAACAACGGCATCGCCGTATGAACGCATACGGGCAGCCAATGAATTTGCGCTGTCTTCGGAATACAATGCGGCAACCTGAACACTGTAATCACCAGATGTCGCAACTGCTGCTGGTGCAGGCGCAGATGTTACTGTTGTTGTAACAGTTTCTGTAACCTGGGTCGGGGTTGTTTCAATTGTCTGGGTCTGTTGATATGTTGTTGTCCCCATTGTCGCGTTCTTTACAGCGGTTGATTGGTCTGCCAGAACTTGAACCTGTACCTTGGACTGACCATTCATACCAATTTGACGTGCCGCCGCTGGTGACAAGTCCATAATACGTGTATTTACAAATGGACCACGGTTATTTACACGAACAACAACAGATTGACCGTTATCCAAATTGGTAACGCGTGCAATTGTTGGTAATGGTAATGTTTTGCTGGTCGCAACCATTTGATTTATATCAAATGTTTCGCCATTACTGGTTTTTGTTCCGTTTAATTCTGTTGGGATTATTCCTGCAATACCTGTCTGGTTATATGTCAAATCTTCCATTGGGATGTATTGAACATCTTCGACCTTGTATGCACTGCCAACATAATATTTTGGTGCAGGTGCCAACAAATATGCATTATTCAATGATTGTGGTGTTGCAGTTGTTTCTGTTGCCAACACTTCTTCGCCAAAACCGTCAGAACCATATCCAGAATTTGCGGTACTGTTTGTTCCCATATTAGTACAACCAGCCACCATTGCAGTTAATACTGCCAATGAAATGATTTTTTTCATTTTTTAGGACTCCTTACATTCTTGTTTAAGATTTTATCACATAAAAAGTCCCGTTTCAACTTTATATTTTTCTATCAATGATATATGCAATCGGCAGATATATTACTGCGAAACCACATATTGCAATCCCCAGCATCCATATACTGGTAATCGGCACGAAAGACAGCCCAATTCCCAGCACTGCGGACAGAATACTGAACGCTGCAACTGCACGCAAAGTGCGGCGGTCATGATGAACCAGACCGCGTGCACGACATACGCGACCCAATAAATAGTTTTTCAAATATCCACTGATTACAATACCAACTGGAATCGCCAAGTATCCAATGAACGGGAATCCTGCCAGATAAATGATACTTGCCATTGCCAAAGATATCATACTGGTGCGGACAGGCGTTTTTACATCCTGGGATGCGTATAATGTTTTGCTGTAAATCTGGCTTATCATCATTGCAGGCAATACCCATACCTGAATCTGTATCGCCATTGCCACAGCGTGTGTTGACGCAGCAGTCCACGCACCATATTGAAATAAATAACGTATAATTGGTTCTGCCAACACCAGCAAACCCACCACGCACGGCAAAATCAGCATCAGCGACCGACGCATTGATGAATTCTGTTGAATATGCACACTGCGAATATTTTTTTCTGCCAATGCGTTTGATATTGAAGACATCAACACTGTCCCAACTGCCAATCCAATCATTGCAAATGGCAACTGTATAATTCTGTCAGAATAATATAACCACGACACAGCGCCACTTTCAAAACTGGCAACCAATGTTCCAACGATTATTGTTATTTGGTAAAATCCACTGCCGATTATACTGATACCCAGACGTTTGAACAAATCCCGAACCCCAGGAGTCCAACGCGGAACAACCAAACGCAGTCCAAAATGACGCGATCGTATTCGATGCCACAGAATACCGAACTGAATAACACCAGACGCAACAACTGTGCCTGCCATTATGTATAAAATGGTGCCACTTGCATAGAAAGCAGATGCCAACAATGCCCCAATCAGCATAATATTTAATAATACAGGCATAAATGCCGCCAATAAAAACCGTGATAACGCATTTAATATCGCAGATAAAAATGCCGCCCCACAGACAAAAATCACATAGACGAACATTATTCGCGATATCGTTACGGTTAATTGCATTTTCCCAGGTTCATCTGCGAAACCAGGGGCTAAAATCCATATAACCAGTGGCATAAAGATTTCAAACAATATCGTAATCCCCAGCAGCACCAAAACCAACCACGCAAATACATTTTGCGCAAAATTTTTGTCTTTATTTTTTGTGGTGTACATCGGGATAAATATTGCAGACAATGCGCCTTCGCCCAACAGGTCACGGAATAAATTCGGCAATTTAAACGCCGCCAAGAATATGTCCGACAATCGCCCTGCCCCCAAGACACGCGCAATCAGCATATCGCGAATGAACCCGAAAATACGACTGATGCCGGTCATTGCACCGACCCCGAAAATATGTTT
>JBJEXB010000004.1:0-5511 GCA_051885395.1 Candidatus Enterousia sp. | reverse complement strand
AAAAAAGGATAAAAAATGGAAAAATATGTAAGTGAAGAAGAAGTTGTTTATGACGTATCAAATGTACGTGACCCCGAAGAATTAAAAGCAATGTTGAAACATAATGAACGTGCAAAGACTTTACGCGCAGAACGTCGTGAACGCGAACGTTTCGAAGCCCCAACATTGGCTGAAAAATTCGTAAATGGCATCAGAAAATTGTTTGGACGTGCCAAAGCAAAACAGACTGAACAATCACAACAGAAATCACGCTAAATAAAAAGCCCCATTTGGGGCTTTTTTTAAGATAAATATTTTGCTTTCTGGCGTTCAAATTCTTCTTTTGTGATTATTTTATCTTTGTACAATTTGGATAATTTTTCCAGATTTTCCAAATTATCTTTTGGATTGCCCCATACCAACGACAGAACCAATGCAATAATCCACGTTACGCCAAACAATATCCCCAGCCAGGATAATATTGTTATTATCAACTTCTCGTTTCCTGTGATGCCACGCGCATTTGCAATCATAATTGGCACACATATCAACGCCACACACAGCATAATCAATGCGAACAAAAATACAAATGCAACAAAATACATAAACATAATTTCCCCCTTGTTTTTGTATATGAGTATTATATCACACAATCTGATGTGTGCTACATAAAATTCTGGGGATTAACATCGATTTTCACACGTATATTCGCAGGCACACGCACCGACGACACCCAACGCTGAACAATTGGTTGCAGTTTCGCCGTTGCGCCAGCTGACACCAAAAAACGCATACGATACCAATTACGCACTTGATAAACCTGGGCGGTAATTGGTCCCATAATTTTTCCACCGTTCAAAATTGGTGCCGCCGCGGTCAGGTCCGCACAGAATTTTTGCAAGACGGATTCTTTTTGTCCCTCTATAATTAATGCAATCAATTGACCAAATGGTGGCATTTGCGCCAGACGACGTCCTGCCATATCCGCAGTCATAAATGCATCACGGTCACCAGCACAAATTGCGGTTAAAACAGGATTATCTGGCTGATACGTCTGTAATAAAACACGTCCTGGTGCATCCCCACGACCTGCACGACCTGCAACCTGGAACAATTGTTGAAACGTATGTTCTGCTGCGCGAAAATCTGTGCCGAATAATCCCATATCTGCATCCACCACACCGACCAATGTCAGGTTTGGGAAATGGTGACCCTTTGCCAGAATCTGTGTGCCGATAATAATATCAATTTCACCATTTTCCAGTTTACGAACCAACCGTTCCAGACTTTGGCGTGATGAAATTGTATCACTGGAAACCAATGCCGTACGCGCGTTTGGGAAACGGACAGACACCTCTTGCTGGATTTTTTCAAGTCCTGCGCCACGCATTGAAATCGCACCGCCACATTCAGGGCAGATATTTGGCAAATCAAATGTGCGCCCACACATGTGACACATTAATTTTCCAATACGCCGATGATATGTCAATCCCACTGAACAATCCGAACACTGTGCAACCCAGCCGCATTTTTTACATTGGGTAATCGGTGCAAAGCCACGGCGATTTATAAACAGCATTGATTGATGACCATCGTCCAGATTCTGTCTGATTTCACGACATAAATCAGGTGACAAAAATCCAGTTTGTTGCGATGTATTACCATTTGCGTCAGTGATTTCATATGGTTCTGGGTGTGACCCACGCAAATCAACACATGAAATTGTTGGCAATTGCGCGCCCCCAAATCGCGACGTCAGGCGCAGGTGCTTATATTTTCCAAGTGCGACATTTTGCAGACTTTCCGCTGATGGGGTTGCACTGGCAAGAATTACAGGAAACGACGCAATCTTTGCCCGCAGTACCGCCATATCACGCGCGTGATAGTTTCCCATATCTTCCTGCTTATATGACGTGTCGTGTTCTTCATCAACCACGATTAAACCCAAATTCTGCCAAGGCAGGAACAACGCACTGCGCGTGCCAACAACCATACGAATTTTGCCACTTAATACGCCACGCCATATTTCACGACGACGTGCAGCGGTTAAATTACTGTGCCAAACAACAGGGGGCGCACCAAAACGTCGTTCAAAACGCGACATAAATTGTGCTGTCAGTGCAATTTCCGGCATCATTAATAAAACAGATTTGCCACAATTGTATGCACGCAATGCAGAATCAAAATATACCTGGGTTTTACCACTGCCAGTAATACCATCCAGCAAAAACACAGAAAATCCACCGTCATTTATCGCATTTGCGATACAGTTTGCAGCAATGGATTGTTGCTCGTTCAAAGTGACGGTACCTGTATCACTGTAATTATACGAAAATGCGTCAGTCATCATGGGGCGCACATCTGTTGGCACCAACATTCCACCCTGTATCATTGATTTAACAACAGATGATGACACATGGGATATATTCTGAATATCAGACACGGACATTGAATCATTATCATTTGATTCAAATGCATCTGCAACAGATTGACGCGCTGTGGTCATACGGACATCATCACGCGCGCAATATGAATACAATTGTTCCGTGCGTGGTGGCGAAAACGCATCATTCACATTTATAATCAATCGCAATACTGCACCTGGCGTCATTAATGTCCATTCTGACATTTTTTGTATCCATTGCATATCAGCAATCGACAATTTTTCATCAAACACGCGCGATACATTTTTAATCTTAGACTGTGGCAATCCACTGTCACCATATCCCCAAACAATTCCAACATACGGGCGCATCATAACAGTGCATGCAACAAAACTGCCAAAATCAGCATCTGCTGTTAATCGGTAATCATATCCAGAATTAACAACATTCGGAATCAAGACTTTAACAATATCACCTGCATGAAACATAATCACAAAGTACTTGTTTTTTTCGATTTTTTCAATACCATTATTCGCATAAAAATCAAAGGTCAAAATTTGATGTGGAAACAGTTTTTTGAAATATGTGATGTGCTGTGCCGTCTGATACCATCACGCAAATTACGTCGCAAAATCCGAATGGAACGCCTGTATGATTGGCGGCGTAAATATAATGCACTGCGTGGTGCGTTTCCAGAACTGGACTTTCGCCACACCAAAATGATAAAGGGTGGCTGGAACATTGGATTTATCGTTGATAACAAATACGTATTCAAAATACGCAAGGCGTTTGATAAACATACGCCAAGTGACAAAATAATGCGTGAAAAGCGTATTACCGACGCATTTGCACCAATCGCGGCACCAATCCGCATTCCAAAAATAGATGTAGTAAATGCTGGGGACTATACGTTCTTTAAGTATGATTTTATACCAGGCAAAAATATGAATACTTTGCCACTGCGGACTATTACAAGGTATCGGGACGCATGGGGCAAACAAATTGGCGAATTTATATACCGTATGCATAATGCAACACCAATCGGGCTGGATGATATTCAGGCGGAACACGATGGTGATGGTTGGAACCACAATGACATTTGCAATAATATAATTGTCGATAAAAAGACTATGCGAATCGTTGGAATAATTGATTGGGAATACGCAGGCTGGGGAATGCTGGATACAGAATTTGAAAATGCGACGTTATTTTCTGAAAAGATAAAGAAATCAGGAATTGGCGACGAAATTGCAAAAACATATAATAATATGAAAAAAAAATAAATAGTTGCCAAACAATATCTTGACAAACGATTTTTTTGTATTATACTATCTGGTATAACAAACCAACCAAAAGAGAGATTAGCATCATGGCAAAGACATTGGACTTAACATTTGCAGAATTTAAATTTCACGTTATGACTGCGTTTGCATCAACATTCAGCCCACGTGGCACAAACTATGTATTTCCTGACGCATACGACAGACTGGGCGAAACAATGCTGACAGAATATGAATTTTCACGTGAACGTGAACAATTCTTGATTGAAAAAGCAAAATTATTTTTAAAGGTAAATCTGTCCCACACAGAATCACATAACACAAGTATGAACTTCTTGGAAAAATTAGCGAACAAAATCGCGGCATATCTTTCATGCTATGTAATGAACAAATATCCAATTCCAGAAAGTGGTAAATCAAAGAACAAATTGCGCATTCGTGTTCAGGCAGAATTAAAGCAAATATTGTTTGACGAAAATTCATACATTGTAAGTCTTAAAAAACAGCAAGAAGAAAAACGCGAATTCCGTAAAAAGACAAAAGCAGCACGCAAAAAAATTATTCAAAACGAACGCCGTCGTGATGCTGCAGATGCCTATCACCATGCGCAACAAATAAAGAGCATCTTTGCAGACGCACAACACACACCACGTAAAATGCGTTAATCTGCAACTGTATTTAAATCATCGTCTGATGGGACGTTGTTAAATGTAAAATCGGCAACAAACTGGGTTCGAAACCATGTGCGTTGCCGTTTCGCATATTGACGCGTTCGGGTCAACCAATTTTGGATGCATGCGTCTTGGGTTATTTCGCCCTGCAAATATGCGACCAGTTGCGCAGCACCAATTGCACGATTTGGATTTTGATGTGATGTGATTATATTTTCAGCCTCTGTCACAGCACCACCAGACAACATTTCTGGAATTCTGTCTGCGATGCGTTTATATAAAATTTCCGACGGCGGATTTATCAGAATTGTTGTCGGACGTGGCAAAATACGCCCCGTACGCGGTGCAGACTGGAAATCAGTTATATGACGACCGGTTTGCAGAAAAACCTCAATAGCTCTGGCAACACGCTGTGGGTCTGTGGCTGTAAATTCATCAGGCAACATTTTACGCGCTGCATTTATGTCACGCGCCACCATTTGACGCGCCGTCGCGCGATTTTCATCTGATACATCGGGCATTGGGGATATTCCATTTAAAATCGCATTAATATAATACCCTGTGCCACCAACAAATATTGGTGTATACCCAGATTCCATCGCAGAATTATATTCCCTGCGCGCCAAATGCAAGTAATCAGCCACACTGATTTGCGAATTTAAATCCAGTATTGAAAACAGACGATATGGTACCCCATCAATTTCTGATGTGATTTGACGTCCTGCAAATGGACTGGCAGAAATATTTTCAATACCACGGTAAATTTGAACGCTGTCGCAATTTATGATAAGCCCATTTGTGCGCTTTGCCAAACAGTGCGCGAAAGCGGATTTTCCCGATGCGGTTGGACCTGCAATAATATAAGAACGTGTTTTCATTTGAAAAAATTATAAATGCGGTCAGATTAAAATTCAATTGTAATATTAAAAAATATGGTGCTAGAATACATCCGTCCAATTATTAAAAGAAAACAAAGAAAGGAAATAATAATGTCAAAAGTAAGAGTAGCAATTAACGGGTTCGGTCGCATTGGTCGTTTGGTACTGCGTGCGGCATTGGAATCTGGTCGTGATGATATTGAATTTGTTGCGGTCAACGATTTGGCACCAGCGGAACAGAACGCATATTTACTGGAATACGATTCTGTACACGGCAAATTGCCAATGGATGTAAAACTGGACGGCGACACAATTGTCG
>JBJEXB010000003.1:0-5538 GCA_051885395.1 Candidatus Enterousia sp. | reverse complement strand
ATGTATATTACGGGTCAGAATATTGTGATTATTATTTAATATAACCAGTGTACCAATCGCACTGAATGGGTCTTTTTCAGGTAACATAACGGTAATGCCACCAGTTGTATGCAGGTTCCAGCGACGGTCTTCAATCCATTCCATATAATCAACATCACCAGCCAGGCGTTGTGCAGATTTTGTTATTTCATCAATTGCATCTGGCAATTTGCCACGGAACAATATTGTGCCAGGTGCGCGTACGTCCGATGGACGGTTTACAATTGTTCCGTCTGCTGACAGGGGGTAAAAACTGGTGCCATCTGTCCACAGGGCGACTGCTTGATATAACTGGACACGAATGACCAAATTTCCATCAGGACGGCGACGTACCGCAGAATAACGAACGCCTGGGACAGCCGCAATGCGTGCGTTTAAATCATCCAGATTAATGGCGTATGTATGTGTGCCAGGCGCAATGCCTGCCGCAGCGGCAATTGCACCTAAATCCTTGTTCTGGGGGGATGCGGATATTGATACACGGTGTACCTGGGATAAAAACCCGTGTCCCATAAACGTCATAATTATGCGTACCCCAAAATAAACTGCCAATATAATTGCCAGGACAAAAGATAACCAAAACCAGATTTTGCGCTTCATGGCGAATATTATATCATATTTTTATGAAATATAAAAGTTGTCGGCGTAAAAATTACATTGCGCGCAATAAATATCCACGTCTGAACATACATTTACGGTACGCACCAACAGATTTGGATGTGGTGTTGCGTGGAACACTCATCAAAGAACGTTGACCAACGTCTTTGTATTCGTTCGACTGGAATGTAACCCACAGACCGTCCCAATCAGGCATAATACCACTTTGGTTTGGGGCAATCAGTTTTGCCAATCGTGAACGTGGAATATATGATGGCTTATTTATCCCAAGGCATGATTTATGGTCGCGAACAAATTGTTCTGTGGTAACGGCTTCGTTTTCCCAGTTCAATATCGTTGCGTTATCAATGTTACCACGGTTCGGTGACGCGCATGCACATAAAGTTATCAGTAATGCCAGGTATTTTATTCTCATGATTCATATTATAATTTAATTGCTTTGATAGGGCAATACTTTTATCATATAGTACGTATAATCATAAATTTAGGAAGGGGATATGGCTATCACTGTTCAGAATTTTATTAAACTGGCAAATTTTTACAATCAGATGAGTATGATGATGTCAGCGATATGTGTTCAAAAGGGTGGTATGGCAATAGAAAATTATGTGGGACGGTTCTTTGCGGCAGATGTGTTGGAATTTATTTCAGAATATGGTCGCCGCCTGCGCGAGGATAAGCGTAATCAAATAACGCCACAAATTGCTGCATTAATTGACCGATTTGATGAACAGTACGGTATGGTAAAAGATTTAACAACACCAACCCAAAAACCAATTTATGAAATGACGCTGGAAGAATTTGAAAAAATTATGAATATTTAGCATAATATAAAAAATGCCTAAGGGGAAATATATGATTTTGGCGAAGCAATTTTTACAAAAAATTTATGGTATAGGGGCATTGTTGATGTTGCTGGGGTGTCAGTCACAGCAACAGGCGGATATACCCCAGTATGATACAATAAATGTTGTTGAAAATTTGGTCATTGATGAAAATTCTGTTCCTATTTTTCCAAAAAAGGCGGCATTAACCACAGATACTGCGCGTCGTTTTTCAATTGAATTACCAAAGCGTTGTACGGTTGATTGGAATAATCAATCTGTTGTGTCTGTTGTGCCAGCAGAAAAAATTGAAATTGTACGTTTAAATACAGGTGATCCGTTGCCAACATTGACGGTGTCTGATTATGAATTTAAACAATTAACTGTAAAACAGGCATTGGATAAATTGTTGGTTGGAACGGACGTTGATGTTGTAGAAGACGGTGATTTAATCGAAAAAATAACAGGAACTATTACAGCGGGTGATTTGTCCGATGCGGTTGAATTAATGTCGCGTATGGGGCGTGTATATTATTCATATGATGCGACCGCTGGGGAAATTCATTTAAATCCACGTGCAAAGTGGATGATAAAAATGCCAAAAGATGAAAGTATAATAATGGCATTATTGGATGCGATGCATGGGGCTGATTTACGAAACTTGCTGGTTGATTGGCAGGACAAAACGGTTGTATTCGAAGGAAATTATCAAACAGAGCGCGAGGTTGCGCGTATCATCGCAGATGTATCGTCTAAAAAATACATGATTGCGTGGGATATGGATGTATATCGTGTATATCCACGAACAGATAATCCGATAATTTGGATGAATATGCTGCCTGCGTTTGGGGCAAACAATATTAAAATGTCAATTCCTGGGGTTGTTGGACGTGCGCTGGTTGTGGGACCTGAAATCAATACAAAAACACTGCAAGAATTTATGTCAACCCAGGCAAACGTTGTTCTGATTTCGCAGGGACGCTTTGTAATACCAAATGGTTGGCAATCGCGTTTTGATATTGGTGAATGTGGCAAAGAAGAAAGATTAGAAACCGATTTAGTTGTTGGTGCAACGGGTAAATATGGTGATTTTGGGGGCTTTAAAAAGATTGATGCAAAAATTGTATTACGTACAAGTCAGGGTGAATTGTCATCATTTAATATCCCGTCCAGCATAGGGGACAATTATGTAATTGTTGGTATTCCAACGCATTCATTTGTTACAACACCTGAAACATTGGTCAGCCCGTTTGCAGAACTGGTTGTGTTTATGTCGCCACGTGTGATTTCAATTGTTGACCCGTCGGATATTCCAGACAATCAATATACACCGCTGGCAGGTGATGCGTTGCGTGCATTTTTAGGGGAAGAATAAATATGTTTTCAAAACTGGAACGTAAAATTGCATTTCGATATTTGGCCACGAAAAAGCGTGGGTTTGGGTCTGTGATTTCGTGGGTGTCCCTGATAGGGATAACACTGGGTGTTGCAACGCTGATTGTTGTAATGTCTGTTATGGGCGGTTTTCATGATACATTATTGTCGCGAATTGTTGGTATGAATGGTCACGTTGTTGTTTATCATCAAGATGGCGCAATAAATGACTATGATTTCTTAATCGATAAAATGAAACAGAATAAAGTAGTGGCAAGTCACGCCACCGCGATTGTTCCAATTGCCGAAGGGCAGGTTATGGCAACTGCAAATGGCAACAGTACAGGGGCAATGATTCGCGGAATTCGTATGTCGGACCTGGCTACCAAGGCAACAACAGGTACGCGTATTTATGGAAAACCTTTGGATGCAATTCGTGATGGCGAATTGGTTGGTGGCGCAACACTGACGCGTAATTTACGTGTGACAATGGGTGATAATATTTCACTGGTGTCTGCAAATGGTGCAACACCAACACCGTTTGGAACAATGCCACGTATAATGGCGTATCCTGTTATGTCGTCATTCTTTATGGGGATGTATGAATATGATTCAGGGTATATTTTTATGCCGTTGGAAACCGCCCAGAAATATTTAAACATTCCAGGCGGCGTTACACATATTGATTTGTTCTTGAAAAATCCCGAGGATACAACACGTGTTGCAGAAGCATTGGCAACTTTATTACCAGACGGTTTTGTTGTTCGTGACTGGCGTGATTTAAATCGCGGATTTGTTGGTGCATTACAGGTTGAATCAAATGTTATGTTTTTAATTTTAATGCTGATTGTAATTGTTGCGGCATTTAATATCGTGTCGTCGTTGGTTATGTTGGTCAAAGATAAAAACAAAGATATTGCGGTACTGCGAACATTTGGTGTTTCGCGTCGTTCAATGATGAAAATATTTATTTTATCAGGTACCAGTATTGGTGTAATTGGGGCGTTCTTTGGTACGATATTTGGTGTATTAATTGCAACGTATATTGAACCGATACGTAAATTTTTCCAGTGGATAACAGGTCGTGACCTGTTCCCAGCAGAATTATATTATTTGTCAGAATTACCATCAAAATTGGTTTTTGGTCAGGTTGTTGCAATTGCATTAATTGCGATTGCATTGGCATTTTTGGCAACCCTGTATCCAGCATGGAAAGCGGCATCCACAGACCCTGTTGATGTATTAAGGAACGAATAAAGGATGGATATACGATGTCAAGCATATTGAATTCTTTGTCAAAGATAAAACGTGGCGATGTTGTGTTATCTGTACGTGATATAAAAAAGACTTTTATGGAAGGTGGGCAACCATTGCCAATCTTGCGCGGTGGTGGCTTTGATTTGCATCGTGGGGAAATTATCGCGTTGGTTGGACAGTCTGGGTCTGGTAAATCTACGCTGTTGCAATGCGTGGGATTGCTGGATAAACCAACGTCGGGCAGTATTTTGTTATGTGGAACACCTGCGCAAAAAATGGATGATGAAATGCGTACCGCTTTCCGCCGTGATAAAATCGGATTTGTATATCAACGTCATAATTTATTGGCAGACTTTACCGCGTTGGAAAATGTTGTGTTGCCAATGCTGGCAGCAGGTGTGGATTCGGACACCGCCAATGCGCGCGCGATGAAGTTATTACGTGCGTCATCTGTGGCGCATCGCGCATCGCATTTACCTGCCCAGATGTCGGGTGGTGAACAACAACGCACTGCGGTTGCACGTGCGCTGGCAAATGACCCTGTAATTTTATTGGCTGATGAACCAACAGGCAGTTTGGATCCTGCACATGCGGTTGTTGTATTTGACCTGTTGATGGATTTGGTGCGAAAAAACAAAATGGCAATGCTGTTTGTGACGCATGATATGAATTTGGCAAGGCGCGCTGACCGTACGATTACCATTCGCGATGGTATCGTCGGATAGAGATAAAAAATAATAAAAAGGAGAGAGAAATGAAAACATCAACAAATACTATGTCAAAGTATGTTTATGTACCTGCGACACGCGCACAAAAAATATGGGGTGTGGTTGCGTTGGTGGGATTGTTTGCATGTGGATTAATGGTTGGTTTGACAATGCGTGGCAATAATCAATCAACAGTGACGGACACAACTGTGCAATTAACCGAATCCCAGTGTGATATTGTCGCAGATAAAATCCAATATGCAGTAAAATACAGCAAGTTAGATGATTTAGAACAATGGAAAAAAGTATATGCAGAATCTTGTGGTAATCATATTGTAGCCAAGACAGAGGTTGTTTCCGAATCAAAATCAGAAAATAAGTTAAGCACATGTGAAAAAATTGAAAAATTGTTGTTGCGTAATTTAAATGCTGCGGACAGTCAGGATGCCTATGCACATAATCAAAATGCAGAATTGTATAATAAATTAAGTCAGCATGGTTGTCCTGAAAATGCAGATGCGTATAAACAATTGGTTGCGCAGGAAACAGCGATTGCAAATGCGTTGGGTGCGCCTGCGCAAAATTTATCAAACAATATGCGTACCTGTGAAGAAATAGAAATGGTATTAAAAAATCAGATTTATGAATACGCAAACAACAGTCGTGAACGTCTGCATAATGCAGATGTGTACAGCACTATGGCAGAACGTGGTTGTCCT
>JBJEXB010000002.1:0-5545 GCA_051885395.1 Candidatus Enterousia sp. | reverse complement strand
ATGAACGGTTTAACTGTTGCAGGATTGCGTCCGTATGGTTCGACATTCTTGGCATTTTCTGATTATATGCGCCCCAGTATTCGGTTGTCTGCATTGTCAAAGTTGCCTGTTATTTATGTGTTTACACATGACAGTATTGCTGTCGGCGAAGATGGACCAACACATCAACCTGTGGAACAATTAGCATCACTGCGCTTAATTCCAAATTTAAATGTTTTCAGACCGTGCAACATGGCAGAGGTTGCGTATTCTTGGCGGTCCGCGATAGAATCTGTGGATGCGCCATCGTGTATAATTTTGTCGCGCCAGAAAATAAAGCAGATTCCAACCCCATGTTCCCAGGTGCAGAATATTGCGCGTGGTGGGTATATTATACGCGGTGCGCGTGGTCGCAATGTTACGGCAACTATTATCGCGACCGGCAGCGAGGTTCCATTAGCCATAGATGTTGCGTCAAAGTTGGAACCGTCGGTTCAGGTTGCAAGTTTCCCAAATGTTGCGGCATTTTGCGCACAAAGTGCAATATATAAGCGCAAGATTTTACGTGGTCATTTAATCGCGATAGAGGCTGCGTCCCCCACACCATGGTTTGCGATTGCTGATATTGTTTTTGGAATTGATGAATTTGGTATATCTGGGCCAGGGAATATGGTGTATTCTGCACGTGGATTTGATGCAGATGCAATTGTGGCAGAAATAAAGCGCATTATTGGTGGTAAGTAATTTTGTCTGATTATGTTTTTGTTTTGTCAAATGGGGAACAGGTCCCGATTATAATAGATACGCGTCGTGGTTTGCGGAATATAACTTTGCGACCCAAAACGCGTCCATTGCGCGAAATTCATATATCAAAGCCGTGGCTGGTGCCGGCATCGTCTGCGTTGCGATTTGTTGAAACTAAACGTCGCTGGATTGAACGTATTTTTGCCAATGCGCCCGAAAAATTACATATTAATTCAGGCGATATAATTGAATTTTTAGGAATGCGTGTCCAGGTTATCCATGACCCATCGCGTCGCGCAAATCTTTTTACGATATGCGAAAATGGTGTGTGTACGCTGATGGTTGGTGGTGGGGCGGATATGTTCGAACGCAGGGTTCGTGATTTTATAAAGCAACAATTTTTATCTGCGGTAAAACAAATGATAAAGACCGTACCCCAAGAATTTCGACCAAAACGCATTGCAATTCGTGATACAACCAGTCGCTGGGGCAGTTGTTCTACGTCTGGCACAATGTCGTTTTCATGGCGTTTGGCATTTGCGCCAACAGATGTTATGCGTTATGTCGTAATGCATGAATTGGCGCATACGCGTCATATGGATCATTCGCCACAATTTTGGGCGACTGTTTCAGAACTGTATGGATTTGGTGTTGAACGCGCCAAGCGTTGGTTAAATCAAAATGGCGCGCAATTGCATCGGTATTTTTGATGTTCCTATTTTTACTTGAATTTTTTGTCAATATGAATTAAAATGATATTAATGAAAAATATAACTATTTTCTTTTCCGTGATGCATCACGCCCATTGTGGCGGTTGTTTATAGCGTATCTTGATTAAATATTAAATTGACATTAAATTTGTCATTCTTTCTGTATCATATAAAAATAGGATAAAAAATGGACTTAAAACCAACCAAACCATTGTCGGGATTTATAGAATTGTTGCCGTCGCAACAACGGTGCTTTGATGAATGTGCAGGACGCATGTTGCGTGTCCTGCGTACGGCGGGATTTTCAAATCTGGATTTGCCGGCAATTGAACGCGCCGAAGTTTTAACGGACAAAGATAATTGGGATGAAATTGAAACTCAGATGTTCTTGTTTCAAAAGGGTGATACAAAAATGGGGTTGCGATATGATGGTACTGTTGGATTGTCGCGATATGTTGCAGGTCACCTGAATGATTTAACGTTCCCATTTCGTGCGTCACAGTTTTCAAAACGTTATCGTGGTGAACGCGCGCAGCGTGGACGTTATCGTGAATTCTATCAGATGGATATGGATATTATGGGGATAAATAATTTATCCACAAATTATGATGCAGAAATTATATCTGTGATTTCGCGTGCGTTGGATTCATGTCGTGAATTTATTGGTGATAATTATGTTCTGGTTGGTTCACGTCCATTTTGGGATGCTTTGTTTGATTGGTTGGAATTAAGTGCAGAACAAAAGAAAAATATTTTTGTGCTGATTGATAAACGCGACAAAATGTGCGAAGATGACTTTGCAGAAGGCTTGCGTGATACATTAAATAATGAAAGTCAGGAAAATGAAATTAAGTCTGTGTTTACAGATGGTTATGTACGATTTGTAAATAAATCTGATAAGTTAGATTCCGCGATTTCTGAACTGGCAGATTTTATGAAAACACTGCGTATGTTCGGTGTAAAAAATGCTGAAATTGATTTATCAATTACACGTGGTTTGGCGTATTACACGGGATTGGTATTTGAATTTAAATTATCATCACATCCAGAATTAGGTACTGCGGCTGGTGGTGGTCGTTATGCGGACTTGGCTGGAAAATTCAGTAAAACAAAAATAATCGGTGTTGGTGCAGCGATTGGTTTTTCACGTATATTTGTTGCGTTGATGGAATCTGGTGCAATTGATTTGACCAGATTTGAAAATCCAATTACAGCCGCAGTGTTGGTTATGGGGAATCAAAATTTAGAATATGCGGTCAGTGTTGTGAACGCTTTGCGTGACGCGAATATTGCAACAGCACCATTTTTGGATGCAGATAAAAAGTTCAAAAATCAAATTGAATATGCTGATAAAATAAAGGCTAAATACAGCATAATAATTGGCGAAGATGAAGTGAAAAATAATTCTTTGTCGGTCAAAGATATGGCAACAGGTCAGCAACAAACGCTGAGTATAACTGATACTATAAATTTAATGAAAACGGTGTAAAAATGATAATAGAACAGAAGTTAAAAGATATCCAGTCGCATGCGGTAGAAATTGAATCCCAGATGAATTCTGGGGATGTGTCGGGTGCAGAATTGACGCGTCTGTCAAAAGAATATTCGCGTATGTCTGAAATATTGCCACTAATAAATGAATATTTTCAGGTGACCCATGGTATCGCAGATGCGGTTGATATGCAAAATGACCCAGAATTAAAGTCAATTGCGGCAGAACAATTGGCAGAATTAAATCACAAATTGCCAGATATTGAACGCAAATTGCAAATTGCTTTGTTGCCACGTGATGATGCGGACGATAACAGTGTGATTATGGAAATTCGCGCCGGTGTTGGTGGTGAAGAATCTGCGTTGTTTGCAGGGGATTTGTATAATCAGTATAAATCGTATGCTTTGCGCCAGGGATGGAAGGTAGAAGTTATCGAAGAAAACGCGACATCTTTGCGTGGGTACAAGGAAATTGTCTTTAAAATTGACGGGGCAGGTGCATATGGTCGCATGAAATTTGAATCTGGGATTCATCGTGTTCAGCGTGTTCCTGAAACCGAAGCAGGTGGGCGTATTCATACCAGCGCAGCATCTGTCGCTGTTATGCCAGAGGCACAAGATATCGATGTTGTAATTGAAGATAAAGATATCAGAATTGATATTTTTCGCGCATCAGGTGCAGGTGGTCAGCACGTAAATAAAACCGACAGTGCGATACGTATTACGCATTTTCCGACAGGCATTGTTGTAACGTGTCAAAATGAACGCAGTCAGATTCAGAACAAGGCGACCGCGATGGCTGTGTTGCGTTCTAAATTGTATGAAAAACAACGAATGGAACAGGTAAATGCGTCAAATGCATCACGTAAAAGTATGGTTGGCAGTGGTGATCGCAGTGAAAAAATCCGCACATATAATTTCCCTGAACAGCGCGTTACTGACCATCGTATTAAATTAACATTGTATAAACTGGATGATATTTTGGCGGGTGGCGCAGGATTAGATGAAATGATTGATGCACTGATTACTGCCGACCAGTTGGAACAATTGGCGAATATGGAATAGGGTGGTATGCATCAAAAAAACGGGCAAATGCCCGTTTTTTTTGATGTTTGTTATATTTAAAATATATATTTGAAACTGGTGCCGCCGTTCCAGCCTGTTTGACCGCCATCGCGACGACCAATATGTAATGTGATGTTAAAACGATCAATTGATTTTTCTAAGCCAATACCATATTCTGCATAGTTATCTGAATCTAAATCTTTGATGTGTGTGCCGTTAATGTTTGTGTCACCACCATTTTGCCAGGCTGCAACATAGCGTATGTTTGCGCTGCCAAACCAACCTGAACCAATATGTTTTATTGCGCGAATTTCTGGTGTTAATTCAAATGAATTCAGGTTGCTGTTTCCTATATCTGTTGCACCAATGGTATAGTCGTCTGAGTTTACCCATGTGTATCCTGCATAAATTCCGGGTTGCAGGGTCAGTGTGTCATCAATTGCGATATTGTATGCGCCGTGGATTGTGGCGCCCAACCATGCGTTTGAGTAATCATTTGATTCATATTCAAAATCTGCGTCACTGAACATTGCGCCGACATTTACAGATGCAGATATATTAAAATTATTGATGCTGTGTCCTGAATATACGCCCATGTATCCGCCATTTTCATCAAGATCTAAGAATTGATTTTTTTGTGTGCTGCCAGCATATCCACCATACAGGCCCCATTGTGAAATTCCGCTGCCTAGTTTTGCGTGCGCACCAGCCAATCCAACAGTAATAACGTCATAATCTGTATCAATTTTTTTGAATCCATCAAATTTGGTTTTGTCATCAAAATGCTGCCAGTTTGCCCATAAACTGTTGAATGTTGGTAAACTTGTGTCGCCGCCATTGCGACCGCGTATTGTCGCACTGCCGTCGTCATTATATTCGCCATATACAGGCATTTGCCCGTATTGGGGCATTATACCATATTCAGCGTGTGATGTATCTGTTTTGTTTATGTTTGATAAATTGAAGTGCGCGCGACTGCCCAGTGCGGCAGCCATTGTGCCTTCAAATGTTTGAATTGTATTTGTCGCAATAGAGTGCTGCATCGTGGCAATGTTTCGTACTGTAACGCTGTTGGCATATACATTGAAAGGTACAGCATTTGCGTTTGATATAATTGAAAGTGCAAAGATCGCATATGTTGCAAATATATATTTGTTTTTCATGTGTTTCTCTCTCTTAATTCTGATTAATATGGATTATATCATATCTGTGATTTGTTTTAAATTAAAAAAGCCTTGCTGTAATAAGCAAGGCGTACGATTTTATTTATTATTGTGCATTATCTTATCAGACCGCCATTTATATGGATTTGTTGGCCATTTATGTATGCGGCGAACTCAGATGCTAAAAATGCGACCAAGTATGCGACTTCTTCTGGTTTTCCAAACCTGCGACTTGGAATCTGAGAGCGCATTGTGTCTTTGTATGTTGGGTCAATCTTTTTTGTGACTTCGGTATCAATAATCCCTGGGGCGACACAGTTTGCGGTAATTCCACGCCGACCGTATTCTGTTGCAATTGATTTTGTTGCAGATGCCAAAGCACCCTTGGATGCT
>JBJEXB010000001.1:0-5553 GCA_051885395.1 Candidatus Enterousia sp. | reverse complement strand
TGGTGCCAGTGATTGGGCATGCTGCGTATCCATCACGGCAGGTATATCAGGCAACAAATGCCCAGGGGCAAATGGTATATTTGCCAGGGACCGCGGGTAATGTCATTACTGCCAACAGCAGTGTTGCCGCCAGCCCAAACAGAATAACAGGAACCCTGCCACGTGTCGGCAGCAATGCTGTCAGTGCAGGTCGCCAATATTACCAACCTGCGGATTATGACCGCTTGGCGGACAGTGGTTTGTATATTGGTGTTTCTGTTGGATATTCTGCCAGTGTTATGGGAAATATGTCGGCAGATTATACAGGGGAACAGAATTCTTTCTTTGTTCCTGGGGCATTTGAATCCGCTGACTTTAAATCCGACAGTGTTATTCCATTACAATTGTCAGTTGGTGCTGCGATAAACAATGATATCCGCATTGATTTTTCATATCTGCGTTATTCTGGCATCAGTTACCCCAGCACGGTTCAATCATCAAACGGTGCAGGTGGATTTGTAGAAGCATCTGTTGATGGTGGTGCGATTACAAATAATGTAACAATGCTGAATGTGTATTATAACATTGATTCATTCACAGGATATATTGCCGGCGGTATGTTACGTCCGTATGTCGGGGTGGGTGCTGGTATTTCATTAAACACAATTGCGGACTATGTTGTTTACGATAATACATTCTATGCCGAAGTTCCAGATCCATCGGTTATCCCTGCTGGTAAATTAACGGGTGTATCTGACGTGTATGCATACCATAATGGTGGCACCGAAGAACAATTTGCATTTATGCTGGAAGGTGGTGTTACCACAGACCTGGACGGTGGATTGAAATTAGATTTATTTGTACGATATGCCAACCTGGGCAAGGTTAAAACATCAGGCAGTATCATCGTTTCCCAGACAGAATGGTTATCAACAGGTGGGGTTGACCCATACGAAGAACCAGCACCATATGACAGCGTATTCCATTATACAAATTGGTACGAAAGTGGTCGAATTGGAATGGTTGATATTGGCGCCAGATTAAGATTGCAGTTCTAATCATTCGCCAGGAGAGAGGGAATGAAAACCAAAAACATAATATCGAAATTTGCGATATTGACAGTAATGTTTGCGTATGCATCGCATGATGCATGCGCTGGTGTCCGTATTGGGAACAAGTCACGCACATACGCTGATGCATATAATCAGGTAAATGATATGGCAAATCCGCGTGTGGGCATGGTTACAACGGCACAATCTGCGTCAGGTGTTGATTCTGGACTTGCCACATCATCGTCGGATGCGCAATCATCATTACCAATACGTGTTGCAAATGCAGGATTGGCACAAAAGATTGCCAATGGTGACGCGTCCGCTGGCGTAACGATAAATGATTTGGAACGTTGCAGTATGGTATATCCTGGTGGCGAATTTGCATGGGATAAACCGACGGCTGGGCTGGGACGTGGTACGGGTGCAAAATGTGTCGCAGTTGTTGAAATGCGTGCCGCAAATGCCGCTGCTGATGGTTCTGATTTGGTTTTGGCACGTGCGAATGTTGCAATTGGTGACAGTGTTCGTTGCAATATATCTGAATTTCCAGAAATGGATTATACCAGTGCCGCATACGATTTTGTTTTTCCTGCGGACAATGCCCCAACAATGGACGATGTCAAGAAAGTATTGGATGCGGAACAAAAGCAAAATGCCGGATTTAAAATCGCAGCCAGTGCCGTTGTTGGCGCACTGGGCGGTAATATGGTTGGTAAAAATGACGTCGGCAAAGAAAACCTGCTGGGAACAGACAAGGGCAAGATTCAAGGCAGTGTAATCGGTGCATTGGCTGGTGCGGCGATTGGTGCTGGCAATACATACGCTGGCAAGGTTGGCGGTGATGTAATCATGTCAACTGGTGTTAATGCTGCCGCTGCTGGCATAATGGGCAACGTGCTGGCAACGGGTGATTCCGTCCTGCGTATCGAAGATTGCGAGGTTGGTGGTCGTCAAACCAGCTGCCTGTGGGGATATGTGATGGAGGCTGGTGCATTGGATGAGAAAAAGCAATATTACTTCAATATAACAGACCAAGAAACCGCGTATGGGTGTTATGATGAGGGTACTCTGAACCCTAACCAAGATATATGTCATACGGCGGATTTGGTAAATATCAGACTTGCAAAGTATCCAGACAAAGATATACACGAGGCATCTGCGACCCACTGGAATTTAATAACTGCTGATGATAAATATTATTTGTGCAAAACCGCAGATGGTAGAACAAACATAACAAAAAGAGATAAGTGCAATGGTCAGATTGATACAAATAATGAATATGTTAAAATTAATACTGCTGGGACCAAGGGTAAAATGTACCCTGCAATGATACCAGATATCAAAGATTCTGCATTTGGTTTAAAATCATCAGATTGGAGCAGAATCCGTCGCAATGACAAATTGACCCCTGTTGGACGTGGCGCCAATGGCAAAAAAGTCGAAAGCAACGCATCATATAAAATTGAAAACTTTTATCCGATATACCGTTCAGCGGATGACGGTGGAATTATTGATTTTGGAAACAAGGCACGTTTAAAAGCAACTGTTACAGGTGCTAGTGTTGGTGGTGCGTTGGGCGCGTTTTCAGGATACCAGGGCGCACAAAATGATATATCCGAACGTTGGTTGTCTGCAACGCGTGAATACGAAGATTCACTTACCAAGGTATATTGTATAACTGGGACACGTTACCTGACGCGGTATAATGACGTTGTAACGATTCTGGAAATGCCATAACCGACATTATTTATGCAAATAATGAAAGGGGGATGCCCCCTTTTTTTATCTTTATTTAATGCCATTTGCAATTGCATCAATTAATTGAATTATTAATTTACGTTGATTGGGTGATGCGCGATACATTTGTTTTATAACATACATTACTTGTTTGTCGTGCATGTATGGTTTTTCTGATTCATTCAAAAGTGTTGATAATGGTACGTCGATTGCGTCTGCAATTGATTTCAATCGTGATGCGGCGATGCGGTTGCCAGCGGTTTCATATTTTTGAACCTGTTGAAAAGTTATCCCCAGTTTATCCGCCAAATCTTTTTGACTTAATCCAAATCGCGTACGTGTTATTTGTATCAGATTCCCTAATCTGATATCAAAATCGGTTGGTGAATATGGCTTGCCAGACATTGTTTATTCCTGTGGTTGCTGTATAAAAAATAAACCACCCGTGAATAATCAAGAGTGGGATTGGAAGTTCATAGCTATTCTTACACAGATAGTGTCACTTATTCAATATATTCGCGACCATCCAATCCCCAACAGGAAATTGGAAGTTTTATGTCTTTTCGGACAGTGTAAGAAAACGGACTATGACATCCATATCGGCAACACACCGATACGCGTATATTATAACATACGGAAATCAAAAATATCCAGAAATTTGTTCTTTGTTATTTGTTCATTGAAAAACGCCCCACAGGGCGTTTTTTTACAGTCCATTTACAATTTGCAATACGCGCATTGGAACATCATCAATCTTTATACGTTCTTGTTCCATTGTGTCACGGTGACGCATTGTGACGGTGCCGTCTTCCATTGTTTGGTGGTCAACCGTTATGCATACTGGTGTACCGATTTCGTCATGACGACGATAGTTTTTACCAATGTTGCCTGAATTTTCTAATTCAATACGTCCAATTTGTAATTTGCGCAGTGCATTTTCAATGTTCATTGCTGTATCTAATAATTCTGGAACATTGCGTGCCAGTGGAATAACCGCTGCCTTAACAGGGCTTAACCATGGTTTCAGTTTTAAAACTACGCGTGATTTGCCGTCCGGTAATTCTTCTTCGGTATATGCGTTGTGCATTACTGCCAACATCGCACGATTTACCCCCATTGCAGTTTCAATAACGTATGGGATAAAGTTTTCACCTGTCTGTGGGTCAGAATATGACAGTTTCACAGTGCTGTCTTTGTTTTCCATAACATGGGCAGCAATCTTGAATTCGTTTTGTGATTTTGTGTGTGACCCCAGGTCAAAGTCTTGACGGTTATGAACACCTTCGACTTCGTCAAATCCGTCTGGGAACGCATATTCAATATCAACGGCGGCCTTTGCATAATGTGCCAGTTTTTCATGTGGCAAGAAACGCAATTTATCAGCTGGAATCCCCAGTACATTTATCCACCATGTCATACGTGTTTCTTTCCAGTATTCAAAATATTTTTCATCCGCATCTGGACGTACAAAATACTGCATTTCTGCCTGTTCAAATTCACGCATACGGAATACAAATCCACGTGGGGAAATTTCGTTACGGAATGCCTTGCCAATTTGGGCGATACCAAATGGCAATTTATGTGGTTTTGCATCTAATACGTTTTTAAAGTTCGTATATGTCGTTGTCGCTGTTTCTGGACGCAGATATGCATTAATTGCACCGTCTGCGGTCGCACCAATTGACAGTCCCATCATCAACTGATATGCACGTGGGGCAGTAATATCTGTTGAACCACAGTTGTCGCATTTTGATGGGTCACGCATTTTATCCTGACGCATGCGCGCACCGCACTTTTTACATTCGACCAATGGGTCAGAAAAACTGCTTTCGTGACCAGAATATTTCCACAATAAACGATTAGAAATCAATGCCGCATCCAATCCTTCGATATCATTGCGTGAATATATCATCGCGTTCCACCATGCATTGCGAATGTTCTTCATTAATTCAACGCCATACGGACCATAATCGTATGCGCCACCCAATCCGCCATATATTTCAGAACCAGTGAATATAAAACCGCGCCGCTTGCATAATGCGACAATATCATTAATTGTTTTTGCTGGCATATTTTCTTACCCTTGTTTTTATCAACGCATATTGTGATATACAAATTACAAATTTGCAATATAAAAAACAGGTGGAATTTATCATTCCACCCATGTTTTTTTCAAAAATGTTTTTTACATTCCTGTGTCTGGTGCAATTGCGTTTACTGGGCAAACTGCTGCACATGTGCCACATGAAATGCACTTTGATGGGTCGATTACACATTTGCCATCTGCGCCAACTGAAATCGCGCATACTGGACATGCACCCATGCATGTGTGACATGCAATACATTTTGATGGGTCTATTTTATAAGCCATTTTTATCCACCTTTTTTTGTTTTTTATTAATCTCTGTTAAACAAGCTTAACAAATACTGGAACATCGCGATGAACGATATGTACAGGTGCAGTGCACCCAAAACAGCCATTTGGTTTTTCTGGGTGTCGTCACCAATTTGTGCATATGCGTTCTTTAAATTTTGCATATCGTATGCTGTGAACAATGCGAATACTAATACACCAATCAGACATACAATTGTGCCAAATGTTCCGCCAACCAAGGCTGGCCAAATAAATGAAGCCAATCCGACCAAGATTAAACCAATCATTCCCATTGTCAAAAATACACCCAGGAAAGACAAATTTTTAACAGTCTTGTATCCAAATAATGCCATGCATGCAAACATTGCTGCTGCTAATACAAATGCGAACAATATTGTATATGGATTATTT